>CAZMRE010000107.1:1768-7426 GCA_964568545.1 uncultured Deferribacteres bacterium | reverse complement strand
TAAGTCAGATTTTTTTGGAAACCCGAAAAAAATTACAATTTTGCAATTTTTCTCTTGACAAAAGGATTATTTTTTATTATTATAATAAAAACGTTTTTAATAATAAAATGATGTTTCATTATATGAAACAAATACGAAACAATTCTATTCTCAGGGCCTTTCAAATTCTATCTTTCATGGCCGAACATGCGTCTGATGTAGGCGTTACGGAAATCGCCAATGGATTGGGAATTCACAAAAGCACGGTCTACCGATTTTTGGCTTCAATGGAAAAACTTGGGGTCGTGCAGCAAAATATGGAATCTAATAAATACCGTCTTGGGCTGGCTCTTTTTGAATTGGGAAATCGCGTTCCCATTAAACAGGGGCTCATTGACAAGATTCATCCCTTCCTTGAAAATTTGGCTCAGGATGTACGGGAAATTGTCAATCTTGCCGGTCTTTTTCAAAATGAAGTTTTGTACTTAGATAAAATCGAAGCCTACCGAAATATCCAGATAAAAACCTATATTGGATTTCACATTCCTCCGCATTGCACGGCGCTTGGTAAGGCCATTTTGGCTTTCATGAACAAGGAAGATGTGAAACATATCCTGCTTGAAAAGGGACTCCCCAAACGCACAGACAATACCATAACCGACATAGATGTTTTTTGGGCCGAATTGTCAAAAATCCGCTCGCGTGGCTATGCCATCGATGATGAAGAATTTGAAGATGGCATTCGCTGCCTTGCAATTCCATTGTTTGGCACACAGGGGAATGTTATGGCGTCAATCAGTATTTCGGGACCCACGGCCCGCATTCACGACAAATCAATCCCCGAAATGTTGACTAAGCTGACCGAAACAGTTAATAACATCCATAAATCGCTGAAATATAAATCGTTGTAATTTCTATCATTTCGACCGCCTATCGCGGAAAGAGCTTTTATTCATCCAAAAAATTTTTTAATAATGGGAAAATCTACCTGACTATGGAGGAATAGAGAATGGAATTTAATTTAGCATTTATTGGATTTGGTACGGTTGGAAAAGGCTTAATGGAATTGCTGAACGAAAAAAGGGATGCCCTCCAAGCTTCCTCCAATTTTACATATAAAATTGTTGCCGTTCATGATCTTCTTCTGGGAACCGTTATTGACGAAAATGGACTGAATGGCCGTGAAATTTTAGACACTGTTGCCCAAAAAAAATCCTTTAAGAATCATCCGCATTTTTTGAAGGGATGGGACGCGAAGCGTGTCATTACCGAAACCAGCGCCAACATCATTATTGAAGTTACGCCCACAGATATTAAAACGGGACAGCCGGCAATTTCTCACGTTGAATGGGCGCTTCAAAATAAAAAACATGTCGTGACAACAAATAAGGGCCCCGTGGCGCTCGCTTATCACTCTCTTAACGAATTAGCCTACAAAAATGCTGTTGAATTTCGATTTGAGGGTACGGTCATGAGCGGCACACCTATTTTCCATTTGTGTGATACAGGCCTTGCCGGCGCCGATATCCGTCGAATCCAAGGCATTTTGAATGGAACGACCAACTACATTCTGACCCAAATGGAGCAAGGAATTCCTTACGAAAAGGCTCTTAAAGACGCCCAGCAAAAGGGCTATGCGGAAACGGTTCCCGATGCGGATGTCCTTGGATGGGATGCAAAGGCCAAAGTGCTTATTTTGGCTAATGTGTTAATGGGAGGCCATTTGAAGGAGGAAGATATTCCTTGTGAGGGCATTACCCGCATTTCCCTGGATGATATTGACTCTGCTAAGAAATCGGGTCAACGCTGGAAATTGATTGGGAGTGTTGAAAAGCGTGAAAATGAAGTGTTAGCCAGTGTAAAACCTGTTCGGCTTTCACAAGATGATTTTCTCGCCGGCATTTCCGGTGTTACCAATGCCTTAAGTTTTGAAACGGACACACTGGGAACAACCACTATCATTGGCCCGGGTGCCGGCAAGATTGAAACAGGATTTTCACTTTTAACAGACATTTTGGCAATTAATCGGAAATACAATTAATCAGGGAGAATTGTGATGCAAATGCTTATTGCCGGAAAGTGGATTGATAAGCCTGAAAAAATAGATGTGCGCAATCCCTATGATAATTCATTGATAGACACTGTTCCCCGGGGCACCAAACAGGACATCAAAGCAGCAATTGATGCGGCCGTTACCGGTTACCAGATTAATAAAAAGCTTCCAACGCACAAACGCGTGGATATTCTGTACAAAACTGCAGGCTATGTGCAGAATCATTTTGAGGATTTTGCTAGAACAATTGCAAGCGAAGGTAGCAAAACTATTCACGAGGCCAGAAAAGAGGTTAGCCGCTGCATCAACACAATCACGCTTTCAGCAGAAGAAGCAAGGAGAATTTTGGGCGAAACCATTCCCTTTGACAGCGTTCCAGGTTCAGAAAATCGTACTGGCTACTATTATCGTTTTCCAATTGGTGTAATTGCGGCCATTACACCTTTTAACGACCCGCTTAATCTTGTGGCACATAAACTTGGTCCTGCAATTGCAGGAGGAAATTCGGTCGTTCTTAAACCGGCAACGGTTACTCCCCTCTCTTCCCTTAAATTGGCAAGGGCCTTTGTCGAATCCGGGTTATCAGAAAACATTCTAAATGTAGTTACTGGCTATGGAAGTGAAATTGGAGAATCTTTAGTGTCCGATCCGCGCGTTCGAATGGTTACATTTACGGGGGGAGTAGAGGCGGGACTTCAAATTACAAAAAAGGCTGGCCTTAAAAAAATCGGAATGGAATTGGGATCTAATTCACCTGTGATTGTGCTAAAAGACGCCGATCTGGAAAAAGCCGTGGAGTCCTGTGTTTCGGGAGCTTTTTGGGCAGTCGGGCAGAATTGCATTGGGGTTCAACGCATCTATATCGAGAAAGAGATTTACGATGCATTTGAAAAAGCATTTGTAGAGCGCACTCAGAAAATAAAGGTCGGGTATCAATTAGATGAAACGACCGATATGGGACCAATGATCACAGAAAAGGAAGCTATTAGAGTCGAAAACTGGGTTTTAGAAGCATCAGAAAAGGGGGCAACTATTTTGACAGGCGGGCATAGAAACGGAACTTTAATGGAACCTACGGTATTGGCCAATGTGCCGCCGGAGGCAAAAATCAATTGTCAGGAAGTTTTTGGTCCCATTGTGGCGCTTTATCCCATTCAATCTTTTGAGGAAGGCATTGAAAAAGCAAATGCTGTTGAGTACGGACTGCATGGCGCAATTTTTACCAAAGATATTAATAAGGCTTACAAAGCCATTCGAGAACTGGATGTCGGCGGCATCATGATTAACGATTCAACTGATTATCGAATTGATGCAATGCCATTTGGAGGCGTAAAAAACAGCGGTCTCGGACGCGAAGGCATTAAGTTTGCTTTATTGGAAATGACCGAGCCAAAGGTTGTTTGTTTTAATCTGGATGACCTTTAATTGGAATCTTATTTCCCCGACGTCTATGAAAAAACACAGAAAATGGGAGCACGAATTAGTTGGCATTAAATTCAACTCTGACAATATGTATCAAACTAAGAATATTTTGGACAGGATAACAGGATATTTTTGGCTCATTGAGAGAATGCGTACTTTTTTAGCAAAAAAGTGTCGTTATTCGTTGAATGCAAAACCCAATCCCTGATTCGCTGCAAAACTAATGCTAACAGCCAGAGCTTGCCCCTTTCTTTTCAAAAAGAGAAGACAATGAGGGGTGAGTTTGAAAGACAACAATAGATGAATTGGCCTGAAAGAGATCGAATGCTATAAAATAATCAAGAGAGTATATCTTTAATCCTGTAAATTTGAATGCTTATTTTTGCCGGTAAAGCAACCAGGAATAGGGTGGGCAAGAATTATTCTGATCAAATGCGATTAACTTCCTGCCCATCCTTCCCTATTTTGGGAGATTGATCACATTAACGATCTCTGAGTGGTTTTCGAAACAAGACCTGAATTTCCTAACTGCTTAAAATGCGTCGACCATTTTTAATTAAGATAAATTAATCCTATTATTATTGATGATGTTGTTGATTTATTATTATTTTCGGGGATATGTTAAGTAAAGATAGTAGGTTCAATCTTTGTGTTTTTGCCAAAATGAGACTTTTTCAACAGCATCGTTCATGACAGGAAAGGCGACTCACATGGCTAACGAAAAAGAGCAGTGGAAAAGCCGTATCGGTTTTCTCATGGCTGCGGTTGGGGCAGCAATCGGGTTGGGGAATATCTGGCGTTTCAGTTATTTATGTTATAAAAATGGCGGCGGGGCCTTTTTAATTCCGTACATTATCGCTCTTTTAACCGCGGGAATACCACTTCTGATTTTGGAGTATGGAATCGGCCACAAATTCAGGGGATCTGCTGTTTTAAGTTTCTACAAAATCGGGAAGAAATGGGAATGGATTGGATGGTGGCCCTCTATTTTTGTCGTCATTGGAATTACATTCTACTACACCGTTATACTGGCCTGGTGTTTGGACTACATCTGGTACTCGGTAACACTCAAGTGGGGTACAAATCCTGCCGATTTTTTCTATCACCAGCATCTTCATTTGTCCAATAGCTTCTGGCATTTGGGCAGTCCAAGTACTATTATTTTTGTGGCTCTTATTGTCATCTGGATTTTTAACTGGATTATTGAATCACACGGGGTGCAACGCGGCATCGAATTGGCCTGCAAAATTTTTATCCCATTGTTAGTCATCCTGACAACAATTCTGGTTATTCGCGGGATTACCCTGCCGGGATCAGGCAGAGGGCTTACATGGTATCTGAAGCCAAATTTCTCCGAACTTTCGAACCCCCGGGTCTGGTTGGATGCCTATGGACAAATCTTTTTTAGTCTCAGCCTTGCCATGGCAACAATGATTGCCTATGCTAGTTATCTTCCAAAAAAATCAGATATTGTGGGGAATGCCTATATTACAGGGATTGCCAATAGCAGTTTTTCCCTATTTGCCGGATTTGCAGTATTTGGAACCCTTGGTTTCATTTCTTTGCAACAGGGACTGCCCCCTTCAGAAGTTGTAAAAGGAGGATTCGGGCTTGCCTTTATCACTTACCCGCAAGCCATATCAGCCATGCCGGTGGGAGCCCGTCTGTTTGGGATCATATTTTTCACGGCACTGGTCATTGCTGGTCTGTCCTCTTCGATTTCACAAATTGAAGGCCTTGTGGCTAGTCTTATTGACAAATTTAATTGGAAACGCAAGAAAATTATTCACATTATTACGCTTCTTGGAATATTAATTGGATTGATTTATACCACGGGATCAGGGTACTACTGGTTAGATCTGATTGATCACTTTATTTCGAGCTATTTATTGGTTCTTATCGGTTTTCTTGAAGCTTTTGTTGTTGGCTGGATTTTTAAGGCTGAAAATCTACGCAGTTATGTGAATGACATATCCAATGTAAATGTAGGGAAATGGTGGAATTTCATGATTAAATACTTTATTCCATTGGTGCTGGGAGTAACATTTATTCTTTCCATGAAAAGTGATCTTGTGCACCGATACGGAAATTATCCGATATCGGCTATCATTCTTATTGGTTTTGGCAGTGTCATTCTCACATTTTTAATAGCATTCTTTTTTTACAAAAAGAAATGGAAAACTGCCGGTAACACTTAAAATTAA
>CAZMRE010000107.1:0-1668 GCA_964568545.1 uncultured Deferribacteres bacterium | reverse complement strand
TCAAAATCAGTGTATTGGTTGCTTTGCTGATGGTCATGGTCATGGGATGCTCACAAAAGCAGCCAGGCAAAACCAATTTATGGGGATTTTATCAAAACACATTAACAAAATGTAAATATGTTGATTTAACGCATGCGTTTAGCCCCACTATTCCGGTTTGGAAGGGTTTTGGAAACACCCAGTTCTTGCCGGCGCGGGCAGCGGTTGACATTCCCGGATATTGCACAAAGGGAGAAATCTTCACATATGCAAAGCATGAATTCCAGGCAACCGCCTACGTTTTCAAAACGGATCAGTACGGAACGCAATTGGATCCTCCAGCGCATTTTAATCCCTACGGAGCAACGATAAGCGATCTACCGGCAACATATGCCGTACGACCACTGGTTGTTATTGATATTCACGAAAAAGTGGCTAAGGATCCGGGGTATCACTGTTCGGTGGAAGACATCAAGGCTTGGGAAGCAAAACATGGTACCATTCCTGAAGGATCCGTTGTTTTTATCCGTTCAGATTGGTCCAAAAATTGGCCGGATAAAAAGAAATGCGATGCCTTCCCATTTCCGGGGATCACGCTTGATGCCCTTAAATTATTACACTTGCAGAGACATATTCTTTTCCACGGTCATGAACCATTGGATACGGATACCACATCAGCTATGATTGGTGAAAGTTGGCTATTGCACCATAATTTCTGCCAGGCAGAGGGATTAACCAATCTGGATAAAGTTCCCGAAGCAGGCGCACTGGTTGCCATCGGTTTTGCCAGGCCTGAGGGAGGAACCGGCGGCTATGCACGGTACATAGCCATTTGTCCACCCGATTGGAAATATGGGAAATCCATTCTTGAGGTACCGGGTGCACCCCTGCCAAAGCAGCCTTATCCTTTGAAACGCGATGAAAACGGCGTTTTGCGTCCGACAAAGGAATAGGCAATTCGTAATTCAAGTTAAAATCAAGGGCGGGAAGGTCCCCGCCCTAATTTATTCATTTTGATTGGTGGGAATTAATTCGCATGGTACCCTATTTTGTTCTGACCTATTTAACACTCATGCATAAAAAATATGAATGAACGACAAAAATCGGTGGGAGGAAACAAAATGAAACGAATTTTTCATATATTTATTCTTGTGGCTTTTATAATGACTTTTGCTACAAGCAGTTTTGCAGAAGGTCCAAAAGTGGATTGGCACGGACTGTTCTACATCTATAATTTTTTCCATAAGAATACAGACTTCGATAAAAATACGCCGGATGGAAACTCCTATATGTACATTCACGGAGACATTCAATACAATGTCGATTTTGGCAACGGTGTTTCTGTTTACTCAATGATCGGTGCATGGAGCCAACATGGCATTAATCCCTATTGGGGAACCGATTTGCAGGGAAATACAGATCCAGATGTCCGAATTTTACAGGGTTATTTGACTGTCTCAAAGATCTTTGATACGCCATTTTCTTTCCGAATGGGAAAAGAACGACTCCTTTACGGTGATGGAACTGTATTCTTTGATGGCGGAGAAGACGGCGCCTTGCAGGCCAAAGTGATGTACAACAAGGGTCCATTGGATATTGATTTCTTTTACTCCCGTCTGGCGCAATCACACGGAATTGCTTATGTGGGTGCACCAACATACGGGAAATATGACGTTACTGCATCTGATC
>CAZMRE010000106.1:0-7534 GCA_964568545.1 uncultured Deferribacteres bacterium | reverse complement strand
CGTTATCCCAATAATACCAGGCTGTTCTGGCACTGGTCACCGAATTATGGCTGGCAGATGAACATGGCAATCCAGGGGTGGAACGAAACGATGATCGTGTATTTGTTGGCCATCGCTTCTCCAACCCACGGTGTTCCCGCCTCGCTTTATTATGACGGGTGGGCGGCAAGAACCGATTATGCCAACGGAAATACGTACTACGGGTACAAATTGTGGGTCGGATGGCCTTATGGCGGTCCTCTGTTTTTTACCCATTATTCTTTCCTTGGATTTGATCCCCGAGGAATATCTGATAAATTCTGTAATTATTTTGAAAATAATCGCAATATTACGCTGATCAATCGAGCCTATTGTGTAGCCAATCCCAATCATCATAAGGGATATGGCCCGCTCGTCTGGGGACTTACGGCCAGCGATGATCCCTGGGGATACCGGGCACACGATCCCCAAAATGACAATGGTACGATCACGCCTACCGCTGCCATCAGTGCGATGCCCTACACGCCGGAGGAATCGATAGCCACCCTCAAGAATTTCTATTTCACCTACGGGCCAAAACTGTGGGGCGAATTTGGCTTCCGAGATGCCTTCAATCTGGATGCCGATTGGTTTGCCAAAAGCTATCTTGCCATTGATGAAGGAACGATTGTGCCAATGATTGAAAATTATCGAACGCAGCTTTGCTGGAATCTATTTATGTCGAACGCTGAGATTGATTCGATGATTAAGAAGATTGGATTTCAGACAGGGGTTGCAGAAAAAGCATCGCCAGTGGTCAAAAGTTTTCATTTGAGCCAGAACTACCCAAATCCATTTAATGGGGCAACCCGGATAAATTTTTATCTGCCGAAAGCGAAAAAGGTGACGATTAAAATCTTTGATGCGATGGGTAGAAGGGTTGCTGTGCCGGTGAAAAATAAAAGATTTTCCCCAGGCATACACCGGATTCAATTCTTGTCTGAAAAATTGCCCTCAGGGGTCTATTTCTATCGAATTAAAGCCGGTTCATTTGAGAGAACGAAGAAAATGCTATTAATGAAGTGATATTTGATCAAACATAATTGGAATTTTCTTTCGATGCAACTATTATGTCCTGGTAGCTTAGAAAATTGTCTCTTTTGCATCAAGAACCATAGTGGATTGGTTAGATAATTTTAAGTCCGTATTTTTCAAATAATCTTCTAACAAACGCTTCATTGTAAGCAATGGCCGCTTCCGGATACTCTTTATCAGTTGTTAAATAGCCGTGCATAGTATATTTAAAATCGAGATTACTGTGGACCAATTGCGTGTTATTTCATATTTCCTACTGTTCTGGACAAATCTTTCTTTTACGTATTAGCTTATCTGATCCCTACTCTTACGCTTGAACAACTTTGAGCTTGAAAACTCTTCAAAAACAGTAGAGGGTTTTCAAGCTCAGACCTTCCAGTAAGGGTCATATAGTACTATTCAGGAAGCAATAAAAGCAAAAATAACGTGTTGTACCTAACAGCACTCAAAAAAAACGGAGCATTCCTATTTCTACAAACATGTCGCACCTAACGGCACTTTCATTGGGTCTGCATCAACCGATTCAAAAATTACGCGTGACAACTCAGCCCAAGCGGGTTTCGCTAAAAAATGCAAGCGGAAATTTAATTCTTTAAATCCTTTCCGATTAATTCACAGTCATGAGACACTAAAACACAATGCCTTGATATTAAATAAAATAACAAAACGCATGATGATTTTTTCAAAAAACTCACTTTTAAATTAACCATTTTCAGGTGTTTCCGTTCAGAGACGAAAGAAACCCCTTTGACAGGAGGTTTGCCTTCGGGCAGGGCTTATTCTTGCAAATGCCGGAAAATAGGATGACAACCCTGAGTTTTTACTTGACATTCAGAGGGATTTCTCGTAATTTTAATTAAATCGAAATGTAGTTTTGCGAGGATTGACAGGTCTTTCCGAATTTTCCGGTTTGAATGGGTTGCAGCGAATCATCTCCAAAAAAGAGGGAGTTCACATGAAGCGTCGGATAGCTTGGTTGAGTGTGGTAGTTTTTCTCTTGGCAAATGCGGGCGTAGGTTTGAGTCAGCAGATGCAGCCGACCCTGCTCATTGATACGCCCACGGCGGGCACGCTGGATCGCGGGAGTTACGATGTGGGGCTGCGCCTGTACCCAAACGGCGGGGTGCTGGGGCGCATTTCGGTTGGTTTGTCGTCGCGGGCCATGTTCGGTATTTCCTTCGGAGGTGAGAATATTATCGGCGAAGGAGACATTCACTGGAACCCCGCTCCGGGTATTCATTTGCGATATCGAATCGTGGACGAAAACATTGTGTTGCCGGCAATTACCGTTGGATTTAATTCTCAGGGATACGGCGCCTATATGAAAAAAGAGAGCCGGTATGCCATTAAGTCACGGGGATTTTTTGTGGCGGCCAGTAAAAACTACGCCTTTTTGGGGGATTTGAGTTTTCACGGCGGAGCCAATTACAGTCTGGAAAAGGGAGATGGGGACACCGATTTGAATTTTTTTGCCGGGACGATGAAAAGCCTGAATTCGGATCTCTGGGTGATTGCGGAGTACGATTTTGCGATCAATGATAACGACAACAATTCACTGGGTTCCGGAAAGGGGTATTTAAACGCAGGCCTTCGCTGGATTTTTGCCAAACAACTGTATGTAGAATTCGCATTGAAAAACATATTAGAAAATAAGAAAAATATTCCCTATGCCAACAGAGAGATCAAAATTGTTTACCAGGAACATTTTTAGACGATTTTTACCGGGAGAAATAATTTTCCTTTTTGCAGTGGTTTTTGCCCTGAACGGCTGTTTTACGGTTTTGCAGCATCCGGCCGTTGAACGGGAAGCGTACCTTTCGTCTGAAATTACCCACACGGATCGGTGCACCGCTTGTCACGCAAATTCAGCCGAATACTGGTACAAAAATCCCTACGAAATGGAAGCCCCCTACACAAATCCCCACGTGATAAGCTGGAACTATTACTACAATTATCCCTGGTGGCTGCGTGACCGCTTTTTGGAAAAACGCTACACCGCGTCGTCAGATTCGTCCGGCGAAGTCATCCCCGTTAATCTGCGGGGGCGCCGCAGCCGAATCGGCGTTTACGCACCTTCCGCGGCACCGGCAAATTCAAACGGAGGATTGGGGCTTTCGGCCACTTCCAGTGGAGGCAGCGGGTCATCCAAAAATGCCACTTCTTCTCCGAGGGTTAGGAAACGCGAGGGAATGACATCTTCTCCGAAAAGCCCATCTCATCAAACACGTGTTCGCAAGAAAAAGAAAAATTGAGAGTTCGATGACAATCAAGAAAATTCTGCTGGCCATTTTGGTTCTGTTTTTTGCGTTTATCCTGATTTCCACACTGCTGAGCTATCGCATGCTGAGAAAATCCATGACGAAGGAGAAGGGGACAATCACACTTTCGGGACTCAAGGCGCCCGTCCACGTGTACCGCGATTCGTACGGGATTCCTCACATTGTGGCAGCAAATGATCACGATTTGTACATGGCTTCGGGGTTTGTGACTGCTCAAGATCGCCTGTGGCAGCTTGAGATGATCCGCCTTGCAGTTCGGGGAGAACTCTCCACCATGTTGGGCGACACCAGCCGCCACATCGATCGATTAATGAAGACCATGGAATTTTACCAGACCGGGCAGAAAATTGTCAGCCAGGCATCAGAACAATCGAAAGCGATTCTCTCAGATTACGTGGAGGGAATTAATCAATTTATTCGTCAGGAGAAGGGCAAATACCCGATTGAATTTATTCTTTTAAATTGGACTCCCCATTTGTGGACACCAGCCGATGCGGCAGCCTACGGGAGGGTGATGGCCTGGGAGCTCAGTTTTGCCTGGTTCGTGGAATGGACGGCTCAGGAAGTCCGGCAAAAATTGGGAGCGGCTCAAGCCCGTGAACTTTTTTCCAATTATTTGCCATCCTGGCCGACGATTCTTTCGAAAAAAGATCTCGAAATTACGGGTAATCTGAAAGGATTTAAAAAAGCCAATTCAGACCTTCGAACGCTTTTGAATAACCGCGGGACGTTTTTTGGCAGTAATAATTGGGTGATTTCGGGAGAAAAGTCAAAAACCGGGAAGCCTCTGCTGGCAAATGATCCCCACCTTCCGCTGGCCAATCCGTCGGTCTGGTATGCCATGCAACTGACAGCGCCGGGAGTCAATGTGACCGGATTTTCTCTGGTCGGCGCGCCGGGGATCATTATCGGACACAACGCGCATCTGGCCTGGGGATTCACAAATGTCATGGCCGATGATGCCGATTTTTATATCGAAACCGTGGATCGTAGCGATTCCTCGCGCTATCTGGTTGATGGAAAATGGGAAAAAATGGAGGTTCACCAGGATTCTGTTGTGTCCAGAAGCGGAAGGGTTTACAGGTTTCAGCGATTTAAAACCCGTCACGGGCCAGTGGTAACCGACGTGCACGAGCTAATGAAAAACTCGAGGAAAATTGTGAGTTTGAGGTGGACGGGGCAGGACATTTCCGATGAAACAGATGCCATTTACAAGATGAATCGTGCGAATAATTGGAAGGAATTTGTGAAAGCTCTTCGCATGTACCGGTCGCCATCGCAAAATATTGTTTTCGCAGATGATGGAGGAAATATCGGTTACTGGTGCACCGGAGCCATTCCTGTGCGCAAAGGCTTTACGGGTACGTTTCCCCTCAATGGGGCGACAACCGCCACCGACTGGAGCGGGTTTATTCCCTTTGAGCAGCTTCCTCATGTGATTAATCCCCCGGAAGGATTTGTAGCCACGGCCAATAATCGGGTAACTCCGCCCGGCTATCCCTACTACATTTCCAATTTGTGGGAACCTCCCGCACGCGTTCAACGCATTCGGGAGCTTCTCACGGCCAAAGACAAGCTTTCGGAAGTTGATTTCGAAACAATTCAGTTGGATGTGCTTTCTCCGTTTGCAAGAGATGTGACGAAAGAGGTGCTGGCAGTTCTGGATCGGCAGAAAGCCCCGGATGACACATTGAAGACGGTTTACAAATTTTTGAAGGGGTGGGATTACGAAATGCGGGGAGAAAGCACCGCCGCGGCTATTTTTCAGGTTTTTTTAAACCACCTCTTGCGGAATACATTTCAGGACGAATTGGGCAAAAAGCTTTACCATTCGTTTATCGAATTTGCCGGAATTCCGATTCAGGACTTGCAACGGTTTTTATCCAGGCGCAGAAGTCACTGGTTTGATGATGTGCGAACGCCTGAAAAAATTGAAACAAAAGAGGATCAAATCCGGCTCAGTTTGCACCAGGCCTTTCGTGAATTGTCGGGGAAATTCGGTTCCAAACCGATTAAGTGGCGCTGGGACCGCCTTCACCGAATGACATTCCGGCACGTTCTGGGCGGCGAGGCGATGCTGGGAAAAATCTTGAATGTGGGTCCCTTTCCACTGGGAGGCAGCCTCACGACGATTAATAATGCACGTTACAAATTTACAGACCCCTACGATTGTTGGGTGGGACCCTCCATGCGCATGATTGTAGATTTTACTGATTTAACGCGGGCCAAAATCGTGCTTCCTCCGGGAGAAGTTGGACACCCGCTGAGCCGTCATTTCAGGGATCAGGCAGAAATGTGGGTGAGTGGGCTTTACGTAAATTGCAAATCGGATGTTAAACAAATTGAGGAAGAAGGCAAGGAACTGGTGCTGAAACCAAGCGGCACAAACTGAGTGGCTCTTTTCAAAAATAGTGTATTCTGAGCAGATATTAATCAAAATACGAAGCGCGAAATCCGAAATTCTAAACAAATTCGAATGACCGAAATTCAAAACGACGCAGAATGACGATTCGATTGCCATTTGAGGCATAGGCTTGTTAGACACCAATTCACTGATTTTTGTACAAGAAATTGGTTAGCCATCTGATGGTTTTCAGTTCTCTCAAATCTGCCTTTGCAGGATTTGATCATTTGAATTTTGGATTTGTTTCGAATTTCGCTATTTGGATTTCGTATTTATTTTGATCTGAAGTCATACCGTGCTAATTATTTACAAAGGCAGGTAAGTCAATTAAATGCGCTTCTGCACGAGGATTGGGTTGCCATGAATTCCAAACGGATTAAACAGTTTCAATCCGGAGACAAAATTGTCGCCTTTTTTGTGATTCGCAAGAAAGAGCTGCGAACAAAGAAGTCCGATGGGGCACCCTACCTTGCACTTGAATTGGGGGATTCATCGGGAAGAATATCCGCGGCATTGTGGGAGCACGTGGCTCAACACAACGATGATTTCAGCGTGGGCGATATTGTAAAAGTGCAAGGCACGGTGATTGACTACAACAAAGGTCTCTCGGTTCACATCGATCGCATCCGAAAGGTCCGCCCAGAAGATCAGGTACGCTCGGAGCTGTTCCTCCCTGAAAATCCCAAAAATCTGGATGAGCTTGAAGGAAGATTCCGGGAATTACTCGCAACTGTAACAAACACGTTTCTTTCAGAACTTCTGCACCGTATTTTTGATGAAGCCTCCTTTTGGGATGCCTTCCGTAATGCTCCCGGCGGGAAACTCTGGCACCACAATCGAATTGGCGGGTTGATGGAACACACCATTGGTGTTACGGAAATTTGCCTGAAGGCCAGCGAGCAATACCCCTTGATTTCAAAGGATTTACTGATTTCCGGAGCCCTCCTGCACGATATCGGAAAAGTAGACAGCTACCAAACGAGTGCCGGATTTATTGAGTACACCGACGAGGGGCGGCTTATCGGACACATCGTTCTTGGCTACAATCGTGTGGAAAATGAAATAAACGGCATTCAGGATTTTCCGCCGGAGTTGAAGAAAAAGCTTTTGCATATGATTTTGAGTCATCAGGGAGAATTGGAGCAAGGTTCCCCCGTGGTTCCGATGATGATTGAGGCGATTGTTCTCTACTATGCTGACGAAATGGATTCGAAGGCGGATGCGCTTACCCGAATCATAAAAGGCGAAATGAAGCCTGATAAAAAGTGGAGCAATTATGTGAACCTGCTGAATCGATTCATTTATTTCGGAGAGCAGGAAACGGAAACGCATTAATTTTTGTTTAAGAATTAAAGGAGACATGCAATGGCTGATCAAGAAAGACGTATCGAAGTCATGAAGGGCGACATTACAGATATGGAAACGGACGCCATTGTGAACGCTGCCAATAATCACCTCTGGATGGGGGCGGGCGTTGCCGGTGCCATTAAGCGGCGGGGCGGTCAGATTATTGAGGATGAAGCCATGCGCCAGGGTCCTGTTGAGGTGGGACAGGCCGTTATCACAAGCGGCGGCAATTTGAAAGCAAAATATGTGATTCACGCAGCCGGAATGGGACAGGATTTGCGGACAGATGAATCGAAAATCAGGGAGGCAACCTACAACAGTCTCCGGCTGGCAGAAGAAAATGGGTTGGAATCCATTGCTTTTCCGGCGATTGGTACCGGCGTGGGCGGATTTCCGATGGATAAGGCCGCTGAAATTATGATCGATGAAGCCCGCAAATTTCTGCAAACGG
>CAZMRE010000105.1:0-7536 GCA_964568545.1 uncultured Deferribacteres bacterium | reverse complement strand
TCAATAGTAGTTGTCAGAGTCCACCCAGCAATTAGTTCCTTTCGATAGCGTCCTTCTTTCATCTCACTATTAGTGGTCGGGCCATTCTGTTTCAGTCGGCTGTACCAAATCTTTTCTCTTGCACACATTACATTCAAATTGAAGCGTAAAATGGTGTATTCCAAATTCCCGGTGAAGTTTAGATTCAATCCGGGCGCGCAAATCATCCGTTTTGCTGACACGCATGTCTTCGACATTGATGTGCGCTTCCATGTGAATGTCATTTTCTCCCACATACCAGATGTGAATGTGGTGAATATCCTTTACCTCCGGGAAACTTTCCACGGTTTGAGCCACTTTTTCAATGGCGACATCCGGCGGAGTTCCTTCCATTAAAATGTGAATGGCTTCAATCTTGAACGGAAACGGGGTGGAATAACCGGCTAATCGCTTCATAAAAAAGGTAGATTGAAATCACAAGCAAAACGGTAGAATTGATGAGTGCCGCAAAGATTTCAGCCCGTTTAAATCCAAATGTGTGATGGTAGGTGTAGGTTCGTTTTTTGAGCTTTATTGCCAGGTAGCTGATGACGACGGAAATGCCGTCGCTGAAATTGTGTAGGGCGTCGGAAATCAAGGACAGGCTTCCGGTGAGGAGACCGCCTGCAATTTCTACGGCCGTAATCAGAAAGTTCAAAGCCATTGTTGCGATAAGTCTGGCGCCAGTGTTGGTCACCTCATGCGAATGATGATGGGACATAGCTCCTTGCCTGCTTGTTTGTGTTAAATTAAGCAAAATGAAATTGAAGCCGCCAAAACTACCCCAGTGAAAATCCCAGGAAATACAGACCCATAGCCGCTACAATTCCAATAAGAAAAACCCACAATAGATTGATTTTGTAATAGCGAATCAGAAGAAAAGCGCCCACAGCCCAGATGTAAGTGGCAGGGGATACCAGACTGACCTCGCCCAGGCTGAGCGTCACAAAAAGGATCATTCCGGTGAAAGCACTCATAATTCCCCGAATGGCAAGCCGAATCCAGAGGCTGTTTTTGATGCGGTTGTAGATTTCCGTCACAATGATAGTGTAAAAAAAGGACGGAAAGAACATGCCTACTGTCGCCAATACGCTGCCCCACAGCCCGCTCACTTTATAGCCGATGAATGTGGCTGTTATCATAAATGGTCCGGGTGTGATTTGCCCGAAGGCAATGCCGTCGGCAAACTGCTTCATGGTTAGCCAGTGGTGCGAAATGACGGCTTCCTGTTGGAGCAGCGGCATGATGGTAAACCCGCTGCCAAAGGCAACCGCACCTACTTTGAACATTGAAAACAATAGCTGACCCAAGGGACTGTGATCGAAAATTCCAATGAGAAAAATAGCCAGGAACAAGACCCCAACCACAAATATGGCGAACAATCGGTGAGAAAATCTTCCAGGAATTATGTCAATTTGGGAAGGTTTTGCCTGAGCGGTTGAAGCCTTTTTGCCGGATTTGTAAAAAAGTAAAATGCTTAAAGTAAGTGCAATCAAAATAACGTAGATGGCGTTGATTTTAAAAAGAAGAAGCAAAAAGGCAACGCTTGCCAAAATGGCTCCCCTTTTGTCTGATACGTACCGTTCTGCGAAATCCAGAAAAACTTGACTGACCACGCCAATGACCATGGCCTCCAGCGCCAAAAACAGTGGATGAATCCAGGCGATTTCACCGTAGGAAAAATAAAGCCAGGAAAGGAACACTATCAAAAGGTATGAGGGCAGAATAAACAAGAATGTTGCCAGAGCAGCTCCTCCGAAACCCTTTAGCCGATAAGAACAGTACGTTGCCAGATTGTACATGATGGGCCCGGGGTAAAATTGCACCATGGCAATGCCTTCGTCCACCTCATCGCGGGTCAGCCATTTGTTGCCGATAATCAGTGCCTTAATCTGCTGCAGAATGGCCATGCCGTAGGCCGTAAGACCGATTTTGAAAAAAGCCAGGCCAAAGCGCATTGTAGAAATGTCGCGTGGCGCACGTGATGTCAACTCTTGTTTTTCATTCTGATTCATTTCCATCCCTTTACATTTTGGAGTTTATTTAAACGGGTTACAATAAAATGAGAAAATTACTATTGATTTATCGCTAATAATCTATTGTTTTTATTTCATAAAAAATATAGTAAGGTGTCATAATTATGAAGTTAATTAAACGCGAATTATTACCAGCCATTTTAAAATGGTTGGACAAACCGGAAATTATTGTCGTTATTGGTTCCCGGCAGGTGGGAAAAACCACCCTACTTAAAATGATTTTTGAACAAATTCAATCTGCCCGAAAAAGGCATTATTTTCAACCAAAATTTAAGTACTGCAATACAGATAGAAGGCTGCACTGTTTTTTTCTACCATTTTGGGCTGTTTAGTTTGGTTAAGGCACCCTTCATTTTTTCTTGAAACAACTTGACATTATTTCTTCTTTAACCAGAGGCGGCTTACCGAAACCCCAGTAAACCGGCTCCCTGATACAGTGCAAAACTAGCCATCCAGGCAAGGCCAAGACCCAGGGCAATGGAAAACAACGTAATTTTCCATGAATGGGATTCTGCCCGAATGGCAGCAACCGTGGCAACGCAGGGCGTGTACAGCAGCGTAAATACCATAAAACTGAGACCCTGCAGTGGTGTAACACTGGCGGCAATGTGTGCGGCGGGATTGCCGGCGTAAATTACCGCCATTGAACCAATTACGATTTCTTTAGCGATGAACCCGAAAATCAGGGAAATGACCTCCTGCCAGTCAATTCCCAGTGGATGAAAGATAGGATGCACCGCTTGTCCGATTTGCCCTGCCCAGGTGGAAGCACTGGCAGGGTTCACGCCCGGCGGGAGGTGAGTGAGAATCCAAACAAAAATAACACCCAGCACAATCAGTGTGGAAGCACGGTTCAGGAAATCTTTCATTTCCTGCCAGGCACGAAGAGCCACGGTATTGGTTGTGGGGAGACGATACGGCGGGATTTCCATGATAAACGGTTCCGGCTTCCCCGCAAAATGAATCAGTTTTAAAAATAGACCAACCAAAATCACCACAACAAAGCTCATAACATACAGCGCAAACACGATCCAGGGCGCTACCGCCGGAGCGAATAGAATTCCTGATAGAAAAACAAACACCTGCATTCGTGCACTGCACAACGTAAAAGGAATGAGCAGCATGGTAATGATGCGGTTATGCTGGCTGCTCAGGATGCGGGTACCCATTACAGCCGGCACGTTGCAGCCATAACCCAACAGGATGTTAATAAATGCCTTGCCATCCAGGCCCAGGGCGTGCATCAGGCGGTCAAGCAAAAAAGCAGCCCGTGCCATATAACCGCTGTCTTCTACCAAGGACATAAAGATGAAAAATAGAGCAATTAGGGGGAAGAAAGCCACCACCACCCCAACTCCCTGTACCAGCCCGTCAACCAAAAAACTGGTGAGTAGCGGCGGCCAGTGCTGCAGTGCTGACCAGTTATTCAACGCTCCCTGCAGCCATGTAAATCCATCACCAATAATATTTTGCAGTGGAGTACCAATGGCGTAAATTCCCTGAAACAGAAGAAGCATAATCAGCAAAAATAGCGGAAGTCCCAGATATTTGTGCATCAACAGGCTGTCTATTTTGCGGGTCAACTCGTCCGGCTCGGTTACCGGCGCCGAGGTGGTCTCGCGCACCAGTCCTCGTGCAGCGTTGAAACGGCAGCGTGCACACGCCGTGCGCAAATCTTCCCCAAGGGATTTCTCCAACCTATTGTGAATATTTTTCGCTTCTCTCGTAATTTCCGGCAGTTTTGGATCAGCATTATCCAGTTGCTGCAAATAATCGTCATTCTCCAACAGCCTCCTGGCCAGAAACACCTCACTCAAGCGCGGGTCGTGCCTAATATTTTCCAGCTTGCGGGACAGGGAAACGATGGATTCCTCCACGACGACTGGGCATGAAATATTGGGCGGGCGCAATTCCTCGGGTTTTTCAATCACGCGCTGCAAGGCTTTTTTCAACTCATCCAGCCCTTCCCCGGTGCGTGCCACAATGGGGACGACCGGGACGCCCAGATGTTCGGAAAGAGCGTTGATGTCCACTTTCAGGCCCATGCGCCGGGCTTCATCCATCATATTCACTGCCACAATCATGGGAACCCCGATTTGCCCCAATTGCAAGGTAAGGCCCAGACTGCGGTACAAATTGCGAGCATCGACGATATTGATAATGATATCAGGCGGGGTTTTCAGAAGAAAATCACGTACCACCTTTTCTTCGATGGAGGTGGCGTTCAGAGAATAGGTGCCTGGCAAATCAATAAGAGTAACGGAATAGCCGTTCAGTTGGAATTCGCCGGTTTTTTTCTCCACAGAAACACCAGGCCAGTTTCCCACTGCCTGGTGGGAACCGGTTAGAGAGTTAAAAAGAGTGGATTTGCCGGTATTAGGAATGGAGGCAATGGCAACGCTGATTTTTTTGCGGTTCATCCGTCCTCCGGCGATTCCACAAGAATTTTATCTGCTTCACCCCATCCGACGGTAACTGTTGATCCGTTTTGTCGGCGCAATTGCAATCCGTTTTTCTTTCTAACTTCCACAATTTCTCCAATGGTAATACCGCGCGCCTGCATCTTTTGAAAAAATGCGGCCCCGCCCAGAAAATCGCGAACCCGATAACGATGCCAACGGTTTAGGTTACCCGCGGACAAAGGAAATGCGACATTCTGACATTCCAGGACCTTTAGCTCTTCCGCGCGCAGGGCAATGCTGTCGCCCTGGTCCACCAAAATTTGGAGCGTGCTTCCCATTGGCCCGATTCGCAAAATGCGCAATCGTGAACCTGGCAAAATTCCCATCTGAACCAAACGCTGGGTGGTAGCGTTATCCCCTCTAAAAGCTGTGATAGTACATTCGGCATTGGGAACAATTTTTAATTTGCTCATAAACTATGATTCCAGTTATTTCAAATCAGAATTATTTTCGGTCGATCGCATTCTCAATTTCTTGAAATTTCCCAAATTTTCGGTCACCGTATAAAATACAAATTCTGGTTTGGAATAAAAAGAGTTATTTTGCTACGAACGTTTTTTTTGTGTCCAGGCAAAATATTAAAAGAAAATAGTCTACTGGCTTTTTTGTGGATGGCTTTTCCTATTGGCCACCAAGAAAGACGCTTAACTTGGTTGGCTGTCACCCAATTTTCAAAAATTTTTGAGGTCTGCATTCGGCAAATAATTGCTTTCTGCAATCTCCATGTTTTACAACCCACGAGATGGGCGAAATAAAATACTCCATCCCCGCAAGCCTGCCACAAAATATAGAACCCCTTTGGGGTTCTCTTTTTATTTTTGTTGACCACTCCTCCCAGGGCGTTGCCCTGGGCTATATTATTCCGCCCCGTTGGGGCTAAATCTGTTTAAATCGATCTCTGTTTTCTCAAGGCCATTTTATCCCGACTCATTAGGGCTCAATCCTCTTAAATAAATTTTTCTTTTCCCACGGCCCCGTTATTCAGCTTTGTCAGGGCAGAATTGATTTCGTGAAATAGTTTGTAAACCCCGAAGGGGTTTTATAATTTAGCCCGGGACGACGCCCAGGTTGAAAAGAAACTACCAAATCCAAAAAGCCCTGAAGGGGCGGAATAAAATGAGGCAACCAGACCTCTGTCCACAAAAAAGCCAGTAGAATCAAAGAAAATACCCCGATGCAGAGCAACCTCCCCTGGGGTGTTTGTACCTCATTCGGAATTTGATTCATTTGCTCCTTTTTTCTAAAAACGTGCATTTTTCCGAAATAAAGCGGTTCAATTTAAAGTAAATTCAAAAGACCTCTACCAAATTTTCAATGCAGAAAATATTTTTTTCTGAAATACAGCGAAACATCCACCAAAAGAATGAGAACCGGAACCTCCACAAGGGGGCCGATGACGGTGGCAAAGGCAGCCGTTGAGTTGACGCCAAATACCGCAATAGCCACGGCAATAGCCAATTCAAAATCATTACTACTGGCTGTAAAAGCCACGGTGGCCGTTTTGTTGTATGGAACCCGCATTTTTTTGACAATGAAGAATGTCATGAAAAACACAATGGTAAAATAGAGAATCAGCGGAATGGCCGCGCGCAATGCATCCGTTGGAAGTTGAACAATTTTTTCACCCTTTAGCGAAAACATGACAAATGGGGCAACAATCCAGTTTTGCAGCAGAGAAATTCCCAATAATTTTACATTCTTAAAAACTGTCGGCAGTTCCTCATACTTGACTTTTGCAAGCGGAGGGAACATCATTAGTATCAGGCCGATGGCAATGGGAATATTTGTGGTGCCTGACCTGAATTGATTCCAGAATCCTGAAATTCGGGGTATTTTGTACCCAAAGAGCACGCCCAGGATCATGGTGAGAAATATCCAGAGCGTTAGATAGCGGTCGAAAAAAGAGAGGCGCTTGCCACCGGCCTGAGTCATTTTTACCCTCCAAAAGAATCGACAAAAATTCGTTCCCTCGGTACGCTTTTTTCAGATAAAATATCCAGTGTGGCGCGCACGGTTTTTACCGGTCCAGCCAAATAGACATCCCGTTTGGAGATGTCGAAGGTCGTTTCCCTCAAGGTGTTGTAAACAGTACCTTCCCGAAAAATCATTCCTTCGGGAGGCGTAAAGCCGTTTGAATTGTTCCGTGCCGCCAGCCAGATTTTCATCTTGGGGTCTTTTTTAATCCATTCGCTCAGGTGGTTGAGATGGTAAAAATCGGTTGTGTCCGTAACACCCCAAAACAACAGAATGTCACGATTGGGATTGATCTGGATTTGCTGTTCAATCATGGCCTTGATCGGGGCGAAACCGGTTCCCCGCGCAATAAATAGCAGCGGCGTGTCAACAGCCGAACGCAAATAGAAATCGCCCATTGGCCCCATGGCAGATAATTCGTCGCCAACTTTCATTTCCTCAAAAGCCCAGGTTGTGAAGCGGCCGCCTTCCACCCGCCGCAGATGAAGCTCAATGCTGCCGTCCGGCTTGGGGGCATTGCCAATGGAATATGCCCGGGACATCCATTGAGTGCCGGGCACCCACAGTTCCATGTACTGGCCGGGTGTAAACTGGCAGGTACAATCGGCTTCACTTTGAGGATGTAGCGTGACAATCATGTTTTTGGAATTAATTTCTTCGACCTTGGTAATGACCAGACGCTTAATGCGTTCCTCATCTGGAATGGCTTCGCGCCAGGTAAGTTGTTCTTTCCGATTGAGAAGTTCGTCTTCCACATTGTGGTGAACCTCCGGCCGCGCCAGAAGACTGGCAACATAATCCAATGGCGGAAAGCTAATCGCATGAGCCGGGCAGGTGTTGGCACAGGTGGTGCAGCCCACCAAACAGTTTAGCGGATCTCCAACGACAGCCTTTTTCCTGGTGAAATCAAAGCGATACACCAGCCGGCCGCAGCCCGTAACACAGGTTCCGCATCCGATACAGGCATCTTCATTGATGGTTGGATGCCAATCTATTTCTTCCCTGGGAATGCTGTGCCAGGGCTTTGCAAAACGGGGATCAGGCAT
>CAZMRE010000104.1:0-7636 GCA_964568545.1 uncultured Deferribacteres bacterium | reverse complement strand
AAGTCAAATAAATTCCAAAATATTTTCTTAGGTTGATGCGTACGGCCGGTGGGGGGACAGGCTTGCTATTTGGAATTTGGTGATTGGGATTTATTTCTAACGAAAATTGGGCAAAACAGAAAGATTTGAGTATGTCTCTTTACCTAAAAAACGCCACATTTATTGATTGGCAAACACTTGGGTTTCGTCAAACACACATTCGCGTAGCCGTGGGTGAGACGGGCGGTTTGGAATTTTTTCAAGAATGGCCTCCGCCGGAGAGTCTTCAAAATAATGACCGCATCCTTGATTGTACGGGGAAACTGGTGACCAAATCCTTTGGAAATGCCCACCACCATGCGTACTCGGCTCTGGCACGGGGAATGCCTGCACCCCCGCAGCGCCCATCGAATTTTTTGGAGATTTTGAAATTCATTTGGTGGCGCCTGGACAAATCACTTGATCTCGAAATGATTGAGGCAAGTGCTCTCATAACCGCCGTGGCCAGCGCCAAGTGCGGCGTCACGTTTGTGATTGATCACCATTCATCGCCATTTGCTGTGGAAGGCTCGCTTGAAGCGATTGCCCGGGCGTTTGACCGCGTTGGAGTATCCCATTTGCTGTGTGTGGAACTGTCCGATCGCGATGGCCCGACCGCGCGTGACAAGGGTCTGGCTGAATCGGAAGCCTATTTGAAATCAGGCCTGCCTGCATTAGTGGGACTGCACGCGTCGTTTACAGTGGGTGACGATTTGCTGCGGAAGGCAGTGACTCTGGCAGCAAAGTACGACTCAGGGATTCACGTTCATGTGGCTGAGGATGAAAGTGACGAAGAATTAACTCTGGAGAAATACGGAAAGCGGGTACTGGAGCGATTTAATGAAGCCGGTGTGCTGGATTTTTCCAAAACAATTTTAGCCCACGGACTGCATCTAAACGCTAGGGAAAGAGCGTTATTTCGAAAATCAAAGGCCTATCTGGTTCAGAATACTGAAAGTAATTTGAACAATAACGTCGGTGTTTTTCGATCCGAAGGATTGGGAGATCGAATCATGCTGGGCACCGATGGCATGCACAGTGACATGCTTCAAAGCGCCCGTGCGGCCTATTTGGTTGGTCAGAGGGAGGGAGTGACGCCCGCGCAGATTTACGAGCGATTTCGGAAGATTCATTCTTATCTCAAGACCAATCACTTTACCGGTGATGGAGAAAACAATCTGGTGGTTCTGAATTACGATTCGCCCACGCAAATCAATTCTGAGAATTTTCTCTCGCATTTTGTGTACGGATTGGAGTCCCGGCATGTGGAAAGTGTGATTTCCTCGGGAAAATTGATTTACCACCAGGGGAAGATTTTAAATGTTGACGAAAAAGAGTTGCTTGAATTTGCACGGGAGCAGGGGAGAAGATTGTGGGAAAAATTATAGTTACTCAGTTGAAAATACGGTTCGCTGGTCTTAGGGTTTTTCCATTGAATATTGAAAATTCCTTGTTGGATATTGAATATTCAGTAATTTATCAGTTACTGGGTTCGCCAAATAACTCAGGCGTTGGTTAGTTTTTTTAAAAAAACAGCTCCGAGTGGTACCTGCCGGTTCCTGAGCGCAGCTGAAGTGACCATAGAGATTCTTCGCTCACTTCATTCGCTCAGAATGACAAATTGCTGTCATTCTTAGGGAGCGTAGCGACCAAAGAATCTTATTGTTATTTGTACAAGAATAAAAAAACATCCCCCCAAATCCTCCCTCGAGGCGGGACTTTTAAGGGGGGTAAAACACTGAGTTTTTACGTGCTTCCTAATATTCCGACCAATTCTAAGGAGAATCTCGAATAAGCGAGATGAATAAGCTTCCCCTTTGAAGTGGGACTGGAGGAGGATGTAATTTTGATTACTGGGACTAATTTTAATCATTCAAACTAAAGGGAAACGAACACATGGTGCAAAATAAAAAAGTAGTCAATGAAGACGTCTTGCAGAAGACCGCACAGCGGTGCCGTGAGCGGGGGATCATTATTCCAACCTACAAACAGATGCGCAATCCGGAGCTGATTCCGGTAAAAATCAAACAGAAGTTGAAAAATATCGGCCTGTGGGATTTGAATCCCCTAAATCTGTTTCGAATTACGTGGAAGAATGAGCCGGTTGAATTTGGGGGCGGATTTGACGGGGTTAATTTTCTGGAATTGCCCCAGGAACTCACCGGTGTTAAGGCTCGCATTTTCATGCTCATCGGAAAATATTTCCCCACGGGCTCGCACAAGGTGGGCGCTACATTTGGTCCCCTGGTTGAAAAATTGGTAACAGGCCGATTTGACCCCACCCGGCAAAAGGCGCTCTGGCCGTCCACGGGCAACTACTGTCGCGGTGGTGCGTACGATTCCTACCTGCTTGGCTGCGATTCCATTGCCATTCTTCCGGAAGGCATGTCGCAGGAGCGATTCGATTGGCTCAAGAAAGTGGGTGCGGAAATTTTTGCCACACCCGGATGCGAAAGCAATGTAAAGGAAATCTACGACAAAGCCAAGGAGCTGCTGGCCGAGCGTGGAGATCAAATCGTCAATCTCAATCAGTTTAGTGAAATCGGCAATCCGCTGTGGCACTACGCTGTGACGGGGCCGGCAATGGAGGAAGTCTTCTTTCAGGAAAAGTCTGAAGCCAATCGAATGAGCGCTGTTTTTCTGACGCAGGGGTCTGCGGGCACACTGGGCAGCGCCGAATATCTGCGGGAGAAATTTCCCCTGATCAAGGTGGGCGCGGGTGAGGCTCTGCAGTGTCCCACATTGCTTCTCAATGGCTACGGCGGCCACCGCATTGAGGGTATCGGCGACAAGCATGTGCCCTGGGTGCACAATATCAAGAATACGGACATGGTGGTGGACATCGACGATGAAACCACTATCCGGCTCATGCGCCTTTTCAATGAGCCCGCCGGACACAGGTTCCTAATTGAATCGGGTGTACCTGAAGAGCTGGTCAATCGTTTGGATTTGCTGGGAATCTCATCGATTGCCAACCTGATTGGATCGGTTAAAATGGCCAAATATTACGAAATGAACGAAAATGACGTCATTTTTACCGTAGCTACCGATTCCATGGAGATGTACCAATCACGTATTCTTGAGGAAAGGGAACGTTTGGGAGAGTACACCGAACAATCTGCCGCCGTTGATTTTGAAGGCCGGCTGGGTGGACTTTCCACCGATCACATGTTGGAATTGAGTTACTACGACAAAAAGCGGATGCACAATCTGAAATATTTTACCTGGGTGGAACAGCAGGGCAAAACGGTTGAAGAACTCAATGCCCAGTGGTACGATGAAAATTACTGGAAAAGCCAGTGGGCCAAAGTTGATGAATGGGATGAGGAAATTGAGAAATTCAATGAATTGACGGGGTTGTTGAGGGAATTGTAAAACCGATGAACCCCGGTCATTTCGACTCGGCTCAGTGACCGGGAGATGTTGCCGGGTGGGCTGTAAAATCAATGAGCCACTAAAGAGATTTGAAATCCCTCTCGAATATTTACAAAAAGGAGCAAAAAAGCAGAGAAACGACAATTAGGCAGTATTAAATCTGCCTTTGGTCAAAAGTTGCGCTTTTATGGATTAAAAAATTACTTTTAAAATTTCAAACAAAATAATTGAGATGACTGCCGTGGCTGGAAAGGTAATAAACCAGGAAGCCACAATATCTCGAATAACCAGCATATTAAGGGAACCAATTCCACGGGCAAATCCAACGCCAATAACGGCACCGACCAGCGTATGCGTGGTGGAAATTGGGAGTCCCATTCGGGAGAAAACAAGAACCGTTGTAGCTGCTCCAAATTCAGCCGAGAACCCTCGCGAAGGAGTGATTTCCGTAATCTTTTCCCCGACTGTTTTAATTACATTTATTCCAAAAAGGGATAAACCCAGTACGATGCCTCCCCCTCCAAAAGCAAGCACCCACAGAGGCACGCTTACTTGCATAAGAACTGAGTGTGATTTGATAATGGAAATAATGGCAGCCAGGGGGCCAATGGCATTAGCGACATCATTTGCCCCGTGGGCAAAGGCCACATAACAGGCCGTCATGATTTGTAAATATTTAAAAATCCCCTCGACAAACTCCATTTGTGTTTGATTTTTTAGAGTAATTTTGCGAAATAAAAAGGCGCTTATTAGGGCCATAATAAAGGCAACAATGGCCGAATAAACAAGCGCTTCAAAAAAGGGTAAATTTAAGTGTAAATTTTTTAATCCTTTGTAAATAAAAGAAAGTACAAGAATTGTGATTACCGTAAAGATCAAAAATGGCGCATATATCTTGGCTTCCTTGTCCGGCTGTTCCTTGTCAAGTATTTTAAACCGCACCAATGTAAATGTTAAAAAGGCAATGATGCCGCCGGCAAGGGGAGAAATAATCCATCCGAAGAAAATCTGAAGGAATTTAGGCCAATCAACCGATGAAAATCCCCTTGCAATGATGGAAAATCCGACAACAGCTCCAACAATGGAATGTGTGGTGGAAACCGGCAGGCCAAAGGCTGTAGCAATTTGCAAAAAAAAAGCAGCGGAAAGAAGCGCTGCCAACATGCCAAGCATTAATAGCTGGGGGTCTGCCAGAAAATGTGAGGGGTCAACAATTCCTTTGCGGATGGTATTAGTAACGTGAGACCCAACCAAAACTGATCCTGCAAATTCAAAAATAGCAGCCACTAACACAGCCTGTTTAAATGTAAGCGCTTTAGAACCAACGGACGTACCCATTGCATTAGCCACATCATTGCCGCCGATATTCATCGCCATATACAAACCGGCAGCGAGGGCTACAATTAAAATAACCGAGATTTCCAACGTTTGATCCTTTCCAATTAATCCGTTAACAAAAGCGTCCGTATGCGATTGGCCAATTTTTCAGAATAATTTGAAATATCTGCCACTTTTTCAAAAGATTTCAAATAGAGAATGAATTCACCTTTTGAAAATTTATCCTCTTGAGTAAACAAACTTTGCAACATTTTCATTTGGGATCGATCGGCTTCATGCTCCAAGAAACAAACCTCGTCAATAATGGCACACACCTTGTCGGCTTCGGGGCCGGAAAAGGTGTATTCTAATAGCTCATCGATTTGATCGATAACTTGCCATGATTTGTCCAGGGTTTGGGTCACTTTTTCGATGAATTGATTAAATTCACTTTCGATTTCCATTGGAAAATCTAATCGTTTCATGCTTAAAAGTACGCCAACATCCTCTGCGGTATCGGATATGCTATCCTGAATACTTAGAATATCCAATAAATCACCGCGGGCAACCGGCAAAAATGTGGTTTTGGGCAGATGGCTTCGAATGTCATTTTTCTTTAAATCCGCCTGATGTTCCAATTCTGAGATGTCTCTTGCAAGTTGATCAAACCTCTCATAATCCCTGGCCTTGAGTGCCACAAATAAATCAGGCACCTTGTGAGCGCATTCTCTGACTAGACTCATGTGCTCTTGCAGGGGTAAGAAAGGGGATTTTCCAAACAGCCTTGCTACAATTTTCATTTTGCCTCCTCATCTTTTTCAGATCATCAAAAATTACCAATTTGCCGCGGGCAAATTTGTATCGTTAGTCAAGAAAAAGCTTAAAAAATTAATTTGCATATAAAACGCGATTTACCTTTTCCCCAAAATATTACACCATTTATTCATTCAGTGGAATCACTCGGTTTCGAATATGGGATTCGAACCAGGGGAATTCCTTCTTCATTTTATAGAGTTGCTGTTTTAATTCGTGGGGGCCGTGCCCGAACCCCCGGGAAAGCAACCATCTCGACCGGACATCCGTTTCGTTTCAATCCCCTGTACATTTCGAGGCTCTGCGGAAACGGGACGCGCCTGTCCTTTTCTCCGCAGAAAATCAGCGTGGGGGTTTTGGCATGTTTAACGTACATAACTGGTGATTTTTTCTGCCAGAGCTGAGTGTTGTCATAAGGGCTGCCGACAAACCAGATTTCCCGAATGTAGTGCATGTCTGTTTGGGCGTAAAAGGAAAACCAATCGGCCCCGCCAGCACCAGAAGAAGCCGCTTTGAATCGGTTGATGTGTGTAACCGTCCAATTGGTTTCATGCCCGCCGGCGCTCCATCCCATAATGCCGAGGCTGTCCGGGTGAGCCAATCCCTGTTTGACGAGATACTCCACGCCCGTCATAATGTCATCCCAGTCTTTTTCAAAATAGTGTCCAATCATTGTCCGCATACAGGCGTCGCCGTAGCCAGTGCTTCCACGATAATTGGGTTGAAATATCATATACCCGTGGGCTGCCCAGATGGCTGGATAGTAGCCCCAACTGGTTGAAAACGCATTTTTTACAGAAGATTCCGGTCCGCCGTGAATCTGGGCAATAAGCGGATAGGAGCGACCCTTTTTGAAATGGATCGGATAAATTAGCAGCCCTTCAACCATCCAGCCGTCCGTGGACTTCCAATGAATGGTCTGATAGTTCGGAAGAAGGCTGTCCTGCAGGGTATTCATATGGGACAACTGAACTGGCATCCATTTGCGAAGCTTGCTGATGAAAATCTCGCCCGGATGTTTTGTGTCTGAAAAAACAAAGGCCAATCGCGATGTTTTTGGGTTGTAGTTTAGATTCGACAAAACGCCTCGATGAGAGGTTAGTTTTTTCCAGCGGCGGCTTTTTAAATTTAATTGAAAGAGCTGGACATCTGTGCCGGTATTTGCGGAAAAATAAATGTGGGATATGCGTTTATTTTGTTTCCAGTCAGATTCTGAGGCCTGAAACACAACCCATTTTCCATCAGGGGATTGTACAGGGGGAGAGATGCGTCTGAATTTAAAGATATCCTTAAATTGCATCGGGCGCTTCTGATTTTGGGCAAAAGCAATCAAAGGAATCAGGACTAAAAATCCTATTTTCAAGATGTTACGCATGTAACTATCTCCCGGAACAAAAGATAAGTCTATTTTAAATCCGTTGAAATTGGAAAAATCGGATAATGGATTTTCCGTTAATAAATGAGTCAAACAAAACGATGCTTTTTGTATTTTTCCCTAAGTTTAAAAATTAATATATTTGAAATAAAAATCAAGTTTAAATTTGCAAACAGAAAAAATTAACAGAATTCTAACAATTGGACAAAATGTGCAAAGGTCTTGAAAGTGGCCAATCGGTGCCATTGTCGCGCTCTATTTGTTAAAAATAAAACATTTCCATTTGACAGTGTGGGTAAAACCGGTTGCAACTATTTTGTGGAAAATTGTAAAAATTGGTTTTCCCGTTGCGCTTGGTGGATTCACGTTTAGTGTTGGGTACGTGCTTCTTGCGAAAATTCTTTCCCATTTTGGAAGTGCACCATTGGCGGCTCTTGGAGTGGACCACCGGATCAAGGGGGCTGTTTATTTTGTTTGTCTTGCATTTTCATTTTCAATCCAAACGCTGTTGGGACAAAATCTGGGCGCCCGCCGCTTAAACGAAGCGGAAAAGGCCGTTAGAAATTGAAACGTATTTTATGTCCGATTCTCCAAATAAATACTTGAAATTTCTGTCATTTCTATCTAAATTAAGTGAAAACCGATCATGTGGCCGTTCCGGGTTCATGGGGAAAATCCCCGAGATTTTCCGGCTGATTTGGTGTTTATTCGACGCGAATATCGTGTCCCATCCCGGAT
>CAZMRE010000103.1:0-7662 GCA_964568545.1 uncultured Deferribacteres bacterium | reverse complement strand
CCTTTGCGTCCTGGCGGCCTTGCGGTAAATCTATTTTAGCGTGTTTCCAAATTTAAACTCAGCGAGACGCGTTGTCGTTCAAGATCCACTTTCAGAACGCGTACGTCGATTACATTCCCAACCGAAAGAACATCCATCGGGTCTTTGACGTGTTTGCCCATTTCGCTACGGTGCACCAGGCCATCCTGCTTCACCCCGATGTCCACAAAGGCGCCAAAATCAACTACATTGCGCACGGTGCCTTTTAAAATCATGCCTTCTTTCAAATCTTCCATTTTCAGGACGTCACTGCGGAAAATGGGTGGCGGCACTTCCGTGCGGGGATCGCGGCCGGGCTTTTCCAGATTTTCCAGGATGTCCATCAGCGTGTACTCGCCCATGCCAATCTGCCTAGCCAATTCTTCGTAGGAGATTTGCTTGTCCTCAATTTTTTTGCGAACAATTTTCCCATTGGCGCGAACAGCCTCCCAATCCAATTCGAGCTTATCCAGAAGCTTTTGCGTAGCCTCGTAAGACTCTGGGTGAATGGCCGTGTTGTCCAACCAGTTGTCGCCGCCCCGGATACGCAAAAATCCAGCCGATTGTTCAAAGCTTTTGGCGCCCATTCCTTTAACGTCCAGCAGCTCATTGCGATTTTTGAATTTGCCGTTGGCGTCCCGGCTCGCCACAACCGCCTCCGCCAGCCTGGCATTCAGCCCGGAAACATATTTGAGCAATGCCGACGAGGCCGTGTTTAAATCCACCCCCACGTAATTCACCACCGATTCTACCACGGTTTGAAGCGACTCGGCCAATTTTTTTTGATTCACATCGTGCTGGTACAGGCCTACGCCAATAGATTTGGGATCAATTTTCACCAACTCGGCCAAGGGGTCCAGCAGGCGGCGGGCGATGGAAATGTTGCCACGCATGCTGGCTTCCAGATCAGGGAATTCTTTTCGCGCCAAAGGTGACGCGGAATAAACCGAGGCACCCGCTTCACTTACAATCACGTAGCGAACATCTGGTACCTTTTCCTGAATGAGCTCGGCCACCAATTGTTCGGTCTCTCGCGAAGCCGTTCCGTTGCCAATAGCAACCACATCCACAAAATACTTGTTGATGAGATCAAGCAACATTCCCTTGGCTTTGTCCCATTGGTTTTGCGGCGGGTGCGGAAAAATGGTGTTTCCCTCCAGGTACTTACCGGTTTCGTCAATTACGGCTACCTTGCAACCGGTGCGATACCCAGGGTCGATCCCCATGATGATTTTTCCGGTGATGGGTGGCTGCATGAGCAGATTGCGCAGGTTTTTTGCGAACACCTGAATGGCGTGATCCTCCGCTTTTTCTGTGGCCAGAGTGCGGGCTTCCCGCTCAATGGCCGGAAAAATCAGGCGGTAGTAGGCGTCGGTGATGGCTGTGCGTAGGTGTTCGGCAAAAATGGACTGTGGGTTTCGGATAATCATGAGTTCCAGCTTGCGCAAAATGGAATCGTCATCCACTTCAATCTTGACTTTCAACACCCCTTCCTTTTCGCCACGATTCATGGCAAGAGTCCGGTGTGGCCGGATGCGCTTGAGAAGTTCCTTGTAGTCGTAGTACATTTCGTATTCAGTACGGGCGTCGGTTTTGCCTTCGCTCACAATTAGGCCGGTGTTCAGCACAAATTTGCGCACCAACTGGCGGAAATCGGCGCTGTCTGAGATCATTTCCGCCGCAATGTCGCGCGCACCCTGCAAAGCCTCTTCTGGGGAATGCACCTCTTTTTCCTCGCTGACGTACGGCTCGGCATACTCTTCCGGAGTTCCCTCATCCGTTTTCTGTTCCCAGATGAGCTGGGCAAGGGGTTCCAATCCCTTTGCCTTAGCCACAGTGGCGCGGGTTTTCCGCTTGGGTTTGTACGGAAGGTAGAGGTCTTCCACCTCCTGAAGCTTGCGCGAAGCCACAATTTTTTGTCGAAGTTCAGGCGTCAATTTTCCCTGCTCATCAATTGTTTTCAGCACGGTTTGTTTACGTTCTTCCAAAATACGAAAATAATTTACCCGCATCTGAATTTCCCGGATTTGTTCCTCATCCAATTTCCCGGTTACTTCTTTTCTGTACCGGGAAATAAATGGAACCGTGTTTCCGTCGTCCAAAAGCTCAACAGTACTTTTTACCTGAACAGGAAGAATTCGTAGTTCTTCCGCAATTAGTTCAACTATCTGCTCATCCGACAACCCTTCGTACACAAGATGCTCCTGGATTTTTAAATTCGTATCGCCCAATTTCTACGAAAAATCGTAAAACTCATCACTCAATATACAAATGCCACAGAAAAAATCAAAATAAATTTTTTCTGCTCTACGGCTTTGTTTAAAATTTTTGTTCGGATACTATTTGATGTCTGAACGAAAATACTTAAAAAATGTAAGGTAAGCATCTTGCTTGCATTAATTTGGTATCAGGAACAAGGGATTAGCTAAATCGGGTTCGCAAGCTGGAAGGTTGCGTCACGTTTTCGTTTAGATATTATTTAATTGGGAAATGGCACCACACCTGATGGCTGGGATGGAGAGTTTGCCAAGGGGGGACACGAGAAAAACAGATGTCTTTGGCGCGGGGACATCTAGGCGCAAAGGGGCAAGCGGGAAGGGGCTGGGTTAAATCCGGAGGATCTCCGGTAATATAAGATTTTGTTTGCAAATGATTTTCTGTGAGTTTGGGCGTTGCTGCCAGCAGTGCGTGGGAATAGGGATGCGCCGGCGAGTCGAAAAATGTTTCCGCATCCGCCTTTTCCAGAATTTTGCCCGCGTACATGACAAAAACAATCTGAGCAATCTGATGAATAATTCGCAAATCGTGGCTGATCATTAGAAGGGTTAATCCGTTTTCCTGCTGAAGGGATCGCAGCAGATTGAGAAGCTGAATTTGATTGCTAACATCCAGCGAGGAAACCGGCTCGTCAGCTATAAGGAAATTGGGGTTTACCGCTAGTGCCCGAGCAATGGCCAACCGCTGCTGCTGCCCACCGGAAAATTGTGCCGGATATTTTTGAAGGGAGTCTTCGGGCAAATTTACCTGCTGAAGTAGCTCAATCATGCGGTGGTTTCTTTGGGCTGAGGAAAACGAAAAATGCGTTTTAAGGACTTCTCCAAAAGCCGACTTTATTTTTAGGCGGGGGTTAAATGATAGGTAGGGATTCTGGAAGATCATTTGTATTTCGCGGCGCAGAGAATTCTTGTTGCGATTATCCGTACGCACAAGAGGTATTTTCTTATAAAAAATGTCCCCGGAATCGGGTTGAAAAACTTGTACGATTAATTTGGCAAGTGTGGTTTTTCCGCTACCGGATTCTCCTACCAACCCGGCAATGGCTCCCTGCGGCAGTTTCAGAGAAACGCCATCCACTGCACGAAGAACTGCTTTCTTCCCGGGGAAATAGGGATGATTTTCGAGAAGGAAATATTTCTTTACGTGAGAGAGGGTCAGTAGGGCATCCACAGAAAATTTCCTTTCAAACACCCGAATTAAAATTATTGGAACATTTTCTCAACGGCTGAAATAGCTTCGGGGAGGGCGAACATAATCACTTTGTCTTCCGGCTCAATAATAGTGTTACCAGTGGGGATGATAATTTCATTCCCTCGAATTACGGCACCCACAATTGACCCTCCAGGAATTTTAACCTTTTTTAGCGGAGACCCAATAATTTTGGATGATTTGTGCGCAAGAAATTCCAGTACTTCAGCGTCCAGGCCGGGAATGCTGGTTACGGAGACAACATCGCCCCGACGAATGAAGCGCAAAATTACATTGGAAGTAATCAAATTGGTATTTACGGCGGCGTCAATTCCAATGGGCGCCATAATGGGCAGGTAATTTTCCTGATTTAGCAGAACGATTGTCCGTTTAACACCCAGATGTTTAGCTAGCAATGCGGTGATTAAATTCGTTTCTTCATCGCTTGTGAGGGCAATGAAGGCATCCATTTCGACGATTCCCTCTGAACCCAGTAAATCGATGTCTCTGCCGTCGCCTTGAATAACCAGCGTTCGTTCCAGTTGCTCAGCCACGTACTGGGTTTTTTCCGGATTGGATTCGATCAACTTAATTTCAATGGATTTTTCTTTCTCCAGAAATTTAGCCGTTGAGCGCCCGATTTTACCGCCGCCCAAAATCATGACTTTTTCAATCTTTGCCTCTGATTTTCCCGCCAGAGCAACAATTTTCGAAATTTCATCGGTTCTTGCGATGAAAAACACTTCATCCCGTCGAAGCAGGTAATCCCTTCCTGTGGGAATGATGGTTTTATTGTTCCGAAAAATGGCTGTTACCCGAAAGGGGAGATCGGGATTCTCCTGGGTGACTTGAATGAGATTTTTCCCAATAAGAGGCGATTGCATGTCCAGGCGAATGCCAACCAATTGAATATGCCCATCGGCAAAATCATAAACCTCCGAGGCAGTGGACCGCTTGATGAGACGGGCGACTTCCTGAGCCGTTTCTTCCTCGGGATGAATGGCAATATCCACATGAAATTTATTGAGACTGAGTCGGGGTAAATCAACATAAAAATGGGAATTGCGAACCCGTGCAATTTTATGGCGAACGTTGTAAATTTGAGCCATTTCGCAGGCGACGAGATTGACTTCGTCGGAATTGGAGACAGCCAAAAGCATGTCTGCCTGATCAATTTTAGCCTGTTTGAGCAAATGAATGTCTGTACCGAATCCCTGCATAACCTGAACATCCATGTGCTCCCGAACCCAATCACACGTGGCCTGGTCGGGATCAATCACTACCACATCATGATTCTCCGATGAGAGCATTTTGGCCAGGTGTGAGCCAACTCGTCCGGCGCCAATAATTATGGTACGCAATCCCGCAAAATCTCCTTTTTCTCCAAATGCCTCAAAGCGATTTTAAATATACGAAATTCTTTCTGAAAAGCAAGGAAAATCTACTATGCGAAAGGATGCTGTTTTTCTAAGCGTTAAGTAGTCTCTTTTACATTTATCATTTTTGGAATGGGTTGACAGGATTTACAGGATTACAAATAAATCAAAAATATCCTGTAAATCTTGTCATAAATCTTTTTGACTAACGTCCATTCCTTTCTAGTAAATTGGGGCAGTTTGTATTCATCACAAGATCTTTTGAAACGTATGGATCGCGCGGGCGACATCATCATCCGTAATATGAAGATGCGTGACCAATCGGATTTTGTTTCCACCAAACGAAATCATCAAAACACCGGCGTCCTTGCAGCGATTGACAAATTCCGAGGCGCTTATCGAATGGGAAACAACCTCAAAGATCACGATATTGGTTTGCACCGCCTCTAGATCGATTTTAATCCCGTTCAGCTTAGATAAAGCTACTGCCAGTGTTTTGGCGTGGCGGTGGTCGTCTGCTAGACGCGTGAAATTGTGTTCAACCGAGTAAAGAGCCCCGGCGGCCAGAATTCCTGCCTGCCGCATGCCGCCCCCGTACAATTTTCTGTAGCGATGTGCCCGGCTGATGAATTCTTTTGAGCCAAGGATCATCGATCCCACAGGAGCCCCCAATCCCTTGGAAAAACAGACGTTAATGGAATCGGCATATTTTCCGTATTCTAGCAGAGGAATTCCTGTTGCCACAGAAGCATTCCAGATTCTTGCACCGTCCAGGTGAATGCTCAGATTGTGGCTCTTTGCCATTCGGTAGATTTTTCTCATTTCATCAATCGGGAAAATGGTTCCCCCCGCTCGGTTGTGCGTATTTTCGATGGCAATCAATTGGGTGTGTGGGAAATGGTGATCGGCCGGGCGAATAGCCGCTTCAATTTGAGAGGCCGCAATAACACCCCGATTCCCGGGAATGGGGTGAAGTTGCACTCCGGAAAGCAGAGCAGGCGCTCCTCCTTCGTAATTAAAAATGTGAGCGTTGTATTCACAAATGACTTCGTCGCCAGGTTGCGTGTGGGCGTTAATGGCCACCTGATTTCCCATGGTGCCGCTGGCAACAAATAATCCGGTTTCCTTGCCAAACATGCGTGCAACCTTCTCCTGCAAAAAATTAATCGTTGGGTCTTCCCCAAAAACATCGTCTCCCACGGGAGCGGTTGCCATGGCTTCCCGCATTTCCGGTGTTGGCTGTGTAACGGTATCGCTGCGTAAATCAATTGTGGAATTCATTTGGCTGCCTTTTGCATGGTGTTCAATAAATTAGAATCTCTATCGAAATCGCTTCAAAATACAATACGAAATCAAAATGCCAAAATCAATAAAAAACTCCTTGATTCTCTCATATTTTATGACTTACTTTTAAAATGAAAAATGCATTAGCCACGAAGCCACAAAAACACAAAGGTATAATAAACAGAAAGATATTTAAATTGGTGTTCAAATAGAAAGGTGGGAACTTTAATTGGAACTCGGGAACTGATATGGCAAAAGAACACCCGCGTGGCTCGGAATTAGCCGTGCTCCTTTCAAATATTTTCATTCCTCCTACATGGTCAGTTCTTGTGTTCTGGAGTCTTTCTGCAAAATTTGGACACTCTTCATCGAAAATTATTTTGTGGGGAACAACGGGGACTCTTTTTACGGCAGTCATTCCAATTTTGTATGTGAAGTGGCTTCAAAAAAAAGGAGCGGTTACTCACAAACATATTCCGATTCGAACTCAGAGGCATGGCCTTTACGTCGTTAGTCTTGCCCTTTTGCTTCTGACCTTTGATTTACTGTTTGTTTTTAAGGCACCGGCCTTTTTGCTGGCAGCCGTACTGGCTTCAGTTGGAAACACCATCGTTATTTTTGTGATCAATCTTTTTTGGAAAATCAGTGCCCACATGATGGGTACGGCCGGGCCGCTGATCATGTTGACATTCGCATTTGGCTGGTGGGCCGCGCCTCTTTATCTTTTCCTTTTTTTAATTGGCTGGTCTCGAATTTTTTTGAAAGCCCATACGCCAGCCCAGGTTATCTGGGGCGGGCTTGCCGGCTTGTTTTTGACATACGGACAAATGATTGTTTACTTGAAATGGCTACACGTTTAAAATAAGGAGTGATCGATGGAATTACAGTTTATGGGTGCAGTTCGTACGGTAACCGGTTCACGGCACCTGCTTCACGCAAACGGAGAGACACTGTTAGTTGATTGTGGATTGTACCAGGGGCATCGAAAAGAGGCCGAAAAAATCAATCGAAATATACCTTTTCCGGCGGATTCCATTCAAAACATGATTTTAACTCACGCTCACATTGACCACAGCGGGAACATTCCCAATCTTGTGAAATCCGGATTTGAAAATAATATTTTTACAACATTTGCCACGCGGGATCTGTGCGCCGTTATGCTGCGCGATTCGGCTCACATCCAGGAAAACGATGCGGAATATATGAGCAAAAAGAATAAAAAGAAAGGCCTGCCACCGGTGGAACCCATTTACACAATGGACGATGCCCGGAAATCTTTGGAGTATTTTGTGGCTTGGGGATACAATCGACCGTTTTTCATCAATTCGGCTATTCAGGCGCGGTTTGTGGATGCGGGACACATTTTGGGGTCGGCGCAGGCTCTTGTGGATGTGGAAGAAAACGGGAAAAAGCGGCGCATCCTGTTTTCTGGCGATCTTGGCCGAAAGCATCTGCCCATTCTTAGGGATCCCGTACAGGTGCAGGAAGCGGATTATCTGGTAATCGAAAGCACTTACGG
>CAZMRE010000102.1:0-7664 GCA_964568545.1 uncultured Deferribacteres bacterium | reverse complement strand
AGGCCGGTTCGCATAAAACAGGCAAAGGCTTCCCGGGGCGTGTCCACAATCGGTTCGCCTCGCACATTGAAGGAGGTGTTCAGCAAAACCGGTACGCCGGTCTTTTCGCCAAAGGTGCGTAGCAGCCGGTAGAACCGAGGATTTTGGTTCTCCGAAACGGTCTGCAGCCGCGCTGTACCGTCGACATGCGTGACAGCCGGGATTTTCTCGGGCTGTTTTACCTGCGCCACCAGCAGCATAAAGGGACTGGGCCGGTCGATTTCAAAAAATTCTGTCGCCGCTTCCTCGGTTACGGACGGCGCAAAGGGACGAAATGGCTCCCGAAATTTCACCCGGGCGTTAATGGTGTCTTTCATTTCGGCGCGACGGGGATCGGCCAGAATGGAGCGATTGCCCAGCGCGCGCGGGCCAAATTCAGCCCGTCCCTGAAACCAGCCCACAATTTTCCCGTCTGCCAGGTGAGCCGCCGTTTCGCGAGGCAGCTCTTCTTGTGACAATTTTTTGTAGGGGATCCTGTTTTCCGTTAGAAAGATCTCGATCTCTTCCTCCCTGGCCGGTGTGCCCCAGTAGGCGTGCCTCATAACAAATTGGCGAGGTTGCCCGTTTAGCTGATTTTCCACAAAAAAAGCCGCGCCCAGGGCACTTCCGGCATCACTGGCTGCCGGCTGAATGAAAATGTCCTCAAAAATGCCCTCCCGCAAAAGCACGCCGTTTGCCACGCTGTTCAGGGCCACACCACCGGAAAAGCAAAGCTTGTCGAGCCCGGTTTGCTTTTTGAGCGCCCGGGCAGCCGTAACAACAACGTCTTCCAGCATTTTCTGCCCTGATGCCGCCACGTCGCGGTGAAAATCCGTTAGAGCCGCTTCCGGCAGACGTCGCGGCTGGCCGAGGAGTTTCTCAAACTGGTGATTGGTCATCCTGAGCCCATAGTCAAAAGCGAAATATTTCATGTTGAGCGCAAAGCTGCCATCCTCCTCAAACCTCAACAATTCCCGCATTTTGTCCAGGTAACGCGGCTTCCCATAAGGCGCCAACCCCATCACCTTGTACTCGGCGCTGTTTACCCGAAAACCCAGGTAGTACGTGAGCGCGCTGTAAAAAAGTCCCAGCGAATGCGGGAACTGGATTTCCTTCAGAATTCGGATGTGATTTTCATGTCCGATACCCATCGTGGCTGTGGCCCATTCACCGACACCGTCCAGCGTAAGGATGGCGGCCTCTTCAAACGGTGACACTAAAAAGGCGGCTGCCGCGTGAGACTGGTGGTGTTCGGTAAAGTAGATTTTTCCATCGTAGTCCAATTCCTTGCGAATCAGGTGGGGAATCCAGAGCTTTTGTTTCAACCAGAGGGGCATGGCCTTCGTGTACGAGCGAAAGCTTCGCGGAAAGGTGCCCAGGTAGGTGAGCAGAATGCGTTCAAATTTCACGAAGGGTTTTTCGTAGTAGGCGACCGCATCCAACTCATTTGGCTCAATCCCTGCCTCTTTCAGGCAAAACCCGGCGGCGTGAATCGGGAAGGAAAAATCGTGTTTTTTGCGGGAAAAACGCTCCTCCTGCGCCGCGGCCACGAGCTGACCGTCCCGCACCAGAGCGGCCGCCGAATCGTGGTAAAAAGCCGAAATACCCAGAATCGTCACAAAAACTCCTCCAATTTTACCCTAAAATGCTGTTGCCGCGAATTCACGAATTAATACCAATTCATTTTTCTAAAACTCGTGAATCCGTGGAGAGCAAAACGTTTTGCATTTTTATTTTTGCACGCTTCGTCAAAAGGGGTGCGTGTACGTTTCAATGGCCTCCGATTCACCTGATTTGGCCACCCAGTGGGCGCCTTTGCGAAACCATTTCTTGTTCAGCACGTCGCGGCGAATCAGTCGAAGCACCAATCCCACCGGCCCAATCAGCAAAAGGTACGTCAAGGTGAGCAGCACAAACGTATTCACCACACCCAGGGCGTGGGCAAAAGCTTTCCAGAGTTGCCAGATTTTTTTTAGCATGAAATGAATCCGAGTTCAAATTAGAAATCAACTAAAAAAACTTAACTCTAATTGGTTGAAAATGCAAGTTCTTTTTGAAAGAGCGATTATTAAAAAATTCTAATTATTACTTAATGCGAAAGTAAAATTATTTTCGTATATTTAAGAGAAATTTTGGAGATTTGTCTCAATGAAAAGAAATCGGTTGATTTTTATTCTTACCCTTATCGGGATTGAAGTTTTGTCCGTTACGGCTGTTCCGGCGCAATCCCGGCAAATGGTTACCCTGAAACGCTGTTTGAAAGCGGCTCTTGCTTTCCATCCCTCCGTGCGTGCGTTCAAAAAAATAGAGGAACAAAGGGCAGCCGAAACCCGGCGCATGAAGGCTGAGGGGCTTCCCCAAATGGATGTTGCTCTTACCGCAGGCACGTTTCGGTACACCCCTTACCACTACCGAACCTTTCAAAACAGTTTGCTCCTTACCTGGAACACCGGCAAGTGGCTTGGCAAATTAAGCGAGCTGGGCGTTGTGGAGGAAGCGATTGCAAGGGTTCGGGCCAAGGAAAATCGATTGAAACTGATTTTGGGGGTCAAGCAGGCCTTTTACCAGCTCATTCAGTCCCGACAAGAGCGCCGCACGGCTCTGATGTCGGAAGCCTATTTGCAGCACCACCTTGAGATTTCCAGAAGACTGTTCCGTCTGGGGCAAATTGATCAGCTCGATTTGTACCGCACGCAGGCCAATCTCTCTTCTGCTGAAGAGGGCGTGGCGGCGGCTACGAATCGCTGTCAGCAGGGGCGAATCCAATTACAAAATCTCACCGGTTTAACCCTTTCCGAAGCCGATTCACTTGTGCTGCCCAAAAAGACCTGGGACGCCTCCGAAATTCCATTGGACACTTTGTTGGTTTCGGCGCGGCGCAGCAATCCTGCCCTTGCCCTGCTGGAGAAACAGATTCAGCAAACGAAAATTCAGGAAAGGCTGGTTCGCGCAAGTCGCTTACCGGCTGTTACGCTTTCGGGGGGATTTGTCTTTGACAACGACCCCACATCCGGGGGAAACTACGCTGTGGTTCAGGGGGGACTTCAACTACCGCTTGTGGACTGGAATCAGCGGAAAAATCAGGTGCAGGCTTTTCAACTCCAGCGGGAATCACTTGTAGAAACAGAAAAGGCGTTTTCGCTGGATATTCGCACTCAAATTGAAAAATTGCTGGCACAATTGCAATATTTGAGAAACCTGGACACCCTAAAGGCAAGAACCCTCTCGCAGGCCAGAACGGCCTACTTTCTCACGGAAAAAACCTATCAGGCCGGAACAACGTCAAATACCGAGGTGCTCCTGGCTCAGAAGGAATGGATTCAAGCGAAATTGTCCAGGGAAACGGTTCACCTGCAGATTCGGCTGACACAATCCGAATTGGAATTTTTGATTGGCAGATTGGGAGTTTTAAAATGATTTCAAAACAAAATGTTTTTCTCTTAGCTGCCGCTCTTTTACTTTCCTGCGGCGGACATTCGAAAAATGCGGGCGAAATCGGTGCTCGTATTCACCTGCAGGCTGAAAAAACGGCGTACCAGATTCCGGTGCAAGTGGTACTTCCCACACAGGGAGCCTTGCAGGAAAAAATCACCATTTACGGGAAATTAGCTCCCGTTCGGGAAACCCTTCTCTCCAGTCAATTTGCCGGGCGTATTTCCTTGCTGCCGTTTTCGGAAGGAGATGCCGTCACGGCCGGGCAGGTAGTTGCGACCCTCATTAGTCCAAAAGCAGAGGCGCTTGGCCAAGTCGCCCCCCATTCAAAAGGAAAGGAAATGCTGCCGATTTCCATTCGCGCCCCGTTTTCCGGAACGATTTTAAAAAAGTTTCATTTTGCGGGCGATGTGCTCCCCCCGGGCGAGCCGCTTGTAAAAATTCAGGATACGTCCCGGTTTTTTCTGTGGGGACAACTTCCGGCGGTGTACCTTTCTGATGTGAAGCCTGGACAGGAGCTTCTTGTGAGTTTCCCTGATTTGCCAGAGCAGAGCTTCCGCACGAAGATTGAAAAAGTCAATGCCGCTGTGGATCCAAGGTCACAGATGGCCCGGATTCGGGCAACTTTGAAAAACAGAAACCGTCTTTTGAAAGAAAATCTTTTTGCCACTATTCAGATTGTTACTCGGTCCGTGGAAAACGGGCTTTTGCTGCAAAGGCGGGCCGTTTTGCACGACGCGCAAGGTAATTTTGTTTTTCTGAAGAAAAATAGCCAGGCACGCCGGCAATCGGTTAAAATCGGGCTTAAGACGCTCGACACACTGGAAATCCGCGCTGGCCTGGCCAAAACGGATAGCGTGATTTTAACCGGCAATTACGAATTGAAAGAAGGAATGTCAGTCAGAAGCAAAGGAAATTAAAATAATTAGCTGCGTTTCTTAAAACCATTCCCTTCGACTCCGCTCAGGGAACGGCTTGGTTGCCCAGTGTCTGAAAACCTTGCGAAGGTTTAAAACCTTCGCAAGGTTAGAAATTTACAGGTAACGACTTAAATGAACAAATTTCTCGAAAACATTCTCCGGCACCGCCTGGCTATTCTGTTTGTGCTGGGCATTCTGCTGTTGGCAAGCGTCATCTTTTTGCTCAGCATGCCCGCAGGCGTATTTCCCAACGCCACCTTTCCGCGTATTCTGGTTCAACTGGAGCGCGGGTACGCCCCGCTGACGGACATGGAGCTTTCCACCACCATGCCGGTGGAAAATGCTCTCCGCACTGTGGAAGGTGTGCGCATTGTGCGCTCGAAAACCAGCCGCGGGTACGCCGAGATTGAGCTCTACTTCGATTGGAATGTGGATCTCATGCAGGCCTACCAGCTCGTTCAGGCCAAAATCAGTGACGTCCGTGGGCAGCTTCCGCCGGGCACAGGCATTCTTGTCAAGCGAATGACCACCAGCGCCTACCCGATGTCCTGCTACGCCATTTTTTCGGATGTCCGCAGCCAGCGGCAATTGCGAAATCTGGCTGAATTCACCATTCGTCCCCTGCTTGTCTCTGTCTCAGGTGTTTACCAGATTGAGATTGTGGGAGGCGAACACCCTGAGTTCTGGGTGGTGCTCAAACCGGAAAAACTTACGCAGTTCAAAATCTCTCCGTCTGAAATCGAAAGGGCTCTTCAAAAAACCAATCAGGTCACGTTTTTGGGAAAAATTTCCGACCACTACCGCATTCATCTGGGCTTTCAGAACGATTTGCTCTACACGGTAAATGATTTGAATCGGCTGGTACTGGGGGAGCAAAACGGGGTGCCTATTTTGCTCAAAGATCTGGCCTCAATCAAATTGACCAGCAAAGAGGAGTACATTTTGACTACGGCCAACTGGCACCGGGCCGTTCTCATTGACGTCCTCAAGCAGCCCGGCGCCAACGGGCTTTCCGTGGAGCGCGCCATTGACCGCCAGATCGCTCATTTGAAAACCACCCTTCCGCCGGACATTCATCTGGTCAAAACCTACGATCAGGAATCATTTGTCAAGCGCTCGATTCGAGGTGTGAGCCAGAACATTCTCGCCGGAATTTTGATCATTTCCGTCATTGTGTTTCTTTTTCTGGGGAACTTTCGGGCATCCTGGCCCATTATTCTGTTCATGCCAATTGTAATGATTCTGGCCTTTCTTTTCATGCGCCTCTTTGGGCTTTCCGTTAACATTATGACGCTTGGAGGAATTGCGGCTGCTCTGGGCATTCTGGTGGATAATGCCACCGTGGTGGTTGAAAATATGATTCGCCACCGCACGGAAAAACAGTCCATTCAAAAAGCCATTGTGAGCGGAACGGCCGAAGTGATTCCGCCCATGTTTGGAGCCACACTGACGACTGTCATTGTGTTCGTGCCGCTGATTTTCGTCACGGGATTAACCGGAATCTTTTTCAAACCGATGGCGCTTACTCTGGCCACAGCGGTTTTTCTTTCTCTCATTCTGGCCGTTTCCATTACACCTATTTTCGCCTGGATTTTCCTTCCCCGAAACTTTCAGTCGGTTCATTCGGCAAACTGGCTGTCTCATTTGCAGAGAAATTATGCCGGGCTCCTCAAATTTCTGTTGAAGCGTAAAATCGTTGTTTTTCTATTCTTGTTGGGAATGCTGGCTCTGAGTCTGTGGATTTATCCGCACCTGCACACCGGATTTTTGCCTCAGTGGGACGAACGAGCCTTTGTCTTGAATTACAAAGCGCCTCCGGGAACGTCCCTCGAAGAAACCAATCGGCTTCTTATCCGATTGGAGAACCTGATGAAACAGGAGCCCGCGATCATTGGCTACTCCCGCCGGACGGGACGGGGCATTGCTCATCGGCATCCGGCCAACGAAGGCGATTATCTGGTAAGCCTAAGCGAAAATCGGGAAAAATCGACCTTCCAGATCATGGATGAGCTCAACCGAAAATCGACCGGGCAAATTCCCGGGCTTTATCTGGATTTCGTTCAGGTACTTCCGGATCGATTGAAAGATCTGGCAGGAGAGGAAAAACCCATCGACATTCTTATTTTTGGAAATGATCGGGCCGTTCTCCAGAAAACGGCTCAGGAAATCTACCAGAAGCTCAACCCCATTCCCGGACTGGTGGGACTCCGGCCAGCAGAATTGCCGTCGGAGCCGGAATTTAACGTCAAGGTAAATCACGAGCGGGCATCTCAATTGGGTTTCCGATCGGGAGAGGTAAGGCGTCTGCTGGAAACTGCTCTTTGGGGTCGGGTGGCAACCACCATTAAACAGGGAACGCAACTGGCGGGAGTACGCCTGCGCTACCCGAAAATCTTTCGCAAAAATTTGGAGGCCCTAAACACGCTCTCCGTTCTTTCGCCGACGGGAGAGCTGATTCCCCTTCGCCAGCTTGCCACCGTGAGCGTGCGGGAGGGACAGGCGGCCATTCTGCACGAAAACGGCAGCCTGGTGGCCAAAGTGGTGGCGGATATTTCCGGGCGAGATCTGGGGAGTGTTGTTAAAGATGTTCAAAAAGCACTGGCAGAAATCCGCCTGCCGTATGGCGTTTCCGTTTCCCTGGCGGGCGATTACAAAAGTCAGTTGCAGTCCTTTCGGCAGCTCATTTTGGTGTTACTGTTGGCGGGCTTGCTGATTTTTGTGGTGCTGCTGTTTGAATTCAACGGCCTGCGAACGGCCTTCGCTATTTTTCTGGGAACCCTGTTTTCGTTCACATTTGTGGTGCTGGGCCTCTGGATCACACGCACGAATTTCGATATTTCTTCTTTCATGGGGGCGATCACCGTGTTGGGTATTGTGGTTAACAATGGCATTTTACTGATGGATTTTGCGACGCGTTACCAGCAATCGGGGCAAACACGCGTTTCGGCTCTTCTGCAAGCCGGGCAAATCCGCTTGCGGCCAATTCTGATGACGAATGCAACTACGGTGGCCGGATTTCTTCCGCTGGCTCTGGGCTGGGGCTCCGGAGGGGAAATTCTCCAGCCGTTTGCCGTAGCGGTGATTAGCGGGCTGGTAGGTTCCATGATTTTTTCACTGGTGGTCATTCCGGTTCTTTACGATTGGTTTCGGGGGTAAAAATTTGACCATTTGAAAAGATTTCACCGCAAAGGGCGAAAGACAGAAAGCGAAAAGTTTTTTTGGAGAATGAATATTTTTTTACAAAAATGATCATGTTATTTTACAAATTAAAAACTCATCCTCTGATTGGTTCAA
>CAZMRE010000101.1:0-7694 GCA_964568545.1 uncultured Deferribacteres bacterium | reverse complement strand
CGCCAATGGCCCACTGGTGGATAAATTCCAGAATCCAATTCCAAAAAACGAATTTTTTTCACTCACCATTTTGATAACTTAACCTGTATTATTCACAAAATTATGCCAAAAAACCCCAACGCACTCAGAATATCGTAATTAAAGCAATACAAATTCATAATTGAGTTTTTTGAAATTTGGAATTTATCTTCCCCATTGGTAACTTTCGCCGCCTCACGCCATCAAACTGGTACAGGGCATTTGCTACGGCCGGAGCCGTGGGAACCAGGCCAATTTCGCCAACGCCTTTCGCTCCGTAGGGACCAAGCGGATCCGCCACTTCCACACCAATCACCACCACTTTTGGCATTTCTGTGGGCTTTAAGATTCCTAGCCGATTGAGTCGTGTGGTTTTGGGAAAACCGTCCTCCATTGGGAAATCTTCCGAAAGGGCGTAGCCCAACCCCATGTGCACGGCCCCTTCAATCTGGCCTTCAAAAAGAGTGGGATTAATAATTTTGCCAGCGTCGTGGGCGGCGTAAATCGTGTCGATCTTTCCCTGTTCGTTCAGCACAACCAATTGTGTGGCGTAGCTGTAGGAATAGTGCGTCTTTACCTCGCCCGGCGCGCCGGGGGCTGTTGTCCAGTCACAAATCCATCTGCCGGAATAAACCCTGCCCACCAGGTCCCTTAGGGATTTTTTCTGCAAATCCTGATTCAAGGCTTTTGCGGCATCCAGAATAGCATTTCCTACCAAAGAGGTCGCGCGGCTGGCTGTGGTCATGCCCGATTTAGCTTCATACTGGGTAGACACTTTCACTTCCACCTTCCCGGGCTCAATGCCAGTCGCTTCACAGAACATCTGCACGGCCACCGTGTTGACGCCCTGTCCCATTTCCGTCCAGCCGTGGTGCAGCACAATGTGATTTTCCGACTGGATTTCGATTTTCACTTCGCTGAAATCCGGCGTTCCGTTGCCGATACCGGTATTTTTAATGGCGCAGGCAAGTCCCGCTATTTTTGCCTGATAAAATTTATCTTTCACAGCGAGAAGCGTTTGGCGCACGCCCACGCCCCCTTTCAAGATTTGACCGGTAGTCGTCATCGACCCATTGACCAGCGCGTTATTGTAACGAAACTGCCAGCGGTCGAATCCCGCCTTTTCGCAAAGCTCGTCGATGGCACTTTCAATTGCAAAGGTGGCTTGATTATCCCCAAAGCCTCGCATCGCTCCGCAGGGAATGTTATTGGTGTACACGGTTTTAGCAATCACATCCACCGTGGGCACGTGGTACGCTCCTGCAGCGTGTCCCGCAGCCCGCTCCAGTACCTTCATCCCCACCGAGGCGTAGGCGCCCGTGTCGCCGATCATCCGCGCCTTCACGGCCGTCAACTTTCCTTCTTTGTTCGCGCCGACGGAATACTCCATCCGAATGGGGTGTCGTTTGGGATGCACCCGCATGGATTCGTCGCGAGTCAGTCGGATTTTGACGGGTTTCTTTAAATGAAATGCAAACAGCGCCGCATGCCCCTGTACCGTTAGATCCTCTTTGCCGCCAAACCCGCCTCCGTTTGGTACCAGATTGACATTGATTTTTTCCTCGGGCATTCCAAGGATTTGTGCGATCTGGCGGCGGTCTTCGTACACGCCCTGACTTTCGGAATAAACCTCGATTCCGTCCTCCCGCCATGGCATGGCGATGGCTGCTTCCGTTTCCAGAAAGGCGTGTTCGATTCGCTGCGTTTCGTAAACGGCTCTGACCAGAAAATCCGAAGCAGCCAGCACATCGTCGACCGGTTCTCCCCGCCGAATCACCGTTGTTTCAAGAAGATTCCCCCCTTCGTGCACGTGAATCGGGCTTGATTCGGCTTCCAGCATATCGGTAATGGGCTCCAGCACTTCGTAATCTACTTTTATTTGATCCACCGCGCTGCGAGCCGCCTCTTCAGTTTCTGCCACCACCCCGGCCAGAACATCACCAATGTAGTGCGTGATTTCTCCTTCCGCAATCATAAGCGGCCAGTCATTGACGATCAGCCCGATTCTTCGGTCGCCCGGCACATCCCATGCCGTGAAAACCCGAAGCACACCCGGCAGAGCTTTTGCCCGGGAAGTGTCAATCTTTAAAATTCGGGCGCGAGGGTGATCACTGAACTTCAGCGCACCGTAAAGCATTCCGGGGAAACGCAGATCGTCCACAAAAGGGGCGCGACCAAGTGCCCGCTCAAAGGCCTCTATTTTAGGCTGGCGTGTTCCCACGCGGCCGGGATTTTCAATTTCGATAGGCTCGTGGCTTTTCAGAGCCTCAATGCCCAGTTGAATCGCCTCAACCACTTTTTGGTAACCCGTGCAGCGGCACAGGTTTAGCCGCAGAGCCTTGCGAATTTCGGCCTCGCCAGGCGCCGGATTCTCGTCCAGCAGGATTTTGGTGCGCGTCAGGATGCCAGGCGTACAAAACCCGCATTGCACGGCTCCCTTCTTAACAAATGCCCGGGCCAATGTTTGTTTAACCTCTTCGGGAAACCCTTCGAGCGTGAAAATGGTTGCGCCCGCCACTTTTTTCATGGGCGTCACGCAGGAAAGCGTGGGCTTGCCGTTCATCTCGACCATGCAGGCTCCGCAAGCCGCTTGTCCATCGCAGCCATTTTTAACGGACGTGATGCCTTCCACCTCTCGCAGGTATTTCATGAGGGAAAGATCTTCGTCTCCAGAAAAGGTTTTGGTTTGGTTGTTAAGAGTGAAGGTGATCATGGGTTCTTTCCGCATAAATTAATTCCGCAAAAATTAGCAATTGACAATTGAAAATTGGCCATTAACTATTCAGGCTCAATATTTTTTCCCAGCCGTATGAATACTCGCATTAATAATTCTCGAGAGTTCCAAACATTCATTGGCGACGGGTGCAATAATATTGCTCTCAATAATCTTGCTTCTCAACAAAATCTCAAGCCAGATTCCAGATTCATTTAGTTCTTTCTGAACAATTCCAAGTTTGTGTATGAAATCTGCTCTGCTTTCTGCACCTCTGGCTTCTCCATAATTTGCCGCTGGTGATGTGCCAGAGCGGAGAAGTTGATTTGCAATATGTTTTGATTCTTGAGATTTCGGCAATTTTGAACAAAGTCCAATTATTTGGACAGCAAAGTTCACCAAACGTTCTTGGATGTTGTCACCTTTTGCCATTTTCCCCATCCAATATTTTTGATTTCATCACAATATGCTTAGACAAAATATTCGTAATTGATAACCTACAATTCTGATCAAAACAACAAATTTAAAAATGGCCAATGGTTAATTGACAATTCTCAATGGTCAATTATTTGCCCACAATTCTCCTGTAACTCTCCGGATCGGTGTCGCCTTCCGTGTTTATGAGCAGCAGGCGCGAATCGGTGCCAAGTCCCAGCTTTTTAACTGCCTCTTCCAACTTCAAACTGGTCATTAGCGCCAGCAGACCCGCCAGGCCTGAGGCTCCTGACTCACCGGAAATGACCCCTTCTTTTGCGTACAAACGCATGGCTTCAATGGCGTAATGGTCAGGAATCGCCAGGAAGAAATCCATGCCGTCGCGAATGATCGGCCAGGTGACCGGCGATGGAATGCCGCAATTGAGTCCGGCCATAATAGAATCCAGCTTCCCGCTGGCGACCACGGGTTTTCCGTGGCCAAATTGAATGGATTCCAAAAAACAGGCCGAGGCCTCCGGTTCCACGCAAATTAATTTGGGCCGATGTGCCCCATAGCGGCGGACAAAATAGCTGGTTCCCGCGGCAGCCAGTCCCCCAACACCCGCCGGCAGCAACACAAAATCAATTCCCGAATGATCAGGCGAAGCGATGGAATTTTCCAATTCGCGGAAGAGCGTTGTGTAACCCAACAGAATAAATTTGGGCAAATCCATGTAGCCAGGGTAAGCGGTGTCCGAAACCACCTGCCAATGGTTTTGTCGGGCATCCTGTTCGCAGCGCGTTACACAATCGTCGAAGCTTCCGTCCACAAGAATGACGGTGGCTCCCTCGCTTTCAATGGCTTTCACGCGCGCCCTGGCCGAATTAGCCGGCATGTAGATCACCGCCTTCTGGTGTAGCATTCGGGCCGTCCAGGCAACGGCCCGCCCGTGATTGCCGTCGGTGGCGGCCGTAAATGTAAATGAGCCCAACTTTTTCAGATTGTCAGGATTTTTGAAACTCTCTGTGGTAAAAACCGTCTCAAAACGGGATTCCCATTTTTCTTTCAAAAACCGGTAAATCGCGTAACTCGCCCCCAGCGCCTTGAATGCCTTAATACCAAAACGATGGGACTCGTCCTTTACAAATACCTCCCGCAAACCCAGTTTTTTCGCTGCCTGCGGCAATTCAATGAGCGGTGTTGGCGCGTACCCGGGCAGGGACTTGTGGAAATCCCACATATCGTCTGTGTTCAGAAATTCGTAATCATCCCCCACCCATTGGGGATTGGATTTTCGAAAGGGGTTAAAACTGTAGCGACACATGGGTCATCCTTATTGGGTTATATCCATTTGTAAGGAGAAAGCATTTCTTAAGATAAAAAAATGAAAAAAGAACATCTCTATCGCGGGAATGCTTTCTCCTCATAAATAATATTGCCTATCAATACCTATTATATCCATCTTTCCCCAATTTTCCTAAATTTTTGTCAAATACGAATCCTTCAAATTGTCCAGAAGCACACGCATCGCTGCTGCTTGTTTTAATTGAATTTCGCCCACGGCATTTTTTTTCATTTTTACGTTAATAATTGAAAAATCGTCGCGCAATTCAACAATTGCTTCTTCCGATTCGTAAAAATATTTTTCCCCGGAATGCACAAGTCTTTCTTCGCGTTCATTTTCTTTGTAGCAAAGAATTAATTGATTTCCGTTTTTCTCTAATCTGTAGGCAATCGGCTCCTCACGAAAACTTTCTTCTGACAGACACAGTTTTGGCTTGTCTTTATAAGGAGCGCCGCTTGTTGGACAAAACGTTGTACAATTACCACACTCGTTGCAGAAATCGGCAACATTGAGTACCTGGAATCGTTGTTTTACCCGAAAGCTTTCGTCAGGCAGAATTTGAATTTTTTCGTTCTTCCGAACAACCTTTTGTAAATTCAACACTAACGGTTTTACCGTGTAGGAGATATTGGCCCGGTTTGGACAGACGTTTACACATACATTACAAACTTCGTTGCACAAAAGGCAACGTCCGGCCTCTTCCTTCGCCTCCTTTGCAGAATAAGTTTTGGTCACGACGCGAAAATCATTCCGTTTGTCCGGAGGCAGCTCCTCCGGGTGAATTGCCCAGCGCCGTTGTGCCGCCATTTTCTGAAAATCAGACGGACTCAAAGCCTTCTCGGCTTTATCTGCAGAAAACCTGCGCGGATATCCGGCTGCACGCAACATGTTTTCCGCCGCCTGCTTTCCATCGGCAATTGCCAAAATCAAACTGGACGGGCCGCGGAGGGCATCACCACCAATGTAAAGACCGGGAATATTAGTTTCTCTGGTCTCCGGATTAGCCTCCAGGTCCCCTTTCCCTAAAAAATCCAGGGCCACTTCCTGACCGATGGCCGGAATGACTGAATCGACAATCAGCGGAAACTCCGAATTCTTTAGTGGCACCGGACGTCTCCGGCCGGAAGCCTCGGGCTCTCCCAGAATCATTTTCTGACAAACCAATTCCAGTCGCCGTCCCTTTTTGCGAATGGCAATCGGCGCAACCAATTCCTGCAATTGGATTCCTTCCAGAAGGGCCTCGTCGATTTCGTCCCGGTCGGCCGGCATCTCGTTGCGGGTTCTTCGGTAAAGAATGAAAATCTCGCCTTCCTTCCCCACAAATCGTTTGGCCGTTCGGGCGGCGTCCATGGCCGTGTTTCCGCCCCCGATGACCGCCACCTTTTTGCCAAGAGGAATCGTCTCATTCTTTTTAATGTGGGAGAGAAATTCAAGTGCGTCCATTACCCCGGGCAAATTCTCGCCAGGGATCCTCATTTTTTTTCCAATTTGCGCCCCGATGGAAAGGTAAAGAAAATCCTTTTCGGCGCGCAATTTTTCAAACAGATTCCGGTCGATAGTGGTGTCATAGTGAATCGATACGCCCAACTCTTCAATCCGTCGAATATCCCTGAACAAGGCCTCTTTTGGCAGGCGAAAGTCAGGGATAGCGTCTGCTGCCATGCCGCCGGGGTGGGATTTCGCCTCAAACACATCCACATCACAGCCCGCCAGCTTAAGGAAGTAGCCGCAAGACAGCCCGGACGGCCCTGCCCCAATCACAGCCACTCTGACGCCATTGAAAGGCTCCACTTTGGGCATAGCGTTATCCGAAGCATTTTCCGCCACAAATCGCTTAATCTCACGGATCTGGAGCGGCTCGTCGTAATTTTGTCGGGTACATTTGGTCTGGCACAAATGATCGCAGGCCATTCCGGTAACCGAGGGAAACGGGTTCGTCTCCAAAATCACCTTGAGCGCCCCATCGATGTCTCCCTTGGCCACAAAGTACATGTACTCCGGCACATCCTGGTGGGCGGGGCATTCCCCGACGCAGGGGGCCTGAATGCAGTCAAAAGCCTCCAAAGAACGCCCCATTTTAATGGATTTATTGGGCACGAAATTCTTCTTGTAAAACGGGCATTCAAGAACCTTTTTTGCGTAATTTTTAAGATTGGAACGTGCCGCTGCTTCTGCCGAACCCCCGGTCATTCCACTTTTGTTTAGGATAAATTCCTCAATGGATTGGGCGCTCACAGCCGACATAGCTGCGGACAATTCTTGCAGATATTGAGGAAGCCGTGTGTACCCGCCGGGTTTGAGCAGATCCGTACAAACCGTCACGGGTGCCAATCCTGCCGCCACAAGCTCAGGCGTGTTAAAGGCATCTGCCCCGCCGGAAAAGGAAATATCCAATTCGCCATTGAATTCCTGTTGTAAACGAGACGCCAATTCCGCGGTAAGCGGGTGCAAAGCCCGGCCGCTGAGGTACATCATTTTCTCGGAGGACGGAAACACCGGTCGATTGTTGACCGATTCCAGCGTGTTGCTTAATTTAAGTCCAAATTCCACCCCGGCATTCCGAGCGACGTGTTGAAGACTGCGAATAATCCGCAGGGCATCTTCGTATTTTAAATCGTGCTCGAAGGCCTCATCGGGCACTTCCGTTGAAAAGCCCAGTTTTCGATTGAGAATCTCCCGCAGTTTTTCCGGCCCAAGAAGCGTAGGATTCAGTTTCACCGTGGTATGCAGCCCTTTTTCCTCCATCAAATAACGAGCAATCTGTTCGATTTCGTCCGGCGGACAGCCGTGCATGGTGGAAAGCGTCACGTTATCGGAGATTTGATCGGGAATCTGAATTTCATCGATTTCCGGGTAAATGCTGCGGATTTCACGAATTTTTGCCGTTTTCTCCTCGGAACAATTTTGCATTCGTGAAAGAAAACGCTGCACATTCGGTTTGCGGATACCTTCGAAATCGTAGCCCACACTCATATTGAAGATGAAACCCGGGCCGTCGGATGTGTCCCAATCGAAGGTGTGTCTGAGAATGTGGAGCACTATCCAGGCATTGAGGTATTCATTGAAGGACTGATCGAGCCGCAATTCCTGCGACCATTCCACGTTGTAGCCCTCGTCCTCCATGTCGATGCAGGGCTTGGGCACCTGGAGTTTGTCCAGCGTTTGAACAGTTTTAAGTTCGATGTAGCGGGCACCCATGAG
>CAZMRE010000100.1:0-7700 GCA_964568545.1 uncultured Deferribacteres bacterium | reverse complement strand
AACCTTGAACCTACGGATTAAGAGTCCGTTGCTCTGCCAATTGAGCTATGGGCGCAAAATATTTTGTTTATTTTAGATTTTTAAACATATCATTTCCCCAATCGACGATAGAAACACTTCAAATTTAAAAAGCCCCGAAAAGGGGGCAGTTTAATTGTGAGCCAGGGAGGATTCGAACCTCCGACCAACGGCTTAAAAGGCCGCTGCTCTACCAACTGAGCTACTGGCCCCCGCAAAAATAAGCAAACTAAATATATAAAATTTGTGCATCGAAATCAACAAAAATTATTTGAAAATTTCGCAACAATTATCTTTGATCAAGCCATAGAGAAAAATTGGATTCCCTCCCATTATTACAACCCAGTGTCTACCCAAATCGCCTGACTACGGCCAGACCCCACCGAAACAAGCCGAATTTCTGCCCCCACAAATGCAGAAATCTTCTGTAAATACGCTTTGGCATTTTGGGGGAGATCTTCCCATTTTTTTGCTTTAGAGGTATCCGTTTGCCATCCGGAGACGGTTTCGTAGACCGGCTTACAGTTTTTCAATAGTTCCTGCGAAAGCGGGAAGTCAGTATAATTTTTCCCATTACACTCATAAGCCACACCGATTTTTACTTCTTCTAGCGTATCCAGAACATCTATTTTGGTAATGGCCAATTCATCAATTCCGTTGATCCGCACCGCATATTTAAGCGCCACAAGATCCAACCAGCCGCATCTGCGGGGTCGGCCCGTAGTCGCCCCATATTCGCCACCCAGATTGCGAATTTTATCAGCCATTTCATCCCTAAATTCCGTTGGGAAGGGGCCATCTCCTACACGTGTGGTGTAGGCTTTGGCGACTCCCAGTACACTGTCAATTTTCGTGGGGCCAATTCCCAATCCCGTGCAGGCCCCGCCGCTGATAGGATTTGACGAAGTGACAAACGGATACGTTCCGAAATCTACGTCCAGCATGGCGCCCTGCGCACCCTCCAAAAGGACTTCTTTGCCCTCAGCAATCAAGCGATTCAAAATAATAGAGGTATCTTCAACAAAGGACTCCAGTTTTTTCCCGTATTTTAAATATTCCTTATAAATTGTGTCAATATTTATTTCTTGATTTGTAAAAAATGGACGTTTCAAAGAGAGATTCATCTCAATTTTTTTCTGCAAAATATTCGGCGAAAACAGATCGATTACACGAATACCCAAACGGTCATATTTGTCTACGTATGCAGGACCAATCCCTCGCCCTGTTGTGCCGATGTGAAATGTTTGCTGCTTTTCCCTATTGGCATCCAGCCATTTGTGATAAGGCATAATAACATGCGCGTTGGCACTTAAAAACAACCGTCCCCAATAGGGTATTTTCTTTTCATCCAGAAGAGATAATTCTCGTTCGAAAGCTTCCGGGTCAAAAACCACACCATTCCCGATGATGCAAATAACATCCCTGTGCAATATTCCCGAAGGAATCAGGTGGAAAATATGCTTCTGGCCGTCAATTACAACCGTATGCCCGGCATTTGCGCCACCCTGGTACCGGGCAACAACATCTGCGCGTTTACTCAACATATCGACAATTTTGCCTTTTCCCTCATCTCCCCATTGGGCTCCCACAATTACATGCACGGCCATTCATTCATCCTTTCCCACAAAAAAATGGGTCGCATAAGCGGCCCAATCTTCCAATTCCCACTTATGTATGTCATTGAAAGCTTTGTTGCGCACTCTCTATCGTGTCGTAAATTTCGAATACACGATCCAATTTCGTGATATTCAAAATATGCTGAATTTTATTGGGAAGATTTGCTAGTTTGATATCTCCCATTTGATTGCGCGCCGCCGTCAGCGCGCTAATGATCACACCCAATCCAGAACTGGTCATCATATTCACATTCGCCATATCCAGAATAAATCGCGTTTTATTTTCATCCAGGAATTGATGGATCCGCTCATTAAGGAGATTGGCATCTGCACCGCCCAGCATTTTTCCATTTAAATGAAAAATGACAATCCCGTAGTTTTCTTCTTCCTGAAATTCCATTCAATCCTCCTGATCCGCCAAAGACGATTGCATTTGAAAACCAATTTGTTGCCCCATTAATAGGCAACAATAGTTAGAAGATAAGAAACCAATCAAAAAAACTATTTTGCCCAATGGCAGTCAGCCCGCTTTTAGTGTCGTTTCGCCCTGTGACCCCTTTTCAGGCGGGCTTCCGTAATCTTTTTATGACGAGGTGAAAAATTTTCCCATTCTACTAAAAGGGGTGACGCAACAAAAATAGATGAGTACGTACCAATCACCACACCCACTAACATTGCAAATGAAAAATTATGGATCACTTCGCCACCAAACAAAAAGAGAACCAAAATTACCAAGAATGTTGTGAACGATGTGATTATAGTTCGGCTAAGGGTTTCGTTAATGCTTTCATTAATGATTTGCGTAAACGATTCCCGTCGGCGAGTCTTTAAATTCTCACGAATCCGATCGAAAACAACGATGGTGTCATTCAAAGAATAGCCGACAATCGTGAGGAATGCTGCCACAACATCCAGAGAAATTTCCAGTCGAAATATCAGGAAAAATCCCAGTGTAATGAGAACATCGTGAAACAAAGGAATAATAGCACCCACCGCAAATCGAAATTCAAAGCGAAGGGTAATATATATCAAAATTAATAACAGCGCAAATAAAACTGCCCAGATGGCATCATTTCGCAGCTCTTTCCCAATTTTAGGACCAACGGTATCGATACTTCGAATATCCAACCCTTGGGGGAAATCCTTCTTGAGCTGTTTCGATACCTTCGAGGCAATAACGTCAGGTTTTTTTGTAAGCTCCACCTGAACAATCATTTCCTTTTCGGTACCATGAGCTGTTTGAATGGAGGTTTCTTTGATTTCCGCGTTTCCATAACCAATCTTTGAAAGTGAATTTCGAACCATTTTTATGGTAACTGAATTATCAAATTTCACCCGCATCGAAACACCGCCCCTAAAATCAATTCCATAATTCGGTCCCTGAACAATCAGTAGCACAATTGCAATTAAAATCAGTGTTCCAGAAAATAAATATCCATATTTGCGGTTACCAATGAAATCAATATTCGGTTTCTTAAAAAACTGCATCTGCCTCATTCTCCTTTGTATCTAAAATCTATATGCTCAGCTTCTTTAATGTAAAGTGATCAGTAATGTAATCGTAAACCACGCGCGTCACCACAATGGCTGTAAACATACTACTGAGAATACCAATCGACAGGGTTAATGCAAAGCCTCGAATGGGCCCGGTACCAAATTGGTAAAGTACAATTGCAGCAAACAAAGTAGTCAAGTTAGCATCCAGAATGGTAATAAATGCCCGGCCATATCCGGAATCGATGGCTGCACGAATGGTTTTCCCGGAACGCAATTCCTCACGTATTCGTTCAAAGATCAATACATTGGCATCAACTGCCATACCAATGGTTAGAATAATACCTGCAATGCCAGGCAGCGTTAGCGTAAAATGGAACCCTGCCAAAATCGCCAAAATGAACAGCATATTCAAAAGAAGCGCAAGGTCTGCCAGAAAACCGGACATTCGGTAGTAAAAAATCATAAACAGAATGACCAGAACAAATCCCAAAATGGCAGAGAATGTTCCCTGGCGAATGGAATCCTGTCCTAAGGAAGGGCCAACCGTCCGTTCTTCGATAATTTTAACCGGAGCCGGTAAGGCGCCTGCCCGCAGTACAATCGCAAGGTCTTTGGCTTCATCCATATTGGCCATTCCTTCGATAATGGCATTTCCATTGGGAATTTTGCTTCGGATGACCGGCGCCGAGTAAACACGATTGTCCAAAACAATGGCCAATCGGCGATTGATATTCGCCCCGGTTACGTGAGCAAATATTTTTGCACCTTCGGAATTCATTTTCAGCGTTACAATTGGCTTGCCAGCAGAGGTAAAACTGCTGCCGCTTCCAATCTGAACACCGGCGTCCACTACATATTTCCCTGTTAATTCAGATTCCTTATTCAGCAAAAAGAGCTGGTAATAGTTTTCATTTCCTACAGGAATCGGCTTGCTCGCCCAAACAAATTCCACATCCGATGGAATGAGCTTTTTGATCTGCGGCATGCTCAGAATTTTCTGAACGGCATATTTGTTTTTCTCGGGAACGGCAATTTCTCCACCGTGACTTCTGAAATCTCTCAACAAGGAAAGAAAAGGATGTTCATTAAAAAGTTCCTGATTCACTTCCAATCCAGTTGTATCTTTCTGTGCCGACGTATCTTTACCGGTTTCTGTTTCGCCGAAAATATCCTTTTGCGTAATAACCTTTTTTCCGCTGGTGTCTGGCGGAGTCGATTTGGTTTCCTTCTTTGCCGCTGCTTTGCTCTTTTTCTTTTCGGGAAGAGCGGCCTTCCCTTTGGCTTCCTGAATTTCCTTCAGCTTTTCATCAATTCTTTTCAATACTTCTGTTGTTACATCAGGATCTTTTAGAAGCTTGAATTCCAGCAATGCCGTTTCGCCGATTAAGTGTTTAGCCCGATCGATATCCTGAATACCCGGTAATTCAATCACAATCCTTCGACTTCCGCGTTTTTGAATATTCGGTTCAGATACGCCAAACTGATCAACTCGATTGCGGAGAATTTCTAGGGAACGATCGACGGCGTCATCAGCTTGCTTTTGAAGATCCTTAATCACCTGTGGATCCGTCTGGGTAACTTTTCCGAAATATTGATTCAAGCGCAAGTTATGTTTGCGGAATATCTGCTGTAAGACCGTAAAATAATCGAGATCAGGATTCTCGCTGATGGTATTTTCAACTTCATTCATTGCCTGGTAAAAGGTGTTGTCTTTGTGCTTGGCAAGATTAACCAGCAGTTGATGCAAATCCACTTCCAGAACCAGGTACATCCCCCCTCGCAAATCGAGACCCAATTTAATGGTTTTCGACTGCAGTTTGTCCAATTTGCCCGAAAGCTTTAATTTTTCGGTTTCTTTTGCAGAAAGATTGTGAACTTTATAGGTCGGGTAAAGCTGCCAAAGAGACCAAGCAACTGCGACTAAAATGATAGTCACTCGTATCCAAAATTTTCTCTTCATTCCTTTAATTGCCTCCTTATGTACTCTATTTTTTTTGACAATTTAAATCGATTAGGCATAAATGCCCCGCATCTGTACAACCTTGGCTACGCGATCCACACCCAGAATATAGGCGCCAATCCGAAGGCTGACTCCATGTTTTCTAGCATTATTGTAAACTTCATCAAAGCTTTCTTCCATTATGCGCTTCAGTCGGGAATTAACATCTTCTTCCGACCAAAAATAGCCCATCCGATTTTGAACCCATTCAAAGTAGGATACGGTTACGCCGCCCGCATTTGCAAGAATATCAGGAACAACCAAAATTCCGCGATCCTCTAGAATTTTATCCGCTTTGGCGGTGGTTGGGCCATTGGCTCCTTCCACCACAATTTTGGCTTTAATCTTGCGAGCATTGTGTGTTGTAATTTGATCTTCACGGGCAGCAGGAACCAAAATATCACAGTCCTGTTCCAAAAGCTCCAACCCATCCATGTGATCGCCTCCGGTGAAGCCTTGAAGCGTCTTGTGGGTTTCCACAAATTGAATGGCAGCGTCAATATCAATGCCTTTCGGATTGTAATAGCCACCCGAAACATCGCTGATGCCAACAATTTTGCATCCCTGCTCGCGCAAAAGACGGGCGCTTACCGAGCCTACATTTCCAAAACCCTGAACAATTACTTTTGAATCTTTCGGATGAAGCCCTTCTTTTTCCATAATGCGCATCGTTATGAACATGACGCCCCGACCGGTCGCTTCTGGGCGGCCTCTGCTTCCGCCCAAAAAAAGCGGCTTTCCGGTAACAACCGCCGTTTGTGTTTTCTGAGCGTGCATGGAATAGGTATCCATGATCCAGGCCATGATTTGTGCGTTTGTATTCACATCCGGAGCAGGCACATCTTTTTCCGGGCCAAAAACCTCCAACAAATTAGCCGTATACCGGCGCGTAACTTTCTCAAGCTGAACACGGGTTAGCTCATTTGGATCACATTTAATTCCCCCTTTAGCCCCTCCGAACGGGATATTTACCACCGCACATTTCCACGTCATCCAGGCAGCCAGTGCCTTTATTTCATCCAAATTAACATCGGGTGCATAGCGAATTCCACCCTTTGAGGGACCCAGAGCTGTACTGTGAATCACACGGTAGCCCTCGAAAACCTGAATGGTTCCATCATCCATTTGAATGGGAACCGTAATAATAACCTGTTTCTCCGGAGCGATTAAATAATTGTAAATCCCGGACTCCAAGTTTAAATAATCGGCAGCAACCTCAAAACGCCGCTTCATCGATTCAAAAGGATTCTCTTCATCTCTTGATAATGGCCCAGGCTTTATATATGCCATTAACCCTCCAAAAAATTTATTTAAAACTATTTTTTGATCTCGCAATGAGAAAACAATTAATAACTTGTAAATATAAAATTTTTTTGCATTTTTTGCAAGGACTATTTTAAGTTATTTAAAGAAAATGAAGATAAAGAATTTGGAACTCATTATAAAAATGCGTATTTTTTTAATTAATCAATCATTTTTTTGGGCAAAAAAACAATTGATCAGAACCAAAATTTTTCAGTAATTTCCAATTAGGTTTTTGCAATCCTGCCCTTATTTTTCGAGGAAGAGCTTACTCATTGAATTGTCCGACTCAACAATCTTTTCTTCTTTTTTCCGAAAATTTTTTACCCCTTCATAAATTGCTTCTGCAACCTTTTGCCGATATTTCGGGGAACGCAGCAATTTTTCTTCTTTTCGATTAGAAATAAATCCCGTTTCCACCAATACCTTTGGCATCGTTGTACCCACCAGAACCAAATACCCCGCTTGGCGCACGCCGCGATCATATGTGTGCAAATACCTGCGTGCAGCCGTTTGAATCATAGCAGCCAAATTTTGGCTTTCCTGATTAAACGAATTCTGGGCAATTGACAGCAAAATAAACTTTTCATTCGTCAAATCCCCGTACCCTGCCCAGGAATCCTCGTATTTGATTACGGAGTTTTCTTCCTTTGCAATGGCACGGTCTTCATCCGATCGCGCAGGCCCCAGACAGTACGTTGTAAACCCCCGCACCGAACGTCTGGGATTTGAATTGGCGTGAATGCTGATAAATAGCTTCCCTCCATTTCGATTGGCAAATGCCGACCGCTCGCGCAATTCGACAAATCGATCGGTATCCCGGGTCATGAGAACCTTAACGTGCATGCGCTTCTGAAAAAGCCTCCTGAGCCTCAGCCCGATGTCCAGCACCACATCCTTTTCTTTTAGCCCGCCATGACCAATGGCTCCCGGATCTTTTCCTCCGTGCCCGGGATCAATAATAATTTTATCGATTTTCCACTTCTTTTTTTCATTCTCCAAATCCAATAAAATATTTTTCGGAATCTTCTTGGATGTACGAATTGAAACCAGAATTTCCCGATCCCCGATTTGCAGTGACACATCTTTTTTTTCAATGGGTCGCATTAATTGAAATGAAAGTTGGGCGGATTCTTCAAATTGAAGCGGAATGATGCGTCGGACCACGCCGATTTTGGGCGACATCCGCAGGCGGGTTGTATCGACCGTTCCACCGTAAATATCCACGTAAAGCCATTTTTGAGAAATACGCGTAGCGATGCTGGAAG
>CAZMRE010000099.1:6583-7751 GCA_964568545.1 uncultured Deferribacteres bacterium | reverse complement strand
TGGACGTTTCTGGCCGGTGTATCGATGGGGACGCGGGCGATGGTCTCGCGATTTTTTGGCGCGGGGGATGTTGGCCAAACAAAGATTGTTGTGTACCAATCACTGATTCTCGGCGCTGTTTTGTCGGTTATTTTGGCCATTTTGGGACTCTTTTTTGCCGCTCCGGCCCTTAAAGCGTTGGGAGGCGCTCCTGAAGTTGTCCGACTGGGAACACCTTACTTGAAAATCGTTTTTCTGGGCTCGTTTGCACTGATTATTTTTTTTCTGATTAGCTCCATCCTGCGGGGAATCGGCGACGCCGTCACACCGATGAAAGTTTGGGCATTCGCGACCCTACTGAATATCGTGCTTGATCCGATTCTGATTTTCGGTCTGGGTCCCGCCCCCAAATTGGGTGTGCGTGGAGCGGCAATTGCCACGGTTACCGGGCAGGGAATCGGAATGCTCATCGGGCTGTGGATTTTGTTTCGAGGAATCTCGTTCATTCAGATTCACCTCAGGGAATTTCGGCTAAATTTGAATATCATCTGGCGGATCATCAAAATTGCCATTCCCGGCTCCGTGCAGGGAGGTGTGAGAAGCTTGGGGGATCTGTTCATCATGAGAATTGTTGCCATTTACGGAACCGTTGCCGTGGCTGCCTACGGTGTGGGGCTGCGGGTATTGATGATTATCATGCTGCCCGGGTGGGCACTTGGTTCCACGGCTGCTACACTGGTCGGCTTGAACTTGGGTGCCAAAAAGCCCAAGCGGGCCGAAAAGAGCGCCCGGTACACCACAGCTTATTATTTGCTGTTTGTGATTCCAATGGGAATTTTGTTTTTTGTCGTTCCGAAAGAGGTGATTCGTATTTTTAATTCGGATCCGGATGTGTTGCGGATCGGTGCGGAGTACTTGAGACTAACGACGCTGGCCTATCCTTTTTTGGCTGTTGGATTGATTACGGGAATGGCTCAGAGCGGCGCGGGTGACACCACCACGCCGATGATTGTGATTACCACCGGAATTTTCGCCGTGCAAATTCCGTTGGCCATACTGCTTCCCCGATTCTTGAGTTTGGGAACAAACGGCATCTGGATGGCCATTGCCTGTGCCTACAGCCTTCAGGGGGTACTTATGGCGTATTTTTTTTCGAGAGGAAAATGGAAACGCAAGAAGGTGTAGCCGA
>CAZMRE010000099.1:0-6483 GCA_964568545.1 uncultured Deferribacteres bacterium | reverse complement strand
GTTAATTTTTCTATTCATCGACGTGTAACCATTACGATGTTTTTTTTGGCAACCATCATTTTCGGGTGGATTGCTTTCAACCGGCTGAGCATTGATCTTCTGCCAAACATCACATATCCCACATTAACGATTCGCACGGAATACCCGGGAACAGCTCCCGCCGAGGTAGAGAACCTGATCTCCAAACCCATCGAAGAAGCGGTGGGGGTGGTCAACGGCGTGATGCAGGTGAGTTCGATCTCGCGTTCCGGTGTATCGGATGTGGTGGTTGAATTCAATTGGGATACGAATATGGATTTTGCATCCCTCAATGTGCGGGAAAAATTGGATCGCGTCCGATTACCGAAGGACGCCACCCAACCCATTCTCCTGCGCTACGATCCGGCATTGGATCCCATTTTGCGAATTGCCCTGTACGGGGATCAAAATCTCATTGCACTGCGCCTGCTGGCGGAAGAAAAAATCAAACAGGAATTGGAAAGCCTGGATGGCGTGGCGGCGGCACAGGTCAGCGGGGGGTTGGAGGAAGAAATCCACGTGGATGTAAATGAGGCCAAGATGGCGGCCTTGAAAATCCCCATTACACTTGTGACCAGCCGTTTAAATCAGGAAAATATCAATTTAACCGGCGGAACCCTTGACGAAGGCGATACCCAGTACATCGTTCGGACGCTCAACCAATTCCTGACGGCCGATGAAATCAACGATGTCGTCATTGCCCGGCGGGGGAAGGCGGTGGTGCGCCTGCGCGACATCGGCAGTGCCTACAAAAGCTACAAGGATCGAAAAGTCATCACGCGGGTGAACGGCCACGAAAGCGTGGAAATTGCCATTTACAAAGAAGCCAGCACCAATACGGTGGCCGTGGCCGATCGGGTAAAGAAAAAACTCGCGGTCATTCAAAAAAATATTCAGGCGGTTTCCAAGAATACACATCTGGCAATTGTGGCCGATCAGTCACAATTTATTCGCAATTCCGTTAATGATGTGCTTTCTTCGGCGATTATTGGCGGGGTTCTGGCCATGATCATTCTTTTCTTTTTTCTGAGAAATCTTCGGAGCACCCTTATCATCAGTCTGGCCATTCCAATTTCAATTATTTCAACATTTTTTTTGATGTACCTTTCAAAGGTTTCCCTCAATGTAATGTCTCTTGGGGGGCTGGCTCTGGGGGTGGGGATGATGGTTGACAGCGCCATCGTCGTTCTGGAGTCCATCGATCGCTACCGAAAGAAGGGACTTTCTCTGATGGATGCGGCCAACAAGGGCACCTCGGAAGTAGGGATGGCGGTTGTGGCATCCACGCTGACCACTGTTTTTGTGTTTGTGCCGATTATTTTTGTGAAGGGAATCGCCGGACAGCTTTTCACAGACGAGGCGCTTACTGTGACGTATTCACTGCTGATGTCTCTGCTGGTGGCGATCACACTGATTCCGATGCTGTCGGCGCTGGGTGGAAACCGATTAGGCCAAAGCCCGGCGGCGCCCAATTCCCCTGGAAAATCAAGCAAATTATCCCGTGCGATGACTGCATTTTTTGTGGAAATTCTCAGGGGATTGAAACGGGTGAGCATCTGGATTGGTAAAGGCTTGTTAATTCTGCTCTGGCCGTTTCAGTGGGTTTTTGACAAATTCTACAATTGGACGGTTCGCGTGTACCCGCCAACCATTAAATGGGCATTGACCCACCGAACGCAAACCGTTGTTATTGCTTTGGCTCTTTTTGGATTGTCCTACCTGGCGTATCTGAGCCTGGGAACCGAGCTGATTCCCGAAATGAGTCAGGGAGAGTTCATTGTGGATGTCAAACTTCCGGTTGGAACACCCATCGAAGAAACGGACAAAACCATTCAAAACATGGTGACGATGGGTTCGAGTGACCAACGAATTCTGAGGATATACGCTGTAGCCGGTTCAATCACCCAAACAGGCGTTTCAGCGTCAGAAGAGCAGGAAAACCTGGGACAGCTTTTGGTTAAATTGAAACCCGGCGTTTTGAAGGAAAGGGAAACGCGGGTCATGGAGGACTTGCGGCAAAAGTGGGAAAGCATTCCTGGAGTAGCAGTCGAATTTTCTCGTCCCAGCTACTTTAGCTTTAAAACCCCCATCGAAGTGGAAGTGCAGGGCTACAATCTGGATGTGCTGGATGCCCTGAGCAAGCATATCGCCTCGAAGATGAGAGAAGTTCCCGGCCTGGTGGATGTGAAATCGACCATGGAAGGGGGAAATCCCGAAATTCAAATTCAATTCAATCGGAATCGTGTGGCTCAACTGGGTACGGATATTGGCTCCATTGCCAGCCTCATTCGAAATGAAATTCAGGGAGATGTGGCTACGCAGTTGAACCGAAGAGACCGCAAAATCGATATCCGTGTTCGAGCCAAAAAGCAGGATCGACGTACCATTGAAGCGCTGAAACGGCTTGTCGTTAATCCCGGAAGTGCGGTTCCGGTGCCTCTTTTTTCGGTAGCGAACATTTCGGTTGAGCGGGGGCCCAGCGAGATTCGGCGAATTGATCAGGAACGCGTAGCGGTCATTTCGGCAAATGTCCAGGGAAGAGATCTGGGAAGCGCAGCCCGCGACATCCGGAAAGCCATCTCTAAGATTGAACTTCCACCGGAAATGCGGGTGAGAATCGGCGGGCAAAATGCGGAAATGTCTGTTTCTTTTGAAAGTATGAAATTCGCCATTTTTTTGGCGATTTTCCTGGTCTATTTAGTAATGGCCTCTCAATTTGAATCGCTTTTGCACCCCTTTGTAATCATGTTCACCATTCCGTTTGGGTTGGTCGGTGTGTTTTTCACGCTTTTTATTTTTCGGGAAACCATTAGCGTGGTGGTCTTGATCGGCGTGATTATGTTGGCGGGAATTGTGGTGAACAACGCCATTGTGCTGGTCGATTACATTAACCATTTGCGGCGGGTTGAAAAAATGCCCAAATTTGAAGCCATTGTGGAAGGGGGAAAAGTGCGGCTGCGCCCCATTCTGATGACAGCCACCACAACCGTTTTAGGACTGCTGCCTCTGGCGCTTGGCCTGGGTGAAGGATCTGAGGTGCGGTCGCCGATGGCCATAACGGTTATTGGCGGGCTAATTGTGGCCACCATTCTAACGCTGGTGTTTATTCCGACCATTTATTCGCTGATGGAAAAATCGGAGAAAAAAGAGGGCTAAAGTCTCCGGCGCGGTGAGCGCCATTTTTGGCACTTTCCATTTGGGGTTGGCCGTTCACCGCCGGCCCAATAAAGCAGAAATTTAACGGAAAATTACCGGATATTCTGCTTTTGTTGAACCCTCCCGCAATTTTAATTGACGACAATCTTCTAATTTTTAAGTTTTCTTAAATTTCCGAGAAATTTTCTCTTGCTTTTTAAGAATTAAATTTTTATTTTTAGATAAATTATTGAAATCTAAACAAGGAGGTAGGGTTTATGAAGAAAACGGTTACGAAACGGGATATTGCTAAACGGGTAGCCAAAGAGGTAGATGAAAAACTTCCTTTGACTGAAAAAATTGTTTCGACTCTCTTCACGACGCTCCGTCAAATTATGGCAGAAGCAAATCCTGAGGTTCGTATTGAAATTCGAGATTTTGGTGTGTTTGAAGTCAAAACAACTAAGGCCAAACCAAAAGCCCGAAATCCCAAAACCGGGGAAATTGTTTATGTGCCACCTCGCAGAAAAACACATTTCAAACCGGGCAAGTTGCTAAAAGAAGAGTTGAAAAAGCCGCTTCAATAATCAGATTGTTTTCTGCAAGATACCGGATTGTTGGGAAAGAGCATCATTTTTTTGAAAGGGCACAGCTGTACCGTATTTGTGCCCTTTTGCTTTAGTAGTTCCAAAAATGACTAAAAAAAGGTTTTGTTGGATAATAGATCAATCGGGCTAAAAGGCAACCCCGCCTATTCTCTAATCACCGTGTTTGGATCTCAGGCCATGATTAAGAACATTGTTTTTGATTTTGACAGCACAATTATAAATGCTGAGGGGACGGAACTCGTCATTCGTGAGGCGCTGCAAAGGGAAAAACCTGAGCAGCGAGAAAAAAAGATGGAGAGGCTAAAGGCCATTACGCACCAGGCGACCAATGGCGATATGCCTCTTGGTGAAGCGCTGCAAAAGCGATTTAACCTTACCCGTGTGACCCGGGAAGATGTGGAAAACGCGGCGGCTCATATTTTGAACACCATCAACCCAAGGGTGCGGGAAACCATCCGCATTTTTCAAGAACGCGGCAAGCAAATATTTATTTTCAGCAATAGTTTTATCGAGTTGCTAAAGCCTGTTGCCAGCGAGGTTGGGGTTCCTTCTCAAAATTTATTTGCAAACGATCTGGTTTATCAAGATGGGCAGGTGACTGGATTTAATGAAGACAACCCGCTTTTTCTCAGCCTTGGCAAGGTCTTTCTGGCGGAACAGTTGAGAAACGAGGGCCGTCTGGAAGGAGGAACGGCTGTTGTAGGCGACGGCTATTCGGATCTGGTTATCCGAAGAAACAATGTGGCTGACATGTTCGTCTATTTTGCCGGAACTGCCCTTCACGAGCCTATCAGAAAACAAGCCGATTTTAGCGTCGATCGATTTGACCAATTATTACCGCTTTTTTTCTCGGATAATGAACTTTCCAACGACAGTGCCGAGGTTTTTGCGGCGGCTGATAATGGTCACAAAGGTGAAGCCGTACCTGCTATTCTTCTTTTGGAAAATATCCACATCGAGGCTCAAAATAAGCTTCAGGCAGCGGGTTACCACGTGGAGCGGCGTGAAGCTTCTTTGGGTGAAGAAGCGATCTACCAAAGTGCAAGTGAAGCTAATATTATTGGCATACGTTCTAAAACGCATCTGACAAAGGAAATTATTAGCCGGCTGCCCGATCTGTGGGCGATTGCCGCGTTTAGCATCGGGACCAATCAAATTGATCTACAATCCGCTGCTCATTCCGGTATTCCTGTTTTTAATGCGCCTTTTAGCAATACGCGAAGCGTGGCGGAGTTAGTCGTTGGGGAGATTATCATGCTCATGCGCAGAATATTCGAAAAAAACACGGCGGCACACCGCGGGCAGTGGCTGAAAACGGTAGAAGGTGCTTCGGAAATTAGAGGCAAAACCGTCGGTATCATCGGTTACGGCCACATTGGTTCGCAGGTTTCCGTGCTTCTCGAAGGGCTTGGCATGACCGTTATTTTTTATGACATTGTCGATAAACTTCCGCTCGGAAATGCGCAGCGGGCGAATGACCTTTATGATCTGCTAAAACATGCGGACATTGTCACACTGCACGTTCCGGATACATCTCTGACTCGAGGCATGATCGGCGACCGGGAAATTCGTGCCCTTCGCAGGGGATCCTTTCTTATAAACGCCAGTCGTGGCAAAGTGGTAGACCTTGACGCTCTGCGCAGGGCGTTGCTGGATGGACATATCGCCGGAGCGGCCATCGATGTTTTTCCTCAGGAACCGGCCAAACCAACGGATTTTTTCGAAACACCGCTTCAAAATATTCCGAATGTGATACTGACACCTCACATTGGCGGCAGCACGAGAGAGGCTCAGGAAAATATTGCGCGCTATGTGGCTGATAAAATCCATGCTTTTATTTCAACCGGAAACACGATTGGTTCGGTGAATTTCCCTGAAGTGGATATGCCGCGCGTAAAAGGTACAGATCGGATTCTGCATATTCACGAAAATGTACCGGGGGTATTGGCGAAAATCAATAGTGTTTTTGCCCGCCGCCACATCAATGTGGAAAGTCAAATCCTGAAAACAAAGGATGATATCGGGTATCTTATTGTTGATGTCAATCATCGCATTTCGGAACAGGTCTTTAATCTTATGTCCCACATCACCGAAACGATTAAGGTTAGACGAATCACGGCTGGGAGCAATTAGCGGCCAGGGAGCGCGTGTTCGTGAGCTCCAAAACCCCCCTGGTAGGCGAAATGAAGTCATCACACAGCAAAAAATGGGGAAGAGAGTGTTGTGCTGAGAGTTTTTTCTGTCTATGAGCAAAGTTTCCAAATCCGTTTATAAACCAAAATCGAAAGAAACAAAAAATGCCGTCATTAGACCATCTTCTGGCAGTCATTCTGAAATTTCTGGCGCCAGCCACACTGCTGGAGCGGGTTCTGGAATTTATTGCCATCTCGCTTGAAACCACCGGACTTTTCAGGGGGAATACCAATCTTGCTTATCGGCTGAGCGGTTTTGCACAGGAAAATTTACCGGAATTGGAAAAAAAACTCAAGCTTCAAAAGAGGCTTATTTTGCAGGCTATTGGGATTTTCCTGGGTGTGATTCTTTGTTGGAAGGGGAATTTGCGCATTTTGCAGATGATAGGTTTTACCCACGGAGAGGTGGCGCCCTGGGTGGACATCTTGCTTTCGGGAATTCTCATCAGTGGAGGCAGTCAGCCTATTCACGACCTGATTAATTTTCTGCAAAAGGCGCGGGAAAATGCGAAAAATCAAGCGCTGCCGCC
>CAZMRE010000098.1:1742-7831 GCA_964568545.1 uncultured Deferribacteres bacterium | reverse complement strand
CCAAATTTGCTCTTGCCGTATTTGCGTGGATGGTGCACGACCTCTTTTTCGCCAACGGTAAAGCCGTCTAAATGCGCCAGTACCGGCAGAAAGCGGTGCAGTTCTCCGTAAGGGTGAAGATTTTTCACCACGAAATTCCGGTAGACTTTTAAGCCGCAGTTAATGTCGTGAATGCGCACGCCGGAAATGCGTGCCGTTACCCAATTGAAGATTTTTGAAGGCCAGCGCTTGCTGATGGGATCGTGGCGTTTTTTCTTCCAGCCGGAAACCAGATCGTACCCGCCTTCGTTCATTTTCTGAATGAGAGCCGGTATTTCGCCGGGGTCGTCCTGCAAATCGGCATCCAGTGTGGCCACAATTTCGCCAACAGCCGCATCAAATCCAACTGAAAGCGCAGCCGACTTGCCGTAATTCTTCTGGAATTGAATTACCCGTACGCGTGCGTCCTTTTGTGCCAGCAATTCCATCTCCTGGCCGGAGCCGTCGCGGGAGCCGTCATCCACAAAAATCAATTCGTACCGGTAGCCCCGGGGTTCCAGGACGGCCGTCAGTTGGCGGTGCAATTCCGGCAGCGATTCGTTTTCATTGTACACCGGAATCACCACCGACAAATCCAATTTCCCTGTGTTGGCTTGGTTCATATTTACATCCGAATAACTAAAACATTTTGAGGAACAGCTAATTTAAATGGATTATTTTTCAATGTGGTGTTGATTTGAAATTGTTCATAAAAAAGTGCGATTCGTTCTTTCTCCGGGAATCGAATTACCTGAATGGAACGGGGCAAATAAATTCCTTTCCGCTCTGTGAAATGGCTGAATTTGTAGAGGTATTTTTTGCCGCTGGCCTTGTTCCAGAGAGCGTATTCAACCGCTGCTTTTCTAATGGGATCGATTTTCATTCGAATTCGCAAATTTTTCTGATCAATGCTGTACCAGAAAAACTTTTTTGTTACGGAATCCAGACTCGCATGGCTCCCAAGCACCCGAAAGGGGTCCGGAAGTCCAGTGACAAGCTCCTTCAACCCGTCAAAATCGATGGGCATTCCAATGTACTGGGCGAGTAATTTGGATTTTATCTTTGAGTGGTAAAGAATTTGATCCCGGGGCAGGTACACCTGCAAGTCGTTGTGAATGGCCAGGAGCGTGGCAGCGTGAATACCGAAAGCCGCGCTAATTTGAATTTTTAACGAATCCGGCTCCTTGAAAACAATTGTGGCCCGCCCCGTGTAGGATCCCTGGTGCGATTCCACACTCAAATCGGCAGTTCCTTTCAAAGATTTTAATTGAACGGAGTTTCGTTGAACCTCAAAAAGCAGGGCTTGGGGATTTGACCGGTAGAGATTCAGCTTTCCGCCGGTTAAAACGGGGGAGCAGCCTGTATAAAATCCGGCCAGTAAAATCAAAGAAAGAGCAACAAGAGCCGGATGTTTCCGGTTGAAATAATTCACGTTAGGAATGTCCCCCTGCCACTTTTTGGTGTAAACGCTCATTGGTTTTGTCTTTTTGAAGCGCTTTTTCCCAGTAAAATTTAGCTTTTCTCTTGTTCCCGAGTTTCTGGTAAATGTCTCCCAGATGTTCCAGAACTTCAGCACTGGGCTCTCGTTTTTCTGTAGAAGCCTTTACGAATTTTAGTGCCTGTTTGTAGTTGCCCATTTTGTAGTAAAGCCATCCGAGGGTGTCCAGATAGGCTCCGTTCTCAGGTTCCTTTGCCAGAGCCTTTTCCGCCATTTGTAGTGCCCGGGAAAGTTCCTTGCCGCGGGTTGCTAAACTGTAGGCATAATTGTTAAGAACCACTGAATTCTTCGGATCAATTTGAAGGGCTTTCTCATACAATTGATCCGCTTTGTCGTATTTTTTTTCGTCATCATAAACCGATGCCAGAATTAAAATCACGGACAAATTGTTGGAATTGACTTTCAGAGCCTTCAGGCAGGTGTCCTCCGCTTTGTCATATTCTTTGAGATTGGAATAGGCAAACGCCAGCTCGCGCAGCCCGTCCACGTAATCTGGATTCCGCAAAAGGACTTTTTTGAGAGAGACAACAGCCTCTTTATATTTTTTATTTTGATTGAGTACCGCCCCGTAGTAAAAATTGAGTCGGGGATCATTGGGAAATAGCTTTAGCGCTGAGGCAAATGTCTTTTCCGCCGAGGCGTTATCCCGCTTCTGAAGATAGGTTAATCCCAGCAAAAGCCAGGCTTCGGAAACCTGTTTGTTTGTGCGGATGCTCTTGTTGAAATTGTTAATTGCCTCTTTAAAATTTTTCTTTTCCAGGAAAATTCGACCCAAGTTGTAATACGGCCGCCAATCGTCCGGAAATTTCGTTTGAATTTGTTGGTAAAAATCAATTGAGCGGGCAGTGTCTCCCTCGGCAAGATGCAATTCGGCAATGTGGAGGTACGGTTGAATGTTCTTGGGGTCCTCATCTTTCACAGCCTGCCACAAAGCCAGCGCTTTACTCCATTCGCTTTGATTCATATAGAGATCCGAAAGCATTTGCCGAACCTTTGAAAAAGACGGATGTTTAGTGAGGGTTCTTTCAAGAAATTGCGTGGCTGTTGTCGTATCCCCACTCATTTCGTAAATCTCACCAAGATTCAAATAGTTTTCTTCCTGATTCGGCTGGCGTTGAATGAGCTCCTGGTATATTTGAAGAACCTTCTTGTAATTCTTGGCCTGAAGATAAAAATCCGCAATCCGCTGAAGGGTTTTGGGGTTTTTCCCGGATAATTCGTAAATTTTGGTGAATTCAGCGTCCGCTTTTTCATTTTGCTTAGTTACGAGGTAAAGAGAAGCCAAATGGTAATGTTCAGACAAATCATTTGGGCGCAATTTTAGCAAAATTTGCTCGTGGTAAATGGCAGCTTTAAAATTTCCCAACTGCTCGTATGTAGAAACTAAAATTTTCCGATAGCGGGGGCTGTTTGGCTCCAGGAGAACGGCTTTGTTAAGGAGTTTCAATCCTATCCGGATTCGTCCGATTCTCAGATAATCCTGTCCAAGTGCTGCGTAAATGGTTGCAGAGGTGGAATCCCATGTGAGCGCTTCGTTGTAATTGAGGGCCGCTCCCCGGTAATCTTGAGAAAGGTCAGCAAAAACGCCATCAATGAAACTGTTTAATGCGTAGGGATTGTAATCGGCTGTCTTTTTTTGTACTGGTTTTTTGATTTCCCGATGGAGAGGAATGTGCGCGCATCCCCCTAAAAATACAAGAATCAAAAAAATCGGAAGTAGTTTTTTCATTCAGTTGTCCTTCAAATCACATTATTTTGGGGGTTAAAGAGATCCCTTCGTTCGTTTCTTATTCACAATGATATTCCTTTAAATCGACGAAATTTTGTCGATTTTGCATTGCCAAACGTTTAAACAATTCAAAATAAGAATAAAAACAGAACTTTTCAATTTAAAATCTCTGCCGCAATAATATTACCAATGAAATCTTTATTTTTTTGCAAAAATTTTTTCACTACAAAGTTCTCCAAAAAGGCACAAAGAATCTAAAGAATAACGAGAAACTAACTTTTCCTCAGCGGCCTTTGTGAATTCTTTGTGATCTTGGCGGCTAATTCTTTTGTATCTTGGCAGTGCGAGGAATTTTGCAAACATTTTCACTACGATAAATCGTGGCCCTTGCTCAAGGCGATTGAAGTAGCCGCACACTTTGAGGGTGCGGTTACGCGATTTCTCAAAACAGCCGGTTTTACCCGGCGTGCCGATTATTTTTTCTCTTTGCTAACTCTTGTGGTTTGTCAGCGCTGCTTCCCCTTCAGCCAGATATCTCGCAGCCGAACCTGCCCTGGTGTGGCGTTTTCAGCCTCCACAATCGAATAATTCTTAAAGGGGCTTTTGGCTGAACGCACCGTTTTTTTGATCACCCTGTTTTCCCGCTGGAGCAAAAATGTCACAGGCGAGCCGATGGGTGTTTGGTTGACAATTCGCTCCCATTCACCGTCAGAAACCCGCCATCCATTCACGGCCAGAATAATATCTCCTTTGCTGAAGCCGGCTTTCCAGGCCGGGCTGCCCATCACAACATTGGTAATACTGTCCAGACTGTTGTGGAGTTCCCGCGCGCTGGCGTACACCCGGCTGATCGATTTTCGGGGGAAAGTCTGGATTCCCGTGTAAGGCAGGGTGTCGGGAGCGGCAACCAAATTCAGACCAATGGTGGTTAAGAATTTTTGGTAGGGGATGTCAACCGTTCCGCGAACGTAGCGATCAAAAAAGTCCCGGAAGGAACTGCCGGCCACCGCTTCCACATCACGTTGAATGCCCAGTTTTTCGGAAAATCCCACGCCATGCTTGTAGTAATGCCGGTACAGGTAGCGCATCACATCAGCCAGGTTGTGTTTGCCGCCGGAGCGATTCAGCAATTCCAGATCCAGCATCCAGCCCACAATTTCGCCCTTGTTGTAATAAGAAATTTCCAGATTGCACTTGTTGTCAGAAAGGTGCCAGAATTGAATGCTGGAGGATTCCAGCGACATCCAGTGACGGGCGGGGAGTGTTTCAAAGCGCGTAATCTCATCTCCCAACTGTCGGTACAACCGCGATTTCGACCAAAAGCCGTCCCGTTGAAACAGCACATCCGGGAAATAATCCGTTAACCCCTCGCTAATCCAGAGGCGCTTGGTGTACACCGGATGTTTGTAGTCGAACGGCCCGAGCACATCCGGACGAATGCGCTTCACGTTGAAATTGTGAAAATACTCGTGAAATCCCACCCATGTGAAATCATCGTACTGAAGCGGATCGTCAAACTTGTAGGGATAAAAACTAATGGTGCAGGAATTGCGGTGCTCCAGAGCGTCAAAGGTGTTATCCAGCTGAATCAGGAAAACGTACTTGGAATAGTCCAATTCACCAAACATCTGGTAAACCTGCTGCACAAATCCCTTAAAATCCTTTAACACACGCGGGACAGGCATGTTGCTGTTTTTCAAATTCCAGATGGCCAAGTAGTGCGGAATTCCTGCCACCTTGAACGAAAACCAATCCAATTGCCCCATTAAAATGGGACAGTCAATGAGCTCGTCGTAATTCCTGGCACTGAAGCGATTGGGTTCCGGAAGGTTTGTGAGTCCCGTGGCAATATCCCAATTCGACGGGAAATCACGCACCGTCAGGGTAGCCGGACGATTTTTCTTGCCTTCGATGTACATGAAAACGGATGCTCCATTCACGTAGGCGCGGTCGGCACCAAGATAGCAGGCACCGTCATCATGAAGAAGACCCAGTATTTTGTAGTGAATCACTACGGTGGAGCGTTTTTTTGTTTCCACCCGCCACGTATCAAAATCTTCCCGCGTGGCGGGAAGCGGCATGCCGTCACCGGCTTCGGCCTTAAATTGCAAGAGATTTCTTGCATGATCTTGCAGGGTGTACGTGCCGGGTGTCCACGCGGGCAGAGTAACGTCGATTGCGCGTGAGCGATTATTTTCGATCGTGAGTGTCACCCGAAACAGGTGATTCTCCGGGTGCGCAAGAGAGAGATCGTAGGCAATGGTTAGGCCTTTGGCCGTTCCAGAAACGGGAATTGCAAAAATCAGGGAAGTAAAAATCGTAATTGTAACGGCAATTTTTGAAACAAGCTTTTTCACTGCTATTCTCCGTTTTGTAACCGCACCCCTTACGAGTGCGTCTGTAAAAAGTCACAGGCATAAAGCCTGCGGCTACGTTTTTTTATGCAACGAAAACACAAAAACACAAAGAAATGCTTTTTGACTTTGTGCTTTTGTGTTTTGGTGGCTGAACACGTATTCTATTAATCAGCTAATATACTGGATTTATGCAACAGATACAACAGAAAACTCTTCTCTATTTCGCCAATTTTTCGGAAATAACAGCGAACGCCTTTTTGAGGTCATCCGTGGTTGGTGGAGGCGTAAACACCCTGAAATGGTTGGGTTCATACCAACCGGCCCATTTTTTCCATCGGGAACCTTTTTTAAGGGTCTGTCTCAAATTATCGAGATGAATTTGTGCCGCCTCTTCCAGATGCGGAAGCCGTTGAATGGCTGTGTGGCGGTGTGATTGCGACAGGGATACATCGAAAGCATCGGCTGCCGCATTCATGGTATTCGCCAC
>CAZMRE010000098.1:0-1642 GCA_964568545.1 uncultured Deferribacteres bacterium | reverse complement strand
GCACGGGCGCAGGCTTCCAGGTTGAGAATAAAATTTTTAAAATTTTGGCCGTTCACGAAATAATTGTGCGTCAATCCCCGTTTCACAGCTTCGCGTGTGGACTGTTGAATCACACCGGGATAGGGATCCTGAACCACGTTGTTCAACCAAAAACCGGCGTGAATGTAGATTCCAAAATGGTGCCGCTTTAAATCCTCCGGCCATTCGGAAAAACTGCCGTACCCGTCATCTGCCCAGAGCATGTCGATTGACCGGTCGGGGTTAAATTCATTTGCCCGCCACATGGCTCGGCCCTCGGACCATAAATCGCAGATCACCTTTCCGCCCGGGCGATAGGTGTTGACGCGTTCCAGCAATCCATTGAACATTTTTGTCATCAGAGGTCCTGGCGGAATACCGGCGTTGCTCTCATCGGGACAGCGGTACGCGCTATCCCACCAGGGATCGCGGGGACGCTGCAGGAATAGATCACACTTACCGATGGGAGTCTGGGTCAAATAGTGGGTGTAAACGGCCATCCAATCGTCAAAATGCTTGCTTAAACAGATTTTATCGTGATCCAGATGGTAAAATTCCCAGCCGAGGTACATAGGTGCCTGAACCAGCATGCCCTTGCTGTGGGCGTAGTCGATGATTTTGTTGATCAGATTCAGATCGGTGTGATATTCGCACATATTTTTGTAGTAGTCCCAATTCCAGAACTCGGCCCGTCCGAAGGTGTCGTGCAGATCAATGTAGTTGTAGCGCATTCTCGCCAGGGAATTGATCATTTCTTTCCAGATGTCAAACTCGATGATTAGCCGTTTCCCTCTCCAATTGGCGATTAGATCATCGTCATTGTCAAAATACCCGCGGAGGGGGAAAAGCGGTGATTTTTCCCGAAAAGAAATATGCGGGATTGTGAAGTGCCCCATTTTGGGGGGATGTTTGCCGGTCCAGTACTCCCAGGGATCGATGCCGAGGATCCGCCGGGAGAATTCGTAAACGCCGTACAGGGCTCCGCGGTCGTCATTCCCGGCAATGACAAGCGTTGTGGCCCCCTTTCGTGGATAGTCCCTGACAGACTGCAGCAGAAAAGCCTCAGGCCCGGGGTTGCCCGGACGAATGAAAACTCGCCCTGTTTGGGCTAATTCCCGAATGCCGGAATGAGCGGAGGGCGTGCCCACAAAAATCACCTGCTTAGTACGCGCAGACGGGTTCGTCGCTGAATAGGGGGCAACCTCAATCCGGTTCGTGCTGACCCGCTTCAGATCCGTAGCCAGATCAAGAGCGGCGTTTTTCTGTACAACGGTTGCCTGATCTCCGTAAAAGATAGTGGTTTGTGCCGACACGTTTCCCTCCAAAAGCAAAAAAAAGGCAAAAATCAGAAAGATTCGATTCATGTGATTTGTCCCAAAAATTGATTTGAGAATAAACCCGCTTAAAAATAAAGAATAATCGCCCTGAAAACAAATGGTTTTTCTGAGGGAATCCTTTTCCGATTTCTTCCCCGCATTCCAGTAAAACGCTGTTTTCTCTGCCTAAAATGAATTCTCGAATCCGGCTAAAGACCATTGGCGTCAACTTAAATTCGAAATTTGGCAGAATAGTCTTTAAAAGATAAAACATGTCGTCCCTACGGGACTTCAATCTATTTTGGCAT
>CAZMRE010000097.1:0-7977 GCA_964568545.1 uncultured Deferribacteres bacterium | reverse complement strand
ATGATGTAACCGTTATTGTTGCAAAGGTGACAGAATAAGAGAGGAAATAATGTCCAGTAATCGATCGGAAATGATCCTTGAGCAAATTTCTCAGGGGAATAAATCGGATGGAAATACGTTAAGCAAACCAAAAGACGCTTACATTGCTTTTCGCATTTTTAATGAGTACTTGGCCTTGCCTATTCAGAACGTGCGTTATTCCATGCCTGTCGGAAAAATTACACCTGTCCCTGATGTCCCGCGATTTTTACTTGGTATTACAAACATCATGGGTGAAATTATCTCCGTTGTGGATATATTTGATTTTATTTTCCAAAAACCCCTTCCAATAAATCAGGAAAAGAGCTTTCTGCTGCTTATTAAGTGGAAAGACATTGATACAAGTTTTGTGGTATCCGATCTCTTGGATATGCTTCTTTTTGAAAAGGCTGAAATCCAATCGGATTTGCTTCCATTGAGCAAAGAAAAAAAGCGCTATTTTATTGGAGGCGCGTTTTGGGAGGGCAAAATTATTGGTATTCTAAATCTTGAGAAAATATTAGTCTCTGAAAGAATGCGTTTTGGTGAAGAGTAGCTATTTAGGAGTTCAAAATGAAAAAGAAATCCTTTCAGCAGAAAATGGGGATGCTTCTCGGAGTAAATTTGGTCGGTTTTTTTATTCTGGCCACCATTTACTGGATGGGCGTTCATTTTGTTTTTAATCGAAATGAACTGATTAAAATGGGTTGGTTTTTGGTACTAATGCTTGTTTTCATGGGAATGCAATATGCTCTTTTTCAAAAGTATGTCGGTAAAATATTAACACCTTTGCAGGAATTTTTTGCAGTTCTTAATAATATTCAAAAAGGTGATTATAGCCGCACCATTCAGGAATCGGATATTGTTGAGATTGATCGCCTGGGACAGTTGATGAATGGAATGATTGTTTACCTCAAGAACTTTATTAGCAATTTGAAGCGGATTGCGGCGGGTGATTTGGAAATTCAAATTCATGAAAATGGTGCTCTTAATCGCTCGCTTGAAACAGTGGTTGTCAATTACAAAGGATTGTTGGATGGGGTAAAAGCCGCAATTCAGCAGATGAATGAGGCAGCGGAAGACACCTCTACGGCTACACAGGAGTTATCCAGTGGCATCAATGAACAAGCAAGCAGTGCCAATGAAATGGATGCTTCCGTGGAAGAAATGTCGCAAACAGCACAAAATATTGCGAGTACGGCTGAAAGATTAAAAGAATCCACGGATCAAGTTTATGACCTCGTTGAGATTGGCCGATCAATGCTGGAGAGTCATCGGAAAGAAATGGAACAAACAAAAGAAATTGCAAAGGAAAATCAGAAAACAGTGGCTGCCTTGATTGAAAATATCCAGAAAATTGAAGGAATTTTTCATCGGATTACAGATATTGCCACCGAAACCAAAATGCTGTCCCTAAATGCGTCCATTGAGGCCATTAAAGCCGGCGAGGAAGGAAAGGGATTTTCGGCCGTTGCCATTGAAATTCGAAAATTGGCGGAAAATATTCTTCACTTTACAAATGAGGTGCATTCTGTGGTAACCCTTACAAATAATTCCGTCAATGGCGTAAAATTAACTTCCAACAAAACGGAAAACGGAATTGATCATATTTACCAGCAATCCATTGAGCTGGATGAGCAATTTGAAAAAATTGATGAGGAAACCAGCGAAATCGCAAAAATATCTCAATTCGTAGCGGAGTCCTCCGATCAACAAAGAATTGCTACTCTGGAAATGTCGAAAACCATCAAAGAGGTTTCGAGCGTTTTAAAAGAATCGGCAAAAAGCGCCACGAGTATCGCCCATTCAATGCGACAGTTGCGGGATTTTATCGATCAGTACACGGAAGAAGTGAATTCATATTTTGTTAACAAAGGAAATGTGCACCATGAAATTATCGAAAATTAGCATTTATTTGTTAATCGAAATTGTGGCAGCCTATTTGATTATCATTGTTGGGTTTGGTGTTTCCCTTTTTCTAGGGAATTTATCTTTGAGTCCTGAGCAATTGGCTGCTTTTAAAAAACTGTATGTAGATTTGGGGGGAATCGCTTTTTTGTTAACGGTTGGTGTTCCGGTCTATTTTACCGAATCTCTTTTGCGGGAACTCAAACAATTAAAAGAAAAGAGGCATACGGCTCTTGGAGAAAAATGGATTAAGCGCGTTACCCACGGGCACTACTACATAGGACTCTTCGAATTTCTTCTCCATTTTTCTGCCTATTTAATTGGAATCCTTTTCATGAAAATGGGGCCTGGAATTAGTAGGATTCAAATTTACCAGGCATTGAGTGCGGCTTTTGCAATTGGCATTACCTTTGGAATTATAACAGTGTTGATTCAGAAGAAGGCAGTTAGTAATGGTCTTGCCGCGTCCAATTTTTTATCTGATCTTTTGGACGTTAGAGAAAGTATTTTTAAAAAACTATTGGCGCTGAATGCGGGGTTTTTTCTAGTCATTCTGTTTGTTATCGGTTTTATTAACTTTTCGAGTAACCTTAATACATTGAAAAACAATCAGATGGACGAAGTGCTGATGACCGATCACAACCTAAGTGCCTTTTTCGATACGATCGATTTTGAAGATGCCTCAGACCTGGCCCGCGCAAAGATGTACCTGAGTGAATTTTTCCGATCCCGATTCAAGGAATTTCTCCTGGTGAGTTCCAATGGAGCGGTTCTCAGCTCGAGCAAAGCAAAAAACGCTATTAAGAAAATTCCCCTTTCCAGGCTGGAAAAACGATCGCTACAGAATTACAAGGATACAAACCTGTCCTATTACCCAGATTATCCAAACAGCAGGATTTATCTTTGGAAGCCGGTGGATGGGGGGAATATCTATTTTGTGTCTGTTATTCATGAGGAAATCATTGGGACGCTCCTTCTTGCCACTTACAGGCATCTGTTCTGGATTTTTCTAGGAACTATTTTACTGGGGCTTCTTTTGTTAGGTTATATGGCCTACGATTTGGTTCAGCCCATTCGGAATATTATTGGCAAGGCGCAAAAAATTGCAGAGGGCGATTTGACTCAGGCCGTAAAAATTGAGACATGGGATGAATTGCTCTTGTTAGCCCGTGCATTTGAAAATATTCGTGTGAGTTTTCAGAAAATAACCAGCCGTATTCGCAATTCGGCGGAAAAGATGCAGGACATCTCCGATTCAATCGCGGAGGCAACGAATCAGGAGGCTTCGGCGGTGGTTGAATACGCCTCTTCGGTAAATGAAGTGCTGGCCACGCTTGAGGAATTGGCTCAGACCAGTAAAAAGGTTTCGGACAACGCGGCGGGCGTGTCCGATCTAACGGAAAAAAACTTGCAAAAGGTCGAGGATAGCAATCGGGTTATTCAGGATTACTTCCAGCAATCCCGACAAATTGAAGATCAATTCGAAAAAAATGTCCGCCAAATGAAGGAACTTAATAAAAAGATTAAGGATATCTCTCGAATATTGGAATTAATTGAAAGCATTTCGGGAGAAACGAAAATCCTTTCTATCAATGCCTCCATTGAATCAGCAAGAAGTGGCGACAATGGTAGAGGGTTCGGCGTGGTGGCGTCAGAAATTCGAAAGCTTACGGATCGGGTAGTTAGCTCTACGTCAACAATTCGGCAATATATTCAGGATGTGCAGAGCTTATCCGACGAAACGATGATCATTACACAAAAAACAGGGGAGGGTTTGCAAAAACAATTGGCATCCGTCGAGATTATTCACGATTCATTTAATGAGATTCTTCAACACACTGAAAACGTTTCCGATTCAGCCAATCATATTTCAGAAAGCATTCAACAGCAGTCGGCGGCAACCCATCAGGTAAAAAATACGATGGAGGAAATTTCACAGGTCATACGGGATTCGTCGGATATGATTCAGCGCACGAAAAATCAGGTGCAGGATTTCAATGCCCTTTCGACGGAGTTCCTTAATCTGGTGGCTGTTTTTAAATTTCAACAAAATAAGCCCTCTGCTCTTCTGCCGCGGGATCAGGCAACTGCCTCAAAGATTCCCGAACCCCTTTTGGATGAGGTGTTCGACTCATGATTTTTAAGCTCGAAAGCGATGGATTCGATTGGTCAGAGCTGTTGCCCAGTTTTATTGAATCGGTAGAAGAAAATCTGTCCCTTCTAACAGAAGACATCATGAATCTGGATGAGGAGGGCGGAAATTCCGAGATGTACGAGGACATTTACCGCCGTGCCCACAATTTGAAGGGCTCTGCCTACACAATCGGATTCAAAGACCTGGGGGATCTGGCCCATAGCATGGAAAATATTCTGAAAGCCTATTTCCAGGGGGAACGAACGCCTTCTTCGCAGGACATTGATCTGCTTATGAAAGGACTGGACAAGCTGAAGGAATTGATTGATGAACTGAAGAAAAATGGCTGGGTGGATGACCATGAGAAAGAAATCCTGCAATTAAAAATGGAATTTGATACCTGTTTGAAATCACCGGCAAAAAAGATCAAAAAAAAAGAGATCGAAAAACTCCCAAGCGCAAACGAGTCTGTAACCCAAGAAAAGCCGAAAAAGAGTCCAAAATCGCAGGTTCACCCGCCTGAAATTTCATTTGATTCCGTGCGAGTCAAGACGGTTTATCTGGAAAAGATTATGAATCTTCTGGGTGAATTGGTTATCTTGAAAAATTCTCAGGCGGATGACATCAAATATCTCGTGCGCAGTCGGAAAATGATTTGGGATTTTTTTTCTCAGTTTCAGGCGGGCAAGGAAAAATATATTCAGGCTTCCGATTCCGGCGTTTTCGCAGGGGATCAAAATAGGCTGGAGGCGTTTGCACAAAACGGCAATGATGTTTTAAAAACGCTGGATTTCCTGTTCGAAAAAATAGCGGAAAATTTTGACCGTTTTAGTAATCTCTTAGACCAATTGCAGCAAAATGTGATTGATATTCGGATGGTGCCTTTTTCCATTGTTTTCCGTGGATTTCAGCGGACGATCCATGATCTGGCAAAGGAATTTGGGAAAGAGATTCACTATGTGCAGGAGGGCGGAGAAACGCAGATTGACCGCGGCATTCTGGAGGGGTTGGTTGATCCCATGGTGCACCTTATTCGCAATTCCATTGATCATGGCATTGAAACAACGGAGGAACGAAAACGAGCGGGAAAACCTGAAAAAGGCGTCATTCGAATAGCTGCCACCCAAGAAAACGGACAAATTCGGGTCGTAATTGAGGATGATGGCCGCGGGATAAGTAGCGAAATGATCAAGGAAGCCGCCATTCGAAAAAAGATGTTCGCCCATGAGCAGATGGACACCATGACGGAAAAAGAGTTATTGGACTTAATTTTTGAACCCGGTTTTAGCACCAAAAAGATTGCCAACCAGATTTCAGGACGTGGTATTGGAATGAATGTGGTCAAACAAAACATCTCAAAACTGAATGGTGACATCACGGTCGAAACCACACCGGGCAAGGGAACCAGATTCATTCTGAGCCTGCCTCTGACACTTTTAATTTCCCGGGCACTTCTGGTAAGGGTGCAGGAGCAGGTTTACATTCTTCCGACCTCGTTTGTCAAAAGGATTTTGACATTTCAGCATTCGGATCTGCTATATTTTTCCAACTATCCGGTTATTCTTCTGGGAAAAGAGGCTGTTCCGCTTGTAGCCATTTATGAAGTTTTGGCCAATCGAAAAAACGGATATTTTGATAAACTGAATGACCGGTATGAAGGCGTTCTGGTTCAGGTGAATAATCAAAAATTGATTCTCTGTGTCGATCAGATTCTGGATGAACAGGGAATTGTGGTAAAATCTCTGGGAACGCACATTAAGCACATTCCCAAAATCTCTGGTTCAACAGTCCTTCCCGATGGCAGCCTGGGGCTCATTCTGGACATCCCAATGATTTTAAAATCATTAAAGAAAAATATGCCTGACCCCGGAATTGGCAAGACACTGATTGAAAAAAAACCAGAGGAAGAAAATCACCACGCTGAAGGAAACCGTATTTTGCTGGTTGAAGATGAACTGGCCACCCAGCAATTGGAAAAATCCATTCTGGAAAGCGCCGGTTTTTATGTGAAAGTTGCTAACAATGGTTTGGAAGCCCTGAAGCAACTTGAGGCGACTCCTTTGGATTTGGTGATCACCGATATTAACATGCCGGAAATGGATGGGTTTGATCTAACGAAAAGTATTCGAAACCGGGAACAGTTTTCTCATTTGCCCATTATTGTAGTGTCGTCGATGGACAATCCGGAGGATAAACAAAAGGGAATTTCGGTTGGGGCGGATGCGTACATCTCCAAAAATCGATTCAGCAGGGGTGAATTGATTGATGTGGTTAGATCATTCATGGAGTGACTATGTCTAATCTATTGGAACAAAATTTTCAAGAGATGGATGAGGCAATTGAAAATATGAATTCTCTTGTAAATTCATACCGTCTTGTAGCAATTGGCTCATCCACTGGAGGCCCCAGGGCGCTTCGAACGATTTTTGAGAAACTGCCGCCGGATTTTCCGGTGCCGATTGTTGTAGCACAGCACATGTCGCGCGGATTCATGAAAAATCTTGTGGAGCATACAGAGAAAATTTGCCCGCTTCCCGTGTGTTTGGCAAAAACGGGAATGAAGCTGAAAGCGGGAACGATCTATTTTTCTCCGGATAACCGGCACGTTCGTGTAACCTGGAAAATGACCCTTGAGTTGGTTCGGTTTGCGGATGGGACGTTATACGTTCCGTCGGTGGATGTTTTGTTTGAATCTGTCGCGCGTTCTGTTGGGAAGCGCGCCATTGGGGTCATTTTAACGGGCATGGGGAACGATGGCGCTGCGGGTCTTAGACTGATGGCCGATGCCGGGGCCTACACAATTGCCGAGAGTGAAGAAACATCAGTTGTTTTCGGAATGCCAAAAGTTGCAATCGAAAATGGGGCTGTGCGGGAAATCTTACCCATTTATGAAATTGCTGATCGCATTGTTGAATTGACAAGAATCCATTAACAGGGTTGCGGGAATGCAGTCATCGAACTATTCAGCTTTCAAGAAGAAAATTTCTCAATTCATTCTGGAAAATTTTGCCATTCAGTCAACGGATATGAATTTACATTCACTTGATTATTTTATTAGCAAGCGTTTGAAAGCGCTTGGAAAGCCAATTTCTGACTATTATGATTATCTTGTTCAAAATTACCATGAAAATGGTGAAGAAATCCGGCTCTTTCTGGATGAAATCACCATTCAGGAGACCTATTTTTTCAGAGACCAGGGTCAATTTCAAGCACTTATTGAATTTGTTTTTCCGGCATTAATTGAGCAAAAACAAAACCGGGACGAAACACTTCGAATCTGGAGTGCCGGGTGTTCCACCGGGGAAGAGCCGTACACCATTGCAATTATTCTAAATGAATATTTTCGGAATATTTTAAATTGGGATATTCTCATTCGTGCCACCGACGTGAATACGCTGGCGCTGCAGAAAGCAAAAGAAGCAGTTTACCGAAGCCACTCCTTTAGGGGAGTTTCCGATTTCATAAAATCGAAATACTTTTTAGCAGAAGGAAATCGTTATTTTTTAAAGGATTCTATTAAATCGATGGTGAGCTTTGACTATTTTAATCTGGCATCCGATACCTTTTTGCCGGTGGGCAAGGGAAATCAGTGGGACATTATTTTTTGTCGAAATGTGATGATATATTTCCACAAGGATCGAATCAGGAGCCTACTGAAGCGGTTTCATGGGGCGCTTCACCAAAGGGGATTTTTGTTCCTGGGATTTTCAGAAAACATCCTTTCATATTCACAGGATTTTGAATCCATTCACTATGAAAATAGTTTTTTTTACAAGAAGAAATCCCCGGGAAATAAGTCGGTTCGAAAGCCGCGCATTCGAAAGCCGCTTCAGGGACAGCCGGAAGTGCGTGCAGCAAAACGCAAGCGAAGCCGGTCAGGCGGCCAAACACTTCAACACAGGGAAAAAACATTCGAC
>CAZMRE010000096.1:0-7991 GCA_964568545.1 uncultured Deferribacteres bacterium | reverse complement strand
CTTCATCTACACCGGGTATTTCAACCGGTGTCAGTTTGACAAAATGCGTGTAAAAACGGCCGTTCCATGAGATTTTATTCAATTGATTTTTCAGGATTTCAGCTTGTTTCTGCCAAAAAAGACTTTTTTCGGTTTGATTAAAATAATCGTAAAGTTTTGACAGCAAGAGAAAAGCCTCGTAATAACCGCTGTTGTCTCCGTGGAAAATTCCCCAAAAGGTGTTTTTGTCTATCTGAAATTGCAGCCACGGGTGCTTCCCTGCCGTGTAGGCAAAGTCCCAGGTGTCAATGGTGTACGCCCGTTTGACGAGCCGGTGGGTTTCGTCCCAGCGCCAGGGATGCGTGAGGACATAGTGAAGTGCCTTTTCCGTCTGCGGCAGGAGGTTTTCCATCCAGGTGTCGTCGCCGGTAGCCTGCCAGGCCTGGTAAGTGGCTTTCACAAACCGGTACTCCACATCCGCTTCTACTGGTACTCGCACGTACTTGGCCCAGTTTTCACGCTCACAGGGGAGTTTTTCGGGGAAGGTTGTAAAATAGTCGAAAATCCGCCCGTTTTGCGCCTGTGTTTCGGCAAAATGTTCCACGGTGCTCTTGAGGTCAGTTTCAAAATATTTAATCCCCCGCATCATGTCCGAGTAGTCGCGAATCCAAATGGCGCGGGAGTCTGGTGACCGGTAGCCCCGAATCGGCTTTCCGTCAATGAGGAGATCGAGAGTGTCCTGTTTGAGAAAGGATTTAATCATGGGATAAAGATTATCAATGAACTCACTGCCGGATTTAATTCGAATGGACATGCTTTAAACTCCTTACGCTTTTGTAATTCGGGGAATTTTCCGTTCATTAGTTAAATAAATCCGCCTTCAAAATAGGACTAGAAACCGGCAAAATCAAAAAAAAATTAAAAAATTTTAAAAAAGCAAAAAAACTGTTTGATTTTTAAAATTTAATTCCTTAAATTTATCGGCGAAAATCGGATGGAGATTGATTTGTTCATTAATATCTTATAAGTCAAAGGCATTAAAAATGATCAATGAGTGGCTTCCTGTTTTTATCTTCATGATTATCACAGCCATCGTGGTTTTGGTGATTATCGTAGGCACGCAGTTAATCGGCCCCAGGCGCCCTGGAAAAATCAAATTAGACCCCTACGAATCGGGTGTTGAGCCTGTCGGTGAGGCGCGAACCCGCTTTTCCATTAAATTTTATATGATAGCCATGCTGTTTATTATTTTTGATTTGGAAGTTGTGTTTTTTTACCCATGGGCTGTCGTTTATAAAAGTTTCCTATCAAAGAGCAGCTTCATTCTGATTGAAATGCTTGTTTTTGTCGGAATCCTTTTGATTGGATATATTTATGCCTGGAAGAAAGGAGCTCTGGAATGGCAGTAGAGAGTAAAATGGGCGATAACATATTAACCACAACCATAGATAAATTTGTGAATTGGTCGCGGAAGAATTCACTCTGGCCGATGCCCTTTGGCACAGCCTGTTGTGCCATTGAATTAATGGCAACGCTGGGGCCAAAATATGATCTGGCTCGTTTTGGGGCCGAAGCCATTCGTTTTTCTCCCCGACAATCCGATTTAATGATTGTAGCGGGACGTGTCAGTATCAAAATGATGCCAATCCTTCAAAAAATATACCGTCAAATGTCAGAACCCAAATGGGTGATCGCAATGGGAGCCTGCGCGTCTTCTGGAGGAGTATTCAACACTTACTCTACCATTCAAGGCATTGATAATTTTATTCCGGTGGATGTGTACGTGCCGGGCTGCCCGCCACGGCCGGAAACGCTAATTGATGCCGTCCTCAAAATTCAAAAAAAGATTGAAAAAGAACGTTCATTAAGCAAAAAACGAGCGTAAATAATGACTGAAGAAAAAAACATTGTTGTTGAAAAGGTAAAAAGCGCGTTTTCGGATCAGATTTTGGATGTGGTTGAAGCCCTGGGCGAAACCACGATTTCCGTAAAGCGCGATAAAATTCTGGATATTCTTCGTCTTTTGAAAGAAGACGAAGAGTTGAGGTTTGAACTGTTCATTGATATTTGCGGAGTGGACTATCTGGAGATGGGGGGATTTGAGCGTTTTGCTGTTGTCTATCAGTTGTATTCGATGACCTACAATCGGCGCATTCGAATTAAGGCTTTTATTCCCGAAGGTGATGAAAAAATCGATAGCGTGGTTTCGCTTTGGGCGGGAGCAAACTGGGCTGAGCGCGAGGTCTTTGATATGTTCGGGATTACATTTAATAACCATCCTGATATGCGCCGTATTTTATGCCCGGATAATTTTGAGGGACATCCCCTGAAGAAGGATTTTCCCTTGGAGGGAATTGGATATCGGGAAAATTTTTTGAAAGTTACTCGAGAAAATGCTCAATAGAGGCAAACACTTATGGAAAAATCGTTTGATGCTTTAGTTGATGAAGAGCAGTTTGATTTTGAATACACGCCCCATGAAGAGAAAATGCTTCTTAACTTTGGGCCTTCCCATCCGGCTACCCACGGCACACTTCGCCTCGTTATGGAACTGGACGGAGAGGTTATTACCAAAGTAATGCCGGAACTCGGCTACCTGCATCACGGATTTGAAAAATTAGGAGAGCATCGTACCTACAATCAGGTGGTAACTATTACGGACAGAATGAATTACGTCTCTCCTTTGAATAATAATTTCAGCTATATTCTGGCGGTGGAAAAGTTATTCGGCATTGAGGTAACGGAGCGGGCAAAATATTTCAGAATTATTCTGGCAGAACTGTCTCGAATTAGTGATCACCTGGTCTGTATCGGCACGCAGGGTGTCGATCTGGGAGCATTTACGCCATTTCTTTACCTCTGGAAGGAACGCGAAAATATCTACCAGATGTTCGAAATCATCAGCGGCACGCGTCTGACGGTTTCATACGCACGTATCGGTGGCGTCCCCAGAGATCGGGACAACATCCCGCCATTATTCTTTGAGAAACTGAACAAATTTCTGGCGACATTTGAAGATACGCTTGACGAAGTAGATCGCCTGCTGACCCGAAACAAAATCTGGCTGAATCGTACAAAGGATGTGGGCGTGATTTCGAAGGAAGATGTATTTCAATACGGGCTTACTGGTCCTGTGGCGCGCGCCTCGGGCGTGGAATGGGATATTCGCCAGGCAGAACCCTATTCTCTTTACGATACGATCGATTTTGAAATCCCCGTGGGTGAAGTGGGTGATGTGTACGATCGGTATCTGGTGCGGATGGAGGAAATGCGGCAATCCACACACATTGTGAAGCAGGCTTTGGAAAAAATGCCCGAGGGTGAGATGAACGTTGATCCGGATACCAAAGTGATGCTGCCGAAAAAGAAGGATGTGTACAATTCAATTGAAGGTTTGATTCACCAGTTTGAAATTATTATGACCAATCGTGGTCCCCGCACGGGCAAGGGTGAGGCGTATGTGCCCACCGAATCGCCCAATGGGGAGCTTTCTTATTATATCATCAGTAATGGCGGAAACGGGCCCTATCGCTTCCGTGTACGTCCTCCCTCATTTTACAACTATCAGATTCTACCCAAAATTTTGGAAGGGAGACTGCTTTCAGACACGGTAGCTGTGCTGAGTAGTTTGAATATTATCGCCGGAGAATTGGACAGGTAAGCCGGCCGGATTTTTTTCGCTTTAGTGAGATGTGAAACTACCAATGGCAAGGAGCATTGCATAGAAAATGGCTGTAGAATTTTCGGAAGCAGCAAAGCAAGAATTTGCGGAAATATTAAAACATTATCCTACAAAAGAAGCGGCCATGTTGCCAACGCTTCACCTCGCGAAACGTGAATTTGGTCATATTTCTCCCGAAGTGATGACCTATATCAGTCAGCTATTGGAGTTGCACGTTACGCGCGTGGCCAATGTGGTGAGTTTCTACACGCTTTTCCCCAGAGAACCCGAAGGAAAATATGTAATCCAGGTGTGTTCAACCCTGTCGTGTCAGCTCATGGGAGCCGAAACGGTGGTGGATCACATCAAAGAAAAATTAAATATTGATGTGGGCGAAACAACCCCTGATGGGAAATTTACATTGAAAAAGGTGGAGTGCCTTGGTTCCTGCGGAACAGCACCTGTTATGCAAATTAACGACGATTATTATGAGAAATTGACCGTTGAAAAAATTGATAAAATCCTGGATAGTTTAGAGTAGAAGACATTCAGAAAAGGATGTTGAATGAGCGAATTATATTTTCTAAAAAATCGCGGGAACCCGGAATCGAAAACAATTGACTTCTATCTGGCGAATGGCGGATACGAAGCGTTAAAAAAGACGCTTAAAAATTTTGAACCAAACGCCGTGATTGACGAAGTCAAGAAATCGGGATTGCGCGGGCGGGGTGGTGCAGGATTTCCGACCGGGTTGAAGTGGAGCTTTGTTCCACAAGATAACCCCAATCCAAAATATTTGGTATGCAATGCTGATGAGTCGGAACCCGGAACGTTCAAAGATCGCTATATCATTGAGCACGAACCTCACATGCTTATTGAAGGAATGATCATTTCTTCTTACGCGATTCATTCTCATCTGGCCTATATTTACATTCGCGGCGAGTTTGTTAAGGGAGCCAGAATATTGGAAAAAGCCCTTGCTGAAGCCCGCGAAAAGGGATTTCTCGGGAAAAATATTCTGGGAAGCGGTTACGATCTTGAGATATATGTCCATCGCGGCGGCGGTGCGTACATTTGTGGAGAAGAAACGGGGTTGCTGGAATCCCTTGAAGGCAAACGCGGCTGGCCTCGACTCAAACCTCCCTTTCCGGCTGTAGTCGGCTTATTTCAAAGCCCGACAATTATTAATAATGTAGAAACACTTGCCAATGTTCCTCTAATTATGGAACGCGGCGGTGAGTGGTATTCCCACTTGGGCAGGGATCCCAAAAATGCCGGAATTAAGCTCTATTGCGTATCCGGGCATGTGAATCGTCCCGGGCTATTTGAATTCGAAATGGGAATGAATTTGAAGGAACTCATCTACGAACATGCCGGCGGCATTTACAAGGGCCATCAACTAAAAGGGGTAATTCCTGGCGGGTCGTCCACACCGGTTCTGCGCCCCGATGAAATTGATGTGCCAATGGATTACGATTCGCTTGCGGCGATTGGCACCATGTTTGGTTCTGCCGGAACCATTGTGATGGATGAAACCACCTGCATGGTGGATGCGCTTTATAATCTTGAGCGTTTTTACGCCCATGAGTCCTGTGGACAGTGTACTCCCTGCCGCGAGGGGACTATGTGGATGGTGAAGCTGCTGCGCCGGTTGGAGCACGGTGAAGGAACGGTTGAAGATGTGGATTTACTGGCCGAGGTGGCAGGCAACATTATGGGCCGAACCATTTGTCCGCTTGGGGACGCCGCTGCCATGCCTGCAAAAAGTTTTGTGCAGAAGTTTAGGGACGAATTCATTGAACACGCCAAGCAACATAAATGTCCAGTTAAAAAAGATAAGAGTATAAAGGTTACCGATGCCAACGCTTAAGATAGACGGTAAGGAAATTACTGTAGAACCTGGTACGTCTGTACTTCAGGCCGCAGGAAAACTGGGAATTGAAATTCCGCACTATTGTTATCATCCGGCATTGAGTATTGCCGGAAGCTGCCGTATGTGCCTGGTTGAAATCGAGGGACACCGCAAATTGGAAACCTCCTGCTCAACAATTGCTTCCGATGGAATGGTTGTGCATACGGATACCCCGGCCGTTCAAAAAGCGCGAAAGGATATTCTGGAATTTCTGTTGATTAATCACCCGTTGGATTGCCCCGTTTGCGACAAGGCCGGTGAGTGCTACCTGCAGGATTACGATTACAAATACGGTACCTCCCACAGCCGATTTCGGAAAGAGGACAAGCGTGTTCGCCCCACCAAGGAACTGGGCGGAAATATTCACTACGTTACGAATCGGTGCATTATGTGTACCCGATGCGTTCGCTTCTACAAGGATATTGTGGGAGATGAGCTTCTTTTTGTGGAATATCGGGGTTACAAGAGCGAGATTTCCGTTTTTCCGGGCAAAGAACTTCACACGAAGATGGATGGCAATATTACGGAAATTTGTCCGGTGGGAGCGCTTCTGGATAAAGATTTTATTTATCAGGCGCGCGTGTGGCATCTGGATCACACAAAAAGCATCTGTCCGGGATGTAGTGCTGGTTGCAATATTGATCTTCAAACGAAAAACAATAAAATTTACCGTACACGAACCCGCGAAAATCAAGATGTCAATGGCTACTGGATTTGCGATGACGGTCGGTACTTGTTCCATAAATTTGAAGACTTGACACGAGTGGAATCACCGCTTAAGCGGGCCGGTGAAAAATTGAATCCCACAAACTGGGATGAGGCACTCTCGATTGTTCACGACAAACTGGCGCTTATTAAGAAATCGGATGGGGCCAAAGTGATTGGCGCCGTAGGATCGGTTTTCGCATCAAATGAGGAAAATTATCTCCTAAAGAAAATATTTAAAGATGAAATTGGAAGTAGCCATTTGTACGTGTATGCGAATTCCCCTGATGGAGAGGATTTGTCCTTCAAGAGCGGATTTACCATTTATGCCGATAAGAGTCCGAATCGCAAAGGGGCAGAAATCATCTTCGGAAAACTGAATACCGATTTCTGGAAAGCGATTGAAAAGGGTGAAATCAAGGCACTGTACTTTTTGAATGCCGATGTTGATTTCAAACTTACCGACGCACAAAAGGAAATCCTGAAAAAGCTGGAGTTTCTTGCCGTCCAGGATTTCTATATGTCGGATATCGCGAAACTGGCTCATGTGGTGCTGCCCGGTACCTATTTTGCCGAAAAAACGGGAACCTTCACTAACCGTTCGGGACGTGTTCAGAAGTTTGCCAAGGCGCTTAAATCTCCCGGGCAATCCAGAGAAGATTGGTTAATTTTAGTGGAATTGGGCAAGCGCTTTAACCCTGATTGGAAGATGACCTCGGCTTCGGATGTCATGAATGATCTAGCAGAAAATGAAAAGGCTTTTGAGGGGATTTCCTATTTTAAATTGGGGGATAAAGGAATTCAGATCGGATAGTGGTTTTGAATGGCTATTTTACGGAAGATATTTTGAAAAAATTTTCGTAACTATTCAGTCACAGAGACACAAAGAACACAGAGATGGAATTAAATAAAATAACTGAAAAAATAATCGGTTGTGGCTTACTAATGAATTTCAATTCAAAATTGCTCAAGGATGGCATTAAATGTTACATTATTTAAAACTGTCTTTGTGTTCTCTGTGGCTTGTTTGATAGATTTGAATAGTTACAATTTTCTTGTGAAATACGAATCGGTAAATTTTGGTTCTCATAATTAGGGAAATAAAATGACGCAGACAGGAAATGTAATTTTAGATGTTGTCATTATTGTTATAAAAATAGCCATTGTTTTTGGAGTGAACTTTACGATCATTGCGTATCTTACCCTGGCTGAACGGCGCGTGAGTGCCTTTATGCAGGATCGCTTGGGTCCCAATCGGGTAGGGCCTCAGGGTCTTTTTCAGCCAATTGCCGATGGCGTGAAGTTCTTTACAAAGGAAGATATTATTCCCGCCAAAGCTGATAAATTCTTGTATCTGTTGGCTCCAGCCGTGGTCTTTTTCCCGGCTTTTCTTACGTATGCCATTATTCCGGTTGGGCCATCTTTTTCGGCCTGGGGCCATTCCTTTCAAATGGAGATTGCCAATCTGAATATTGGCATTCTTTACATCTTTGCTCTCACCTCTTTTGTAGTTTATGGAATTGTTCTGGCAGGTTGGTCGTCGAACAGTAAATATCCCCTAATGGGTGGATTGAGATCGTCTGCGCAAATGATCAGCTATGAGCTTACGCTGGGTCTTGCCGTAATGGGTGTCCTGATGATTGTCGGTTCGCTTCGCCTGAACGATATTGTGAATTATCAGAATTATGTGTTGTGGGGATTTTTACCCCGCTGGGGAGTTGTACTGCAACCCCT
>CAZMRE010000095.1:0-8019 GCA_964568545.1 uncultured Deferribacteres bacterium | reverse complement strand
TTAAGTTAACATCAACGGCCTCAGGCGGATTTTATTCGGCTTTCAGTGATTCTATGTGCTACCAATGTCTACGCTTTTTCGCAGATTTAGGGCAAAAAGATTTCAAGCATTTTGTCCCTACGGGACCTAAATTTATTTTGCAAGGTAACATTTTGCAATAAAAAAATGAGGGGGAGTTCTTTGCTTCCCTTGCGCTATTAATTAAAATTGTGAGATTATGAAAAGTCGATCCTTAATTTTGATGTTAACGGTTGGGCTTGTAGCCCTTTATTTATTTGGATGTGCGGGAACAGCACCTGTCTCTAAGACAAAGGGTGAAGGGAAATCCGGTGCCGCTGTAAAGAAAGAGGTTTCTCAAATTGAGGATTTGAATCCTCAAGCCTTGCCGGATAAACTATTTGTTGTGAAAGAGAATCCGCAATCCACTCAAACATCTTCAGGCAAGAGCGAACAAAAAGCCTCATCCCAGCAGGCGCAATCCGAAAAGAAAACCATTAAAATGGTGCCGGGATACCGTATTCAAATTGCGGCACTTTCAAATCAAGACGAGGCAATGGATATTCGAAAAGAAGCCATGCTTAAATTCGCTAACCAGGAAGTTTATTTGATTTTTGATCCTCCTTATTACAAAATACGCGTAGGTGATTTTCTGACCCGCTACGACGCGGAGAAACTGCAGAAAGAAGCCATCAAAATGGGATACAAAGATGCGTGGATTGTGCGCACCAAGGTAAAATCTGTTCAATCGGCTTCTGAATAGAATTCCTGAATCTGTGGCATTAATTTTTTTTTGCGGCTTGGCCGCGCTAGCAATCCAAAAATTGTTTTGGGTGTCAACTTTTGGAAACATGATCCTCGAAATGTCCGAATCTTTGAAATGTAAGTTGTTTGTTTTCTGAATAGCTAAAAATCCATTTGTAAAAAGAGAAAAAATTTATTAAATTGTAAATATAAAATTCCAGGAGGATTTATGTCAGGTCATAATAAATGGAGCTCGATAAAGCATAAAAAGGCAAGAGTTGATGCCCAACGCGGTCGGATTTTTACACGACTCATTAAAGAAATCACCGTTGCTGCGCGAATGGGCGGCGGCGATGAAGAGTCAAATCCCCGGTTAAGGGCAGCCGTTGCGGCGGCGAAAGCGGCAAACATGCCTTCAGCCAATATCGAGAGAGCCATTAAACGCGGCACGGGAGAGCTGCCCGGCGTGACATACGAAGAAGCCACCTACGAGGGCTATGGCCCGGGTGGGGCAGCTTTGCTTATTGAAACCCTGACGGATAATAAAAATAGAACAGTAGCCGATTTGCGTCATATTCTTGCGAAACATAATGGAAATCTGGGTGAATCCGGAAGTGTTGCCTGGATATTTGAAAAAAAAGGTGTGATCACAATCCCGGCAGAAGGCTTATCGGAAGATGATATCATGATGGCCGTTCTGGAGGCCGGTGCTGAGGACATGAAGTCGGACGGGGAAATGTTTGAAATCCTGACGGCTCCGGAGGATTTTGAACAGGTGAAGAAAGCAGTGGAGGATGGCGGTTACCCGATTGATTCAGCTGAAGTAACCATGTATCCGAAATCGACAGTCAAATTGGAAGGCAAGCACGCAGAACAAATGCTGAAACTAATGGATGCCCTGGATGAGCACGACGATGTGCAAAACGTCTATTCCAATTTTGATATCGATATTAGTGTGATGGAACAATTTGAGTAATTCAAGAAAGCCGAGGTATCTGAGTGGTCGTTTTGGGAATTGATCCCAGTACAACATCGACCGGTTTTGGAGTTGTTGAGACGGATGGCTACACAATTCAATTAATAGATTTTGGGATTATCAAGACTTCCAGGCGGCACGCTCTTCCCGACCGATTACACGTAATTTTTAATCGAATCTCTGAGATTATTCAATTGCACCATCCGGACGAATTTGCAATTGAAGACATGTTCTATGCCGAGCATACGAAGTCCGCATTGAAATTGGGCCACGCCAGAGGGGTAGCGATTCTGTCTGCGAAGCTGGAGGGGCTTCCCATTGCAGAATATGCTCCTCGAGAGGTGAAACAGGCCGTTGTTGGCTATGGCAATGCTTCAAAAGAACAGGTTCAGCGCTCGATTATTCAGCAGCTTGATCTGAAAGATGTGGTGATTCCTCACGATGCGTCGGATGCATTGGCGGTTGCCATCTGTCATTGCCATCGTGTTGGAATTCGAAAGGTGTTGAATTCTTAAATAAAAGCCCCTTGAATGGGTGATTTCATTATTTAACAAGAAAGTCCGCACAAACTAATGATCAGCTTTTTGGAAGGCCAGATCGTTCAAAAATTTCCAACAAAGATCATCCTGAATGTGAATGGCGTTGGGTACGAGGTAAGCATTTCCCTGAATACCTACGAGCAACTCCCGCGAGATCGTGAAACGATTCAAATTTTAACCTATCTGCATGTCAGGGAGGATTCCATGCAATTATTTGGATTTGCTTCTGCTGACGAACGCGACCTCTTTTTGAAATTAATTAGCGTGTCCGGGGTGGGCCCCCGATTGGCTCAAGGAATGCTTTCGGGAACAACCCCTCAGGATTTCAAAATGGCCGTTCTTACCAACGATTTGGGCCGGCTAACGGCGATTCCCGGCGTGGGACGAAAAACGGCGCAAAGGCTTGTTCTGGACTTGAAAGATAAATTTCAAGCCGATAAATTGCAGGATTTGGCCAGACCAACTGCTCAGGAAAGTATGTCTGAGGAGGCGGTTTTGGCATTGGTTTCTCTGGGCTACAAGCAGGGGGTTGCACAAAAGGCCGTTCGGGAAGTGCTGATCCGAAAACCCGAATTGGGCAGTCTGGAGGAAATAATCAAGTTTTCGCTGACACAGGTGCAAAAGGTTTCATAAACCCGGATTCGCAAATTCATTTTATAAGGAATAACACGTGGCACGAAAGTACGCCAATACCCCCACATCTCCCGAACTACTGGATGGGGAAATCGAGGTTGATCGGACCCTGCGGCCGGCGCAACTGGAAGATTTTATCGGGCAACAGAAAATCAAAGATAATTTGCGCATTTTCATCATGGCTGCAAGAGCCCGGGGGGAAGCGCTTGACCACGTTTTGTTTTACGGGCCGCCGGGTCTTGGCAAAACTACACTGGCAAACATCATTGCTCGGGAGTTGGAAGTGGATATTAAAGTGACCTCGGGGCCTGTGATGGAGCGTGCCGGTGATCTGGCCGGAATCCTGACAAATCTCCGAGAGGGAGATGTTCTATTTATCGACGAAATCCATCGTCTGAATGCAACTGTAGAAGAATATCTTTACACGGCAATGGAGGATTTTCGCCTGGATATTGTTATTGACAAGGGAGCAAACGCCCGAAGTGTACGCCTGAATTTGCCGCATTTCACACTGGTGGGGGCAACCACCCGGGCGGGTTTGCTCACGTCACCGCTGCGCTCACGATTTGGAGTTGTAAGTCGTCTCGACTATTATCCACCGGAAGACCTTTACCACATCGTAATACGATCGGCTAAAATTCTGGATGTAGAGATTGACACCGATGGCGCCATGGAAATCGCCCGGCGCTCCCGGGGAACCCCCCGAATTGCCAACCGGCTCCTGAGGCGTATTCGGGATTTTGCGCAGATTGAGGGCGATGGTGTTATTACAAAAGACGTGGCGGCCGGCGCCCTGGAGCGTCTGGATGTGGATGACCGCGGCCTGGATGAAATGGATAAGCGAATTTTGCTGACGGTCATTCAAAAATTTAATGGTGGGCCGGTAGGGGTGAATTCTCTTGCAGTCGCCGTTGGGGAGGAGAGCGATACAATCGAGGAAATCTACGAGCCGTTTTTGATTCAGGAAGGCTTTCTGCACCGCACGGCCAGGGGGCGGCAGGCAACGGAGTTTGCGTACAAATATTTTGGGATCTCCAGAAAAAAATCGCAAAATGTTCAGGAAAGCTTGTTTTGATCGTGGTTGAAATTAATGGTTGTTAGAAATAAGAAACCCAAATAAAATACGTCAGGCGGAGTGCTATAATGAAATTATCAGATTTTAAATATGCCGTTCCGGAACACTTAATTGCACAGTATCCACCAGAACAGCGGGATCATGCCCGAATGATGGTTCTGCATCGCAGCCTACAAAAGATCGAACAGAAAATGTTCTTCGATGTGGTGGATTATTTGCAAGAAGGGGATTGTCTGGTTATTAATGAAACAAAGGTTTTCCCTGCTCGGTTAATTGCAAAGAAGGACAAAACCAATGCGGAAGTGGAGGTGTTTCTTCTGCGGGAGTTGGAGAACAATCTCTGGGAAGTGCTGGTGAAACCAGCCCGAAAGGTTCGGGTAGGAAATCGCCTGCTAGTTACCGGAGACCTTTACTGCGATGTAATTGACAACACCATTTCCGGCGGAAGGGTTGTACGCTTTAATTTTAATGGGAATTTTTATAAAATTATTGAGGATCTTGGTCGGACACCCTTACCACCCTACATTAAGCGAGATCCGGAGCCCACGGACAAGGAAAGCTATCAAACCGTTTACGCCCGCGTAAGAGGTGCCGTTGCCGCCCCTACGGCAGGATTGCATTTTACGAAGGAAGTTCTGGACAGAATCGGAGCCAAAGGTGTGAAAATTGTTCCCATCGTAGTCCATGTGGGCTTGGGTAGTTTTCGTCCAGTTCAGGTAGAGGATTTGTCCCGCCACAAAATGGACTCCGAGTATTTTGAAATTTACGAGGATTCTGCCAATGTTATTAATGAAACAAAGGACAAAGGCGGGCGAATCTTTGCCGTGGGTACCAGTTCCGTCCGCGGACTTGAATCTTCCGTTACCTCCGACGGCCATGTGAAATCGCTGAATGGCTGGACGGACAAATTTATTTATCCGCCTTATGAATTTAAAATTGTGGATGGATTGGTTACCAATTTTCACCTGCCGGGTTCCACTCTAATTATGCTGGTGAGTGCATTTGCTGGAAAGGATTTTGTCTTTAAAGCCTACCGAAAAGCCATCAGGGAGAAATACCATTTTTACAGCTATGGCGACGCTATGCTTATTGTGTGAGTTTTCTAACGCTTTGAGAGGAAATAGAATATGCCTCGTCCGAGTGTGACGGCTCTCATTCCGGCTGCCGGTTCCGGAAGTCGAATGGCTAAGGAAATCAAGAAACAATATTTAAGAATCGGTCAAAAGCCGATTCTTTTTTATACCCTCAAACAGATTGAACTCTGTGCGGAAATTGACGAGATTATTCTTGCCGTTCCAGAAGAAGAGTTGACATTCGTGGCCGACGAAATTGTGGATCGCTACGGAATTCAAAAAATCCGGAAGATTGTTACGGGTGGCAAAGAACGCCAGGATTCCGTTCGTGCGGCCTTCGAAGCAATTGACCGGGTACCCAAGCTTGTACTGATTCACGATGGCGTCCGTCCCTTTGTAACGCAGGACATACTGATTCGAGCCATTCGGGAAACCCAAAAGCTCGGTGCAACAGTCGTGGGAATTCCTATTACAGCAACCGTTAAACGTATCATCGATGGAAAAGTGGGCGCGACTCTCGATCGAAATGAACTCTGGGAGATTCAAACGCCCCAGACCTTTCGTTACGACTGGTTTAAACAAGCGGTCGAAAAGGGGCAAGCCGATCGTTTTTACGGCACAGATGACGCGGCTCTTTTGGAACATGCCGGGTTTCCGGTATTTACCGTTTTGGGAAACCGGTACAATATTAAAATCACTCATCCGGAAGATTTGGAAATGGCGGAACTGTTTGCAAAGAAATTTGGTTTTTTTAAGGAAATTAGGTTATGAGCATTCGAGTAGGTTTAGGCCAGGATAGTCACCGCTTTGATCGGGAAAATCAAGAGAAAAAACTGGTTCTTGGCGGCATTGTTTTTGAGGGTTTCCCCGGGCTCAAGGGCAACAGCGACGCCGATGTGGTGATGCACGCCATCACAAATGCTGTTTCGGGTGTAACGGGTGTCAATATTCTGGGTGAGCGGAGCGATTATTTGTGTCTGGAAAAGGGAATCACAGACAGCAGTGTGTATCTGAAAGATGCCCTGCGATTTTTGAAAAAAATGCGGCTGGTGCACGTGTCTGTTTCAATTGAAGCAAAAATACCGAAAATAAGCCCGCGAATCGATGAAATGAAATCGAGATTGGCAGACATAGTGGAGCTTTCTCCAAACGATATCGGCATTACGGCAACCAGCGGCGAAGGCCTGACGCCATTTGGAAAAGGAGAAGGGATTCAGGCGTTTGCAGTGGTCACTGTTACTTCTGAGGATTAAGTAGGCCCGTGGAACATTGGCTTGCGATTTTTCAACAGCAATCGGGACTGATCAGCTACATTTTATTGTTTTTCGTCGGCTTTCTGGAAAATGTTTTTCCTCCCATTCCCGGCGACACAGTGATTGTGTTATCCCTTCTGCTCATCGAAAAGGGATGGCTCAATTTCTGGATCGTTCTTATTTGCGTAAGTGTAGGAGGCACCCTCGGATTTTACCTGGTTTTTTATCTGGCCTTCCGTTGGGGGAAGGCTTGGGTGCTGCGGCAAAAATGGCTTCATTTGAATGCACAACGATTGGAAAAAGCTGATCGATGGTTTGAGCGCCGCGGGACGTGGCTGGTTTTAGGACATCGCTTTTTTTCAGGATTTCGATCGACCATTGCGCTCGTTGCCGGTCTTTCATCCATTGAAATCTGGAAAATGGCCATTCTGTCGTTTCTGGGGGTGACCCTCTGGAACACAATGCTTCTATGCGTTGGGTTGCAGATTTTAAAAAATAAAGACGCCCTTTTACACGCACTGAAAACCTACAACATGATTGTTGGCAGTATCATCGTGATCGGAATTGCGGTGGGAATTGTTTATTACAGGATCAGACAAAAGGCAAGGAGTTCAGAAATTTAATGGAAACACGCGTTCGATTTGCACCGAGTCCGACCGGCTATTTACACGTGGGAAATGCACGTACAGCTATTTTGAATTGGTTGTTTGCCAAACACACCGGCGGGAAATTTGTTTTACGAGTTGAAGACACCGATTTTGAGCGCTCAACCCGGGAATTTGAGCAGGGAATTTATGAAGATTTGCACTGGCTGGGATTAAATTGGGATGAGGGGCCGGATGTGGAAGGAGACTTTGGGCCGTATCGGCAATCTGAGCGGTTGGATCTGTACCGCAAATTTGCACACCAATTACTGGATGAAGGGAAGGCCTTTCACTGCTATTGTACTCAAGAGGAGATCGAGGCCAGAAACAAGGCGGCGATAGCACGCGGAGAACAGGCCACGTACGACGGACATTGTTTGCACCTCACGGAAGAGCAAAAACGCGCCTATGAAGCTGAAGGCCGAAAGCCGGTTATTCGCTTTCACGTTCCGCAGGAGACGATTACGTTCCAGGATCTGCTCAAAGATGAAATTTCTTTTGAAGGCGAAAATATTAGTGACTTTGTGATTCTTCGTTCGGACGGAGTGGCAACGTACAACTTTGCCGTCGTTGTTGACGATGCGCTGATGAAGATTACTCACGTTATCCGCGGCGATGATCACCTTTCCAACACGCCGAAACAGGTTCTGCTTTTTCGGGCGCTGGGATTTGACGTTCCGTTGTTCGTTCACATTCCAATGATTCTCGGCAGCGATCGCTCCAAGCTGTCCAAGCGCCACGGAATAACGTCGGTTCGGATGTACAAGGAAAAGGGCTACCTCCCGGAGGCCCTGGTCAATTATTTGAGTTTGCTCAGTTGGTCGTCTGAAAGCGGCGACGAAATTTTGCCCATTGACCGTCTCATTCGGGAATTCGATTTTTCGCGAATGTCCAAATCGGCGGCGATTTTTGACATCGAAAAACTCAATTGGATGAACGGCTGGTACATTCGGAATACGGAGCTCGATCGAATCGTGGAGCTTTCCATTCCGTATCTGGAAAGGGCCGGATTCCCGGTGAGCAATCACGAGTACATCCGCAAAGTTGTGGAGGTTGCCCGGAACTATGTGGATTATCTGGAGCAA
>CAZMRE010000094.1:0-8024 GCA_964568545.1 uncultured Deferribacteres bacterium | reverse complement strand
TGGAGTTCGGACTTTCCTCCCGGAATTTAGTATCCCGGGCGATCACCTGATCTGCTTCAGACGAGAAACAAAACCTCCTAAAAAACAATTTAAAATATATTGCAAATAATGCGCAAAGAACAGACTCTATTTCCCGGACAAATTCAACGCCTGATTAGCCAATTGGTCCGCTTCTTTCGTTTGCGTTCGCGGGACATTGACAACTTCAACAGGAAAATCAAGTTCCTCAATCAAGAGCTGCGCCTTTTGAAACAACTCTCTTAATTTTGGGTCTCGTACTTTGTAAATCCCCGATAATTGGCGCGCCATTAGCTGGCTGTCCGTAAAAACGGTTAACTCGGAAGCGTCATAACTCTTCAACTCTTCCAAGCACGTAATGAAGGCCGTATATTCGGCAACATTGTTTGTGGCTTTTCCAATAGTCCGGGCAATCTTTTTAATTTCCTTTCCCGCTTCATCACGGATAAGGATTCCAATGGCTGCATCTCCCGGATTCCCCCTGGAAGCTCCGTCAATAACAGCCGTTAATTTTAAGCTCATTGAAGCAAAAAAGTTCCTATTCCAAATTCTTTTCTCAGGCGATTGCAAGAAGCAAAAAATTCCGAGGAATCAATGGGTTAATTTCGGGAATTTTTCCAACATTCCTGTGTCCGATTTCATAGTTAAGAGGCTATTTTCCCTCAGGGTTTCCTTTATCATCTTCCCAAACAAGAATGCGTCCGCACCCCTCACAAAAGATCAATTTATTCATTCGCCGAATTTCCAGAATTTTTTGGGGTGGAATAGACAGGCGGCATCCGCCGCAGGCATTGTCAACGACCGGCACAACAGCAATGCCATCCGGCTTTCCCTTGCGGATGCGTTCGTACGTGCGATAAATAGGAACATCCAGATCGTGCACCAATTCCTCACGGCGTTTCTGAAGACCGGATACTTCTTTTTTTGTTACTTCCATTTTTTTCTGTAGGACCTTTTGCAGTTCCACAAAATCCTTTTCGATCACCGCTATTTCTTCTTGCAGAATTTTAATCTCAGAAGTCAACTTTTCTTCCATTTCGGTGGCTTCAAGAAAAATGGTTTCCTGCTGGTCAATTGTCTCTTTTGCCGTTTCGATTTCAGCTTGAATGGCATCGTATTCCCGATTGGAAGTTACTCTAAATAATTGATCGTGGTACTTTTGCTCTTTTCCTTTCCATGATTTAATATCCAATTCCGCCTGACGTTTTTTCATGGACATTTCCTCAAGCTGCGTTTGTTTATCTTTTAAAAGCGATTTTTTACCGGTCAAAATGGATTCCATATTTTCCAATTGAGCAGGCAAATCTCCACGCAGCCCATCTAATTCTCTCAAACGTGAGTCAATTTTCTGGAGATCGATCAATATTTTCAATCTGTAAGGCAACTCATTTCTCCTTCGCTTTTCTGATATAAAAAAAGTGCACTTTAATCAAAGTGCACTTGAGAATTTATCCATCCAATTCCGCAGTTTTACACGTAAGAATTATCTGTCGATCAATTGAAGCAAAAACCACTTTCCTTTTCCTTTCCTCAGCGAAACGACAAAATACCATCAGCCAAAACATTTGTCGGAAACGAACAAGATCGGACACAGCCTGCCTAATACCCTGGTTTTTCCCGACCATCCGAGTGCTTTGATTTTTATTGGGAAAATACCAGTCTCTCAGAATGCATCATCCTTGAAAAAATCATTTTAAATATAAAAAAATGAAAATATAAAATCAAGTAAATTTAGCCGGAGAATGAAGCATGTGAGACCATTCAACACGCATTATTCATAAATTCTTGCCACAAAGACTAAAAATCACAAAGATTATAATGATTAAAACAATTGGTTAAGTAAAACTTCTGCTGTTGCGGGTTTGATGGAAAAACCGCAACTTGGATTCTGTTTTAAATAGGGGCATAGGGGTGTTCTCTCCGGTCGTTGAGTGATTCGCCAGCTTCGTGGCCAATGAATTATTCAGGTCAAAACGGTTGCACCGTCGTGTCTATTAAGCGCTCGTACTCCTTCATGGCATAACTGTCGGTCATGCCTGCAATATAATCGGCCACAAGGCGAATAAATTCCGACTTTTCCCGGATGGCCTCCGGGTACCATTTGTTCGTAATAAATCCTGATTTGCTGGATTTGGATTGAAAATATTTGTAGGTCGGATAGCTGTGCATTTCTGCCGGAGCTTTTATGTACGCGCGGAATAGCTGGCGAATAACCAGGGTGGCCAGATTGTCGGCCCAGTAAATTCCGGGGCGATGAATAATTTTTTGGCTGATGAATTGATCCAGTTCTTTCTGAAGGGGATCCATTTTTTCTGAGAAGACCACAATCGGTTCGTTGAAAAAATTCCAGCGGTGGTGCTTACGATAAAAATCCTCCAAACGGCGTAGAGATTCTTTCAAAACATCCGAAACCAGCCGATTAATCAATTCGCGAATTAAACTGTTCATGTACAGAAATTCGTTTTCATTCGGCGATAAACCTGCTTCCTTTTCCACCCATTCAACAAGAGCTACTTTTCGAATATCATCAATCGTCACGTGACCGGCTCGAATACCGTCTTCCAAGTCGTGCGTGCGTTGGGCAATTTCGTCGGCCACGGCTACGACCTGCCCTTCCAGCGTTACCGATGTTTCACTATCCATGAAAAGATGCTCTGCATTCCAATCGGGATAATTAATTTGATGCCGATTGAGCCGGGTGTGTTTTAAAATTCCTTCCCGCACGGCACCGGTGAGATTTAATCCCTCAAACACATATTTCTTCTCCAACTCGTCTACCACACGAACGCTTTGGTAGTTGTGTTTAAAACCGCCTAAATCCTCGCCTTTCAGAAAGCCGTTTAGCGTGTCGGCACCTCGCAAAATTTTGTGAAGCACAACTTCCCCAATGTGTCCAAAGGGCGTGTGACCGATATCGTGCCCAAGGGCAATGGCTTCAATCAAATCTTCATTCAGGCCGAGTGTCCGACCCATTGTTCGGGAAATCTGAGAAACCTCGAGGGTGTGCGTGAGGCGCGTGCGATAGTGATCGCCAGTGGTGACCATAAATACCTGTCGCTTGTGCTTAAGCCTGCGGAAAGAACGGGAGTGAATGATACGATCCCGATCCCTCTGAAAGTTAGTTCGGTAGGGATGCTCCTCCTCAATGTACAATCGGGTAGCATTTTTTTCGGCACTTTTAGATGCGTAGGGGGCGAGAATCCGCTCTTCCTGCTCCTCAAAATCCTCCCGACGTCTTAGTCTAACCACATTATCTTCGCCAGAAGAAAACAGCGACATCTGTTCAAGCGGTTCTTTTTTCATGGGCATATTGAATTATCCATTGAAAAAAATCACTCATCACTCTGGAAAATACCCTGAGTGGTCGGTAAATACGACTCTTTTCACAACTGCTGTCATTTTAGTTTTTTGAATTTCGCTGCCGCAAGTAGTTCTCCAGCCAGTTCATTCCTTCTTCAATGGCCGCTAATGAATTGGCATAGGAAAAACGCATATAGCCCTCGCCATTGCTGCCGAAATCGATTCCCGGAGCCACAGCGACGTGGGCGTTTTCCAGAAGTTCGTACGCAAATTTCAACGAATCATCTGTAAATCTCTTTGCATTGGCAAACACGTAGAAAGCTCCAGTAGGCTCTACGGCAATTCCAAAACCAATTGCCCGCAGCCTTTTAATCAGGTATTTTCGCCGCTCATTATACTGCTGTTTCATTTCTTCCAATTCCGGGTGGAATTCGGTAAGAGCCGTAATTCCGGCGATTTGTGCCGCGGCGTTGGCCGAAATAAAAAAATTCTGCTGCAATTTTTGAATGGGACGGATATATTCCTCCGGCGCAATGACGTAACCTAACCGCCAGCCGGTCATCGCAAACAGTTTCGAGAATCCGTTCAGAATAAAGGCATCGGGCGAAAGCTCGAGGAACGAATGTGCCTGACCCTCGTAAACCAAGCCGTGGTAAATTTCATCGGAAATAAGGGGCACGTACAGCCTGGAAATTTCAACCATTTCCTCCGGCGGCAGTAAATGCCCGGTGGGATTCGAAGGAGAATTGATCAGAATTGCCTTCGTTCGCGGGGAAAGTTTTTGCTGAATATCCACCGTACGGTACTGAAATCCATTTTCTTCCGTAACATTCACAAAAACGGGAACACCCTCGAGATAGCGAATAAAATTGGCGTAGCACGCATAACCCGGATTCGTTAAAATTATTTCATCTCCCGGATTCAAAAGAACGGACAAAATCAACAACAATCCCGGGGACGTGCCCATGGTAACAATAATTTGGTCGGGGTAAACTGTCACATGGTATTTTTTTCGGTACCATTCGGCAATTGCCTCCCGCAGAGGGTAAATACCCCTGCTGTCGGTGTAGTGGGTTTTTCCGTCCGAAAGAGCTTTTTTGCCGGCTTCCAAAATTTTTTGCGGCGTGGGAAAATCCGGCTCGCCAATCTCCAGATGAATGATTTTGTGCCCGTCCCGTTCCAGCTCATTGGCGCGTTCCAAAACATCCATCACCAAAAAGGATGTAATTTCTTTTAAGCGATGGGGCAGGCGAAAGGGTTGATCTAAGCTCATGATATTTTTCTTCTTTTTTATTGAAATTGCCGTTTACCAAAACCTAAACGCATATTGATCCCCCGATTTCGAAAACCAGATGATGCTTGTTTAAATTCCGCTGCACGCCGTAAACAATGCGTTCATTTTTATTTTGCCCCCTCAGGGGTGCAACGTTTGGAAAACTTTTTCCTCCCGGGGCGATGCCCTTTTGGGCTCACAGCCACAGTCTTCAATCAACCCAAATACTCCAATTTTCCCAACCGCTGATCCATTAAATAATCCGCCCATTTCCACAAAATAATGAGAAGCACCAGCAGTATAATTGACAGAAGCAGAAAATACTGGGAAAATCGGAAAGCCAGATATTCAATTCCGCCGCCGATGGCAAAAACAGGAATGAACAACACCGTCATTAAAAACCGCATATTCGATTGGCCCCGTTCAAATGGCCGGGAAAGCGGGTATTTTGTATTAAACAGCGCCAGAAACATGAAATAATCCAGAGAAATAATCACATTTAGAAGCGTTACCAAAAAGGCGTGCCATGGCGGCATTTGCGTAACCAGAATGAGAAAAACAAGCGAAAAGAAAGGAACAATGTATTTGAACAGGAACAATTTTGCACCCCCCCAGAATATGGCAGATGGCTTTTCGATGGGCGCCGTCCAGTAAATCCAGGATCCCTGCCAGTTTTCGGAGGTGGAAATAATTTCGTAAAAGAAGAAAACTACATAAACCAGAAATATCAGAGGAAAAATGGTCTCGAAGCCATTCACGTTTTGAAAGGGATCTGTAAGAGATCCTTCAAAAAGAAAAAAAGCCAGCATGGCCAGTGGAATACCAAATGACGGAAACAGGCGCGTCCGAAGCGTACGGTCCCGTTTGAGATAAGTCGCTGTTAATTGATATCCCAATTCCTCTTCACCGGGGCGCACCCAGCGAAAGCGGCGGCCATTTTGAAACCGCTTAATTTTTTCACGCCGGGGCTGATCCTTTTCGAACCGCTCGACGCGGGTTGAAATCTTCTGCAAATAGGCAGCATATTCAAGCGAGATATTTCGGAATGCAAGGGTTAAAATGATCGCAGTACTCGCAATTGCCAGAAGCGACAACAGTGCCAGATGTGTACTGAATCCCGAATAAAAACCGGCCGTTAGACCGGCAAACCAGGCGGGGGGCACCAGAAAATTCCAGGTATTTTCAAATTGAAAGGCAATGTGTCCCGGCTGAATGCGTTCACTCATGCGGGGAATGAATTGGTAGCCAATTACAAGAACAAACGTAAGTGCCATCTGAATGTAGGCAAGAATATCTTTTAAGCGATCGTAATTCAGCCATTTTACCAAAAGGGTGTAGAAAAGAATCATGTAAGCGGCTGTGCTTAAATTGGCTGTCCAACTGATAAACAGAAAGAGAGGAGCAAACGTCCAATTACTGCCCTTTACCCAAACACCCAGCACGGCGGGCAAAAGCGTAAGCGATGCGCCCATGATTGTAATGTAGAAAAAAAGATTGGCCAGCCGAGCCACAAAAAATGTGCGAGATGAAATCGGGCGGTGTGCCAGAATATCGGCGTCCAGCGGGTTAATAATGATTTCGTGGAATTCGATGATAACCGCCATTGCCAACATCACCATCGAAATGGTAAGGATTAAGAACGAATAGGAAGCGACATCCGTTACTTTGAAAATACCCAGGGCCATAAAAACACTGATTAAAAAATAGGAGAAAATTGTGTACCAGAAAGTCGATTTTTTCGATGATTTACCAAGCTTCATTCCCCTGGCAAGAGCGCTTTTTCGAAAATCTAATTTTAGGCTTGCGATAAAAAGCGCTTTTACCTGCAGCGGATCGATCTTGTATTTTTGAAGAATTCGTTGAATCATTTTTCAGTCTATAGTGTTTATAAACTTATGCCACCAAGGCACCAAGAATATTATATTCAAAGCAACGATTAATTCATAATTAGGATTTTGAAAAATCTTCATAATTCTTGTTATCCCTTTTATTGCAAAAACTTTGTGTTTTTGTGTCTTTGCGGCCACGAATGATTTCGGATTTTTCCCCTACGATACAATTATCTTTGAAAACGCTTCGGCGATTTCTTCCATATCCTCCGAATGCGTGACCTGACTAAAGATTTCTTCCAACGACGACTCCCGCGTCATTTCCTGCAGATCGTGAATGCTGCCGTCAGCCACAATTTTTCCGTGATCAATTATGATTACGCGATCGCAAATTTTTTCGACCACTTCAAGAATATGCGAGCTGTAAAAAATCGTTTTGCCTTGATCCGCCAGTTTCCGAATCAGTTCTTTTACCAGAAGTGCTGAGTTCGCATCCAAGCCGTTGAGCGGTTCATCAAAAAAAATAACACTGGGATTATGCAACAAAGCAGAAGCAATGACAATTTTTTGCTTCATTCCCTTTGAGAAAGTATCCATTCGCTGGTTTTTATGCTTTTGCAATTTGAAGAGCTGAAGAAATTCTTCGATTCGGCGCTTCAAAGGGCCTTCTTCAAGATGGTACAAACGGCCGATCAACTGCAAATATTCCGTGGGAGTCAATTTCTCGTACAGTGCCCCCGATTCCGGAACGTAGCCGATGCGTCTTTTAACTTCGATTGGATTTTCCAGAATATCGAAGCCCTCAATAGCGGCCGTTCCAAACGTGGGTCGAATCAAGCCCGTTAGCATTTTTATGGTGGTTGTTTTTCCTGCCCCATTTGGCCCCAAATAACCACACACCTGACCGGAAGGCACTGTAAATGAAACGTGGTCAACGGCCGTGAAACTTCCGAATGTACGTGTCAGTTTGTTTAATTCAATCATAGGAATCCATTTTAAACAAATTTAAATGGCCGCTCATGCGCGAATGAAAGATTTTGTTTTCTTTAATTCGTCTCACACATTTTTTAAGCCATTCCACCCCGGTAAAACATTTACAGCTTTTTTTCGGCCAATTTCTGGCGTAAAAGCCCATTTACAAGCTTTGGGTTAGCTTTTCCCCGTGTAGCCTTCATCACCTGCCCCATGAAAAAACCAATCAGGCTCTCTTTTCCAGCCAAATATTTTTCCAGTTCTCCTGGATGAGACTCGATCACTTCGACCACAATTGTTTCCAGTTCGGAAGAATCGCTCACCTGTGCCAGACCTTTCGCTTCTACGATTTTTCGGGGAGATTTCCCGGTTTCCGCGACTTCGTTAAAAATGGACTTTGCCGTATTCGCATTGATGGTGTTGTCATCAATTAATTTTAAAAGCTCAACAAGATTTTTGGGGGAAATCAGCGACTCCTGGATTCCCAGCTTCCGCTCGCGCAAAAACCGTAATACTTCGCCCATAATCCAATGGCTTAACTTTTTGCCGTCTTCGTAAAGTTTCATGGCGTCTTCGTAAAAATCGGCCAGATATTTTGACGTCGTTAAAACCGTGGCATCGTAATCAGGAAG
>CAZMRE010000093.1:0-8088 GCA_964568545.1 uncultured Deferribacteres bacterium | reverse complement strand
AATGGGACCTTTTGCCGGAGGTAAAACGGATGGGCATTCCCTTTCTGCATCTGGATGTGCCCAACATTTTGACCGGTCGCGCCCTTCGCAAAATTCCCGGTTGGGCAAGCAAAATCAGGGAGGAAAAATTTCAAATTTTGCACACCTATTTATTCGCTTCGAATATTTACGGACAGATTTTGGGGGCTTTGGCCGGTGTTCCCCTGCGTGTGAGCAGCCGTCGGGAGATGGTAACCTGGATGAAGCCAAAGCATATTGGGTTCAGCCGATTAACCAATCGCTTGGTCCACCACTGGATTGTGGTTTCGGAAGCGGTGGCCAAAAATGTGAGCCGTGTGGAACACATTTCATCGAATAAACTCACCGTCATTCCCAATGGTGTAGATGTGCGCCGGTTTTCGCCGGAAAATTCTTTCAACGGGTATTTTGACGGCACGGGAATTCCGAAAAATGCTCCGCTTATTCTGAATGTCGGGAGCTACCGCCCCATTAAGGGGCAGATTACATTTGTGCAGGCTTGCCAAAAGGTCGCAAAAATGCGGCCGGACGCGCATTGCGCCATTGTCGGAGAAAAGCGCGAGCCGGTTTTAGGCACGATCCGGCGCCAGATGGAGATGGGAGGCGGCGAAAATATTCACCTCCTACCGCCGACTTCTCAGATGCCGAACATTTACCCGCGGGCATCTCTTCTGGTGGTGAGTTCGCATTTTGAGGGTTTTTCAAATACGATTTTGGAAGCCGGTGCTTCGGGTGTTCCGGTAGTAGCCACGAATGTAGGGGGAAATCCGGAGGCGGTAACTGCGGGGGAAAACGGGGTGCTTATTCCCGCAAAGAATCCCGAGGCAATGGCCCGGGCGATTCTGAATTTGCTGGCCGAGCCAAAGAAACTGGCGGCCATGAGCCGGACGGCCCGGGCGTTTGTTCAAGAACGGTTTTCGCTTGAAAAAATGGTTCAAACAATGGAAACGTACTACATTCAATGGCTGGAGAAACAGACACGTGGCAAATAGCGGTAAAATGCTTACCAATCAAGGACTGGCAAAGGCGTCTCTTTTTATGATGTCGATGACGCTCCTTAGCCGTATTCTGGGGCTTGTGAAAAACATGGCCATTGCCTACCTGTTTGGTACAGCTGCCACCGTTGACGCTTTCTGGCTGGCGTTAACCGTTCCTGCCATTTTTGCATACCTGTTTACCACCGGAGCCGACAATTACATTCCAATTTATTCCAAAAATCTCATTCGGAATGGTGAAAAAAAAGCGTGGGAGGCAGGGAATATTATTTTAACACTTTACCTTGGATTGATTGTTTTGGGTGTAATTGTGGGTATTCTTTCCGCGCCGCTTTTGGTGGAAGTGTTGGCGCCGGGATTTCAGGCGCCGGTCCGCCACCTGACCGTTTTGCTTATTTGGGTCATGATGGGCATGTCGTTTTTTTTGGGCCTTTCCTCGTTAGGAAAGGTAGTCCTTTACAATGAAGAAAAATTTTATGCGCCTGTTTTGGGCGGCGTTTTTAATAATATCGTTATTTTGACGGTCATGATTCTTTTTTACAAAAGGTGGGGCATTTTTGCGGCGGCAGCCGGAATTTCACTTGGCGCAAGCTGCCAGGTTTTGGTGCAACTGCCCCAACTCTGGAATTTGCGTCACCGATTTGCGCTTCGATTCAAGCTCAAACACCAGGCAGTAAAAGATTGGGCTAAGCTCACCTTTCCCCTTTATCTTGGGCGCGCGGGCAGCGAGCTCAACAGCGCGGTGGACAAAATTTTTGCCTCTTTTCTTCCAGTGGGCGCCATTTCCGCATTGAGCTACGGATTTTTGATTGTTGAACTTCCAACAACGGTGTTTTCTCTTTCCCTGCTTAATGCTCTCTTTCCGCGAATGTCACGGGAAGCCAGCCGTGAGGGTTCGGATGGTGGGCGAGAAATTATGCAGAAATCACTGCGGATTATCACACTTTTTTTGCTGCCTGCAATGTTGACTATGGTACTATTGCGAAATTCGATTGTTAAGGTAATTTTCGAGCACGGGGCATTTTCAGCTAAGTCTTCGGAAATGACGGCTTTGGCTATTTTGTTCTACGGAATCGGCCTACTGGCTTTTGGTCTGAACGATGCGCTGGTGTTTGGCTTTAATGCTCACCACAACAACACGGATTCGATGAAAATTGGGTGGGTGCGAGTGTTCATTAATATTTTGCTCAATGCAGCGCTTGTTACCATGTTTGGCCTGGCCGGATTGGCTCTGGCCACGACGCTCTCCGGCTACATTAAATTGGGTCTCCTGCTTGTGGTTTACCAGCGCAAATACGGCCGCATTTTTGATTGTGAGTGGCAGACGTGGCTTGGTAAGGTTGTTCTGGCAACACTGGTGATGGCGGCGGCTGTTTTGTTCTACAAAAGCGTTTTTCATTCGCTTTTTGAATTTCGTTCATTGTGGCTGCAATTGAGTTATCTTTTAGGTGCTTTGGTTTTGGCGGCTTCCACATTTTCATTGGTAGCCATTGGCTTCCGGATTGAAGAATTTGTTTCCCTTAGAGAATTTACGAAAATGCAACTTAAACTAAAATTAGGTTTTCAGGTATGAAATCACCAACGACACGGGTGAGCTACATTTTATCCCAATTTCCGGAGACACACGAGACATTTATTCTCCGTGAAATTCTGGAGATGGAGCGGCAGGGAGTCTCCGTTGAAATTTTTTCATTAAAAAAATGTCACGATGATGTGATCCAAACGGATGCTCTTCGCTTGAAAGATCAAACACAGTATCTGACGGCGTTGATTTGGTTGCAGGCAATTCTGCTTGCCGGTGTATTTGGGTTGAAACATCCCGTAAAATTTGCCGGATTGCTGTACACACTCTTCAGGGATAACAAAAAGCATCCGGGGTATCTGCTTAAAACGCTGGGGCTGTTTCCGATTGGCGTTTACCTGGGGTACAAATCCCGGAAATGGGGTGCCCGTAAAATCCATGCCCATTGGGCCACGGTTCCAACGGAAACGGCCTGGGTGGCTTCCCGGACGTCCGGGCTGCCCTTTTCATTTACAGCCCACGCCTGGGATATTTTTCTGCACCCGGGAAATCTGGAGCGTCTCATCGATGATGCCGATAAAGTGATTACGTGCACGAAATTCAATAAGTCCTACATGAATGAAACATTCGGCCGGGATTTCGGGAACAAAATTGTGGTTACCTACCACGGCCTGGACTTTTCGGGGATTCTTCCGAAAAACGGTGCTGTTACCGAGGGATTTCATGTGCTGGCCATTGGCAGACTGGTTGAACAAAAGGGTTTTTCCGATCTGCTGCAGGCGGTTTCTGATCTGAAAAAAAGAGGGCGAAAAATAGCGGTCTGGTTAGTGGGAGAAGGCCCCTTGAGAGGAGATTTGGAGAAAATGGTCCGTCAATTGGAACTTCAGGATTGCGTGGAATTTAAGGGAACACTTCTCCAACAGGAGGTATTTTCTCTGATGCGGCAAGCGAATGTCTTAATTATGCCCAGCGTGATCGCAAAAAACAATGACCGGGACGGAATCCCAAATGTGATTCTGGAAGCCATGGCACACCGCCTGCCCGTGATCGGAACCAATGTGTCGGGATTGCCGGAGGTGATTATTGATCACGTGACCGGGCTGCTGGTTCGCCCGGGGGCGCCTGAGGAGCTGGCCGGTGCCGTTGAGTGGCTGATGGATAATTCAGCGGAGACAAAATCGATTGTGGAAAAGGCAAATCATCTTCTTTTGGAAAATTTTGATATTCATAAAAATGTCTTTCGAATGCGAAAAGAATTGGGATTGATCGAATGAGTGATTCAATAAAAATTGCCTTTGTCATTGAATCGCTCGAAAACCGTGGCGCACAGAATTTAATGGTTGATTGGGCCATTCTTCTGAGGCAAAGGGGCTTCGATATTCACATTGTGAGCTTCCGCTACGAACGGAGTTCTCTGATTCAAAAAATCCAAAAGTCAGGATTGCCGCTGAAATTCTTTCACAAAAATGGCCGGATCGATTGGAGCTTTTTTCGAGGGTTGATTTCCTATCTCAGGGAAGAGGAATTCGACATCGTGCACACGCATGTTTTTACGGCGAATCTCTGGGGGCAGTTAGCAGCCAGGTGGAGCAAAATCCCGGTGCGAATTCTTCACGAGCACGGGTATTTCAGCACCTCCTCGCGATTTCGCCGCTGGGTAATCCGGCAATTGACCCAAAAAAGTACGAAATTGATCGTTGTTTCCAATCACTTAAAAGAGGAGTTTGTAAACCGGGCAAAAATTCCGGCGGATAAAATTGAAGTGATTCGGAATGGCGTTGATTGGAATAGCTTTGATCAGCCCGTACAATCGGAATCACTTAAAAACGGGAAATTCGTTGTTGGGGTAGTAGGGGCGTTGGAATCTCGCAAGGATCCCCTTAATTTTATTCGGGCGGCGGAAAGGATTTTAAAAGACAGGAACGATATTGAATTTTGGTGGATTGGTGATGGCTCCCTGTTCCCCCGGGTTCAGGATTATTTGGTGGAAAAACGATTGTGCGAAAAGATTAAATTGTGGGGAAGCCAGCCCCTCGCGCGCCCCTTTTTAAACCAGATGGATGTGTTTGTGCTTCCGTCAAAAACGGAGGGCGTGCCGCTGAGTCTTTTGGAAGCGATGGGAGCCGGGCTTCCGTCGATTGCCACCCGGGTGGGCGAAAATGACTCCATTATTTCCAATGGCGAAAACGGGCTATTGGTTCCTGCAGAAAATGCCGATGCTCTTTCCGATGGAATCACGCATTTACTGAATTCACCCCGAATGCGGAAACGTTTCGGGAAGCAAGCCAGGCAATTTGTGAGAAATCACTTCTCGCTGACAAACTCGGTTGATCATCTTGTAACACTGTACACAGACCTGGTAGAGGCTCAAAATGACGCTTGAAAATCGAATCAGACTTCCAATTCTTATGTACCACGATGTGGTGCCGGAAGCACGAATACCGGAACTCGGCGGTGAGCGAATCCATTACGCTATTCGGGTTGAAAAATTCCGGGAACAGATGGAATTCCTGAAATCGCAGGGCAAGAGGGGCATCAGCGTTTCGGAGTTCTACGATTTTCTTCAGAGTGATCCTCAGGAGTTATTTTCCAGGAGGTACGTGGTTTTGACGTTTGACGACGGCCACCGGTCTCAGATAGAGTTTGCTAGCCCCATTTTGAAGGAATATGGCTTTACAGCCACATTTTTTATCGTTACCGACTGGATTGGCACCTCTGATTTTGCCTCTGAAGATGATCTTATAGAACTGGTGGCCGCGGGAATGGATATTCAATCACACACGGCCAGCCACATGTTTTTAATGGAATTGAATTCACACCAGGCAGTGAAAGAACTGCTGGGCTCGAAGAAAAAGCTGGAATCCATTCTCAATCGGCCGGTGGATTTCCTGTCTCTGCCGGGCGGCCGAAGCGATCGTTCCATCTGGCAGCTTTGCGGCTCTTACGGCTACAAGGGGATTTTGACATCTCTTTTCGGCTACGGGAATTTTCAGCCATTCTGGGAAAAAATCCACACAAACGGGTATGTGCCGCACGGCTATTACCGTATCGCAATGAGCCCCAAAATGAGTGGATCCACATTTGAAAATCTAATTATGATGCGGGGTTGGAAACCCGTTTATTACTGGTGGCGAAGCCGGGTGGCGGTACTTGCCAAGCAGACGATTGGAAGCGAAAGCTACCACAAACTCTGGCTGTTTTTGTTTGGAAGCAAAGCGAAAAATCAAGAAAAACGGGAGGCCGTGGCGGAACATGCGTAAACTGGTGTGGGTGGTTCTTTTTCTTTCTTTAAGCGGAGGTCCCGTTTGGGCGGGAGACGGTGTGTCGTACCAGATTGTAAACGAATCGCGAAAGGTGCGTCCGAAGGAGGCTATTCACTCAGACAACTGGCTTTACGATTCTTCACGGAACACAATTGAACTGCCGGGAGCAAAAGGTGAAACAGTCGCCTTTCAAATCATTTTGCGGGCCAATGAGAAGATAAAAATCGAGAATGCCCGAATTTGGTGGGAAGCCCCCAAAGCGTTTCCGACCTCCTTTTTTTATGAGAGCTATTTATTTGCGCCGAACGTGCCGAAAAAAATAGTAGCGGGGCCAGCCGGGGACTATCCGGATCCCCTGATTCCCTTTTGGGATCCGTACCAAAGAGGACGACCGGTGGCGATTCCGTTTTCACTAAAGCCGAACCGGAATCAGCCGATCTGGGTGGATATTCGCATTCCCAGAAAAAGCACGGCCGGTATTCATCGGGGGACGATTCAATTTTTTGCGAGTGACGGAAACATCCTGAAAATCGAGATTCAGGTGCGGGTGTGGAATTTTGTTCTGCCACGAAAAATCAATCTGACTGCCTGGGTTCCGCTGTACTGGGAACGTTTGGCGCAGGCCGAAAATCTGAATCCAAAAAGTATTTTCCTTCGGAAAAATTGGCCCGTAATCCTTCGTTACTACCGGATGGCGCACGATCACGGGTTTGTAACGCAAATCACGAATGGCGTGGATCAACCTGACATTGAATGGGATGAGAAAACGGGCCGGATGCTCTCCATCGACTGGTCGGCTTATGATTTCTATTTTGGCCCCATTTTGTCGGGGAAAGCCTTTTCAGACGGTGTGCCGCCCAGTCTCTGGAAGGTGGGCCCCTGGCTCTGGTGGGGAATGCGGGATGGCGACAAGCCCTTCTTTGGGGACGATTACCAGAGTTCCCGGCATCTTTCGGAGGCGCACAAGAAAGCGCTGCGCACGTATGTTCGGGCAATTGAAACCCATTTTGCCCAAAAAGGCTGGACGACGCCGGAGCTTTTCATGTACCTGGTCGACGAACCGGATTTTAAATCCTATCCGCAATTGAAAGCCATGATTCGTGAAATGGGACAGGCTATTCACGAAGGCGGTTCGCGGGTGAAAAACATGGCCACGGTTTCGCCTGGATTGAATCCCGATTTAATCGGAAGTGTGGATATTTGGGCCACCACAGGGGGAACCTACTGGGTGCCCTCTATGCAGCAGCGACAGGCGGCGGGCGAGACGGCCTGGTTTTATCAGGAGCATGAGCCGTTTGTTGGGGGGCAGTGTTTGAATCAGGACGGTCTTTCGCTGCGAACATGGCCGTGGATTGCAAGGCGTTACAATGCGGACGGCATTTTCCTTTGGGTGGGGGACTTCTGGCCGGACGATGTGTACACGAATGCCGTCAATTGGAACAGCGATGACATTTCTAACGGAATTCTGTTTTATCCAGGGAACCGGCTGCCCCAAATCCATTTTCCGGCGATTAATGGGCCGGTCAGTTCGTTTCGGATGAAGGAGCTTCGCCGGGGAATGCAGGACTACGCCTATTTTCAACTGGCCGGCGAAAAGGCTGAAGCAATCGTGAGGAAAATGATTCGATCGGCATTGAATCCCCGGGAAATTAGTCCCTACTGGGATTGTCCGCGGTGGGCTGAGCCGGGAGATTGGAGCCACAACCCCGAGGACTGGGAAAATGCCCGTCGGGAATTGGCCCGGGAAATCCTAAAAAAGAGGGAATAAAATTATTCTTTGCGTGAAGTCTATTTAAAAACCCGACCAGGCAAAGGCGCCTTTAAAAAATTGTAATGCCACGGATTCACGAATTTTATTCGAATAAACCATAAAAAGGGTGGGGTTAAATGATGATCAAAAAATATATTCTATTTGTATTTATTGCGGGAGTTCTTGCCCCTGCGTGGCTTTTTGCTCAGGCCAATTATCATCGGCCGCAGGGGGCATTCGTGCTTAAGCCGGGCGACGCCATCTCGGTCGTCATTGTCCCCGAGGGAAATGCGGCGGATCGCGTGGAACGAACCATCATCATTCGTCCAGATGGGAAAGTAAATCTGCCTCTTCTTGGGGATGTCAAAGTAGCCGGTTTTACGCCTAACGAGGTGGATTTAATCGTTACTCAGAAGCTCAAAGCGTTCATGTCCAGTGCAGAAGTTACCGTTAATGTAACCAGTTTTGCGGGGCATCGATATTATGTTGTGGGGGAGGTTCGAAATCCCGGCTATTTCCAATTGAATAAACCCATTACCG
>CAZMRE010000092.1:0-8112 GCA_964568545.1 uncultured Deferribacteres bacterium | reverse complement strand
CACCAACTCCAGTCTGGAGCGCGTCGAGCCACTTTTCAAGAAATGGGAACCTCTCACTCAAAGGTACCTTTTCACCAAAGGGAACCAGATGCCTTTTGTAATAATATTGAATTCCCCGGGTTTCAGGCAAAAAAAGAAAAATCGCATTGTAGGCATTATACCCACCGTTTTCTACAAATTTATAATCCGGTGTACCCGTTAATAGAGCCACAGAGGACGAATCAACCAGATTTCTAATTTTCTCCAGATATTCCGGTCGACTTCTTAAGTAACAAGCAGTTGCGGTTTCCGGCCAAATGATCAGATCAACTGATGAATCTCTCAGCGCCTGCCGTGTCATGCGATCATAAATGCCAAAATTTCTGGCTAAAAAGGCCTCGTCCCATTTTGCCAATGGATCAATATTCCCCTGAATGAGGCCAACCTCTATTTTTTCCTTGAATTTCTCCTTTTGGGGAATCGTTATTTTCCCATAGAACCAGGGCAGGAATACCAGCACCGCCAACAAACTGCCATAGAGCAGACTTTTTTGCCAATTCTTCCAGTGCTTCAGCAAAAGGTAAACGCAAACATTGATCCACAGAATCCAGAATGAAACACCGAAAACTCCGGTAACGGTGGCGAATTGAATAAAATTAATGTAATACGTTTGCGTGTAGCCAATGGATGCCCAGGGAAATCCAAGCACACCAAGGGAACGAATGAATTCAACAAAAAGCCACAAGAATGGATACCAGATAATAGCATTTTCCCCAAGATATTCCCGAAAAATTGCTGCCAGATATAGAAAAAACGCGAAGTAAATGGCCAGAAAAAGAATGGCCGCAATGGCACCCAAGATTGTAATCGTCCCGATCCAATAAAGATCAGCAATTTGAAAAAAGACGCCCCAAATGTATCCCCATTTAAAAGCTGCCCGCGGCGATATCCCTTCCAACAAATAGAAAATGGGTACAAAACCAAAAAACGCCATAAAACCGAGATGATAAGGCGGAAAGGCAAAAGACAAGAGTACGGCGGATAAAAGAGCAAGGAAATACCGTTGCCAGCGAATTGTTGAATTTTTCATCTCGGTAATTGTATTCATCTCCAAATTTTTTAAGACACGGATCGGCCGGCAGATTCTCGATCCAGGTATCCCTGAAGAATGAGAACGGCTGCTATTTTATCAACCTTCGCCCTATTTTTACTGGGAGATTTTCCCATTTGATGCAGAGTTTCTTGAGCTGTTTTGCTCGTAAACCGCTCGTCCCAAAATTCCACAGGCACACGGAATCGTTCCTGTAGCTGGCCAACAAAATCTCTGATATCGGCAGACATCGCGCTTTCGCTGCCATTCAGATTAATCGGAGATCCAACAATTACTCTTTCAATATCATGGGAAGAAAAAATCTCTGCAATTTTCTGCCAAAGTTGATCGAACGAGTGATATGAGATTGTCTCCATCCCCTGAGCTACAATTCGCATGGGATCGCTGATTGCCACACCAATCCGCCGCTTTCCAAAATCAATGCCCAGGATCCGCTTTTCAAAAATCTGCATCGGTAAACGTTATCAAAATCCTTTTCTTGAATCTGCCGTTATTCCAGAGGCTTCTTCAAAAAATCCTTTAAAAGTTTACCGGCTTTGAAATGTGTTTTTCTTCTTGCCGGAACGTAAATAATTTCACCCGTCTTGGGATTTCTTGCTTTTGGTTTTGGTTTGGTCTTTTTCACTTCAAAAACACCAAAATCCCGGATTTCAATTCTTATCTCCGGATTGGCCTCGAGCATAAATTCTCTCAAAGAATCAAAGAGTGCATTAATCACTTGCTCGGTATGATAAACGGTCCCGTCGATTTTTTCGGCAGCCCGTTTTGCCACATCTTTCTTCGTAATAGTCTTCATCCCTCTGTACTCCTTATTTTAGTTCAGATGCTATATGGCAAGCGTTTCCGATGTTTCTTCTTGACTTTCTTCGCCGCGCAATCCCTCCAAACGTTCAACACTAATCACACTGGGAACTTGATTGATTTTATGAATTACTTTCGTTAACTGCTGTAAATTCCTAACCTGCACGATGATTTCACTATAGACCAAACTGTCTTTTGCCTCCATTTGAAAACTCACGATATTTGTTTCTGTTTTTGAGATCGCCTCAGACACATCCCGCAAAAAGCCCTTTCGATCCTCGCCAATCATTTTCAATCGAACAAGAAATTTCTCATCCTGGCTGACGTCCCATTCCACTTCTACCTGGCGCTCGGGAGATTCCATCATCCTGAGCACATTCTTGCAGTCGGCACGGTGAATAATGATGCCTTTCCCCTTTGTAATAAATCCGACAATTCGATCACCGGGAACCGGCTGGCAGCATTTTGCAAATGAAATCATCAAATTATCCAATCCCTGCACCTTAATTCCAGAGCTGGATTTTCTGGCTTTGGTAATAAAACGCTGAAAAAACGAATCACCCCGCTTTATGATGACTTCTTGGGGAAGGATTTTGTGCAAGACGCTCTGGATAGAAATGTCGCCCCTTCCAATAGCCGCGTAGAACTGCTGCCTGTCCGTAAAATTCATTGCCTGAGCTACATCCAGAATTTTCTCATCTGAAACAGAAACATTGAATTTTTTTAACTGTTTCTCAAGAAGCTCCCGCCCCAATTTTACACTTTCGTCAAAAAGTGAATCTTTTAGCCAACGCTTGATTCGGGTTCGCGCTTTTGAAGTCTTAACAAATTTAATCCAATCCGGGTTGGGCTTTTGCTTGGCCGAGGTAATAATTTCAACAGAATCACCACTTTGTAGCTTACTGTTCAACGGAACCATACGGCCATTTACTTTAGCTCCGATGCAATGTAATCCAACATCCGTGTGAACTGAAAATGCAAAATCGATGGGTGTGGCACCTCGAGGCAGCTTCAGGAGATCGCCCTTTGGTGTAAACACAAAGATTTCCTCGTGAAAAAGGGAAATCTTTAAATCTTCCATAAATTCGCGGGGATCGTTTTCATCCCGCTGCCAATCCAGCACTTGCCGAAGCCACTGAATTTGCTTATCAAATTCATCCTCTTTTTGACGGCCCTCTTTGTACTTCCAGTGAGCTGCAATGCCTGATTCAGCAGTACGGTGCATTTCCTCCGTACGAATCTGGATTTCCACCATTCGCCCTTCCGGCCCGATAACTGTTGTGTGAATGGACTGGTACATATTGGATTTGGGTGTAGCAATATAGTCTTTAAAGCGCTCGTGAATAGGCGTGTAGAGCGTGTGTACAATGCCCAGAGAAAAGTAGCATTCATCTACGCGTTTCACAATAATCCGAACAGCAAACAGATCATAAATTTCTTCAAACGGTTTCTGGCGAACCTGCATTTTGCGGTAAATGCTGAATAAATGTTTGGGCCTGCCCGAAATTTCCGCCTGAATACCTGCCTTTTTTAATTCCTTTTCAATTGGAACGGCAAATCGTTTGATGTAAGATTCCCGCTCCGCCCGCTTTTCCTGGATTTTATCAGCCAAATCCTGATACGCCTTGGGGTTCAAAACCTTAAACGAAAGATCTTCTAGCTCCCATTTGACCTTTGCAATTCCCAATCGATGAGCCAGTGGTGCATAAATTTCCCGGGTTTCGAGAGCAATTCGCTCTTGCTTTTTGCGCGGAAGATACTCAATTGTTCGCATGTTGTGAAGCCGATCCGCAAACTTGATCATAATCACCCGAATATCCTTAACCATAGAGAAGATCATTTTGCGGAAATTTTCGGCTTGCTTTTCTTCGTTGCTCCTGAACTGAAGCTCACTAATCTTGGTTACGCCATCCACAAGAAGGGCAACTTCTTCCCCGAATTCCTCTTTTACTTCATCCAGTGAAACACCGGTATCCTCCACCACATCGTGCAAAATTCCGGCAATCACGGTGATATAATCCATTCCCATTTCCGTTAGAATTCGTGCCACCTCGATGCAATGCACGATGTAAGGCTCACCGGATTTTCGAAGCTGGTGCTTATGCGCTTCAAATGCAAAATCGAATGCCTTTCGCACAATGGCTTTGTAATCTCTGGTGCAATACCGTCCCAAACTATGAACAACCGCGTCAAATCGGCTTTCATATTCTTTTTTCTGAGCTTCTTTCATAAACTATTCAACTCACACAGCTTTCCTGGATTTCTTCCTTTCCGAGACCAGTAGCCCCGCAAAAATATTTAATGCCCCCAAATCAATTATACGCCAGGAATAACATCCATATCCGAAAAAAACATATTCTCAAATCGGGCGTAATCGCTTAAAAAGGTTAATTTTAGGGTTCCAACAGGGCCGTTTCTCTGTTTACCAATAATAATCTCGGCAACCCCCTCCAGTGAATTCCCATCTTTATCCATCGTTTCGCCGTACCGCTCGGGACGGTAAATAAAAATCACCACATCCGCATCCTGCTCAATAGCACCGGATTCCCGCAAATCGGATAACATCGGCCGCTTGTCCCCTCCCCTGGACTCAACCGCGCGTGACAACTGTGACAGAGCAACGACTGGAATATTGAGTTCCTTCGCCAAAGCCTTGAGTGAGCGAGAAATACTCGAAATTTCCTGCTGGCGGCTTTCCGCATTTTTAGGTCCTTGAAGGAGCTGCAAATAATCGATAATAAGCATTCCTAGTCCTTTATCGGCTCGAAGGCGACGGGCTTTTGCGCGCAATTCAAGTAAGCTTAAGCCAGGGCTGTCATCGATATAAATGGGCGCCGATGCCAATTTACCCACAGCCAGACTGAGCTTTGGCCAGTCTTCCTCTGCCAATCGCCCGATGCGCAACAGGTGGGAATTGATGCGCGCCTCGGAGCAAAGCATTCGCAATGCCAACTGATAATTGGCCATTTCCAGGCTAAAAATTCCAACCGGTACGCCAGCTTCTACTGCTGCATGACGGGCAATATTTAAGCTAAATGCCGTCTTGCCCATGGAGGGACGTCCGGCGATAATAATAAAATCAGACCGCTGGAATCCGGATGTAATTTCATCCAATTCCTTATATCCCGTGGGAACGCCAGTAACCCCAGAATCCTTGTGATGCAGTTCTTCAATTTCTTCAAAGGTTTCGTGAAGAACAGAATCCAAGGTCAGGAAGCCTTTCCGAAGCCTGCGTTCCGACAAGGAAAATATGCGCTGTTCGGAGCGATCGATAATATCGAACACATCCTCGTCCGCCCGATAGCTGTCTTCCGTAATATCGGCCGCAACCGTAATGAGCTGGCGCAAAAGCGCTTTTTCGAGAACGATTTTGGCGTAATGTTCTACATTGGCAGCAGTCGGAACACTTTCGGCCAATTCCGTCAAATAATAACTTCCGCCCACCTCATCCAGCCAGGATTTTGGGACATCCCCATTATTCCCCGGGTGTCCCCCCGAAGAGGCCGGGTGCTTTTTCATCTCTTCGGAAACCGTCAGAATATCAACCGGTTCGTTACGATCGTAGAGATCGATAGCTGCCTGAAATATTTTGCGATGATTCTCCAGATAAAAAGTCTGTTCGTCCAGAATTTCGATCACTTTTCCGATGGCATCGCGGCTTAAAAACATGGCACCCAACACCGACTTTTCGGCATCAACCGCTTGAGGCGGCACTCGGTCATAATTTGACGCTCGATTGGGATCCCGCTGTTGATTTTTTTTCCGGTAATTCATAGCTCTAACACGTATCTCTTTTAACGACAAAAATCCATCATTCTTTACTCATTTCTTCATCGTACAATTTTCGCAAAAATTGCACATCTTCCCACGTTGGCTTTTTCCAATGAGGATTCCTTAATAAGGCCGCTGGGTGGTATGTAACCACTAATTTTATTCCATGGTAATTGTGCACTTTCCCTCTCAGGGTGTTTAGCGATGCAGTGGACCGCAAAAGCGTTTGACCGGCAATTCGCCCCAACGCCAGAATAATTTTTGGCTTAATAATTTCAATCTGTTTTTTTAAATACGGTTCACACTTTTCTACTTCCGAGGGCAGAGGATCACGATTATTAGGGGGTCGACACTTTACAATATTGGCAATGTAAACATCTTCCCGCTTAAACTGAATCGCTTCCAATATTTTATTTAGGAGCTGGCCGGCTCGTCCCACAAATGGAACGCCGCTCAGGTCTTCATCCCTGCCAGGAGCTTCACCAATCAACATCAGTTTCGCTTTTTCATTTCCTTCACCAAAAACAAGATGCGTACGAGTTTCCGCCAGGGGACATCGATGGCAATCTTTGATTGCTTCGTACAATTCGTGTAACGTCAGGTCTTTTTTCTGAAAGAGTTTTGATAACCTATCTGCTTCTTCTTTCGATACCAAGAATCCGTCTCCATAGATTTCCTGCTGCTGTTTGAGATAACTTAAAAAATCGGGAACTATTTTTTGAATCTCAATCACATGTCATCCTATTTTTGAAACCGTTCACTGCCGATTCGGGCATACTGCCGGATAATGCGCTGCGCTACCTCAAATTTTGTCATTTTCGGTAGATCCTGCCGTTCCCCCGAGCGAAGCAAAAAGGTCACAATATTCGTATCTGTACCAAATCCCGCGCCCTCTCGCTGGGAATTATTCACCACAATCATGTCCAGATTTTTTTCACTGAGCTTCTGTCGGCCGTATTCCAGTTCGTTGTCCGTTTCAACGGCAAAACCGATCAAAATGCGGCCATTTTTATTTTCCCCCAATTCCTTCAAAATGTCCGGGTTTTTTTCCAAATGCAGCTCAAGCTCTTTGGCCCCCTTTTTTGTTTTCTGATTAGAATAGGTGGTCGGCCGGTAATCGGAAACGGCAGCCGCCATGATGACTCCATTTGCCATTTCGTAAGCCTTTAAGACGGCCTCTCGCATTTCCAGAGCTGTTCGAACGGAAACAAACCGCACACCCGAAAAAGGCCGCAAATGCGTAGGACCCGAAATGAGCGTCACCTCGGCACCGGCAAGAGCAGCCGCTTCTGCCACGGCAAACCCCATTTTCCCGGTGGAGGCATTTGTAATAAAACGCACAGGATCCAATGGCTCCTCGGTTGGCCCTGCCGTAACAATAATGGCGTGTCCCTTTAGCTCACTCGAGCCCAGTAATTCACTCTTAAAAACATCAACAATTCTTTCCTTGTTTGCTAATCGACCAATGCCTTCCGTGTGGCAAGCCAATTCTCCGGTTTCCGGCGAAACAAAACGGTAACCCAATTTTTCAAGCTTTTTCATATTTTCCTGAAAAATGGGATTCAAATACATATCCGTATTCATCGCCGGGCAGAACACCGTTTTCTCCGCACCGGCGACCGTTACCATTGTCGAAAGCAGATCGTCTGCAATTCCGTGTGCCACTTTTGAAACAAAGTTCGCTGTGGCCGGACAAATGAAAACCCGATTCACATCTCGGGGGATATCGATGTGACGTGTCGCCACCAGTTTATCCGGAGAAAACATCTCCGTCAAAACCTCTCTGTCGGTTAGGGTTTCAAACGTTAATGGCGCAACAAATCTTTGGGCGGCTTGCGTCATGGCCACCTGCACCTCTGCACCCTGTTTTTTCAGCTCTCGTACCAGCTCACAGGCTTTGTAGGCCGCAATCCCCCCCGTTATGCCAAAGAGAATTTTTTTATTTTCAAATAATTTCACTCAACATCCGTATTATTTTCGGGATACCTAATTTCCAATTTGCCCTGCAAATATTCTTCAATTGCCTGACGCGTTGGTTTTATTTTCCGTTCAAAAACATGTCCTTCCATAGGATGGAGGTTCAAAACATCCTCCAGATCGTCATATTCTTCATTTGTGTTGATTTCCATGTGCAAGCGGGCACGGCGTTCTTCATTAATTTGCCGGGCACGCTTAGAAAGAGCAACCACCAATTCATAAATATTACTTGTTCGTTTTTTGATTTCATCCAATGGCAAAGTTTCAACCATTTTTTCTTACCTCCAATTGATTTCGATTCATTTCAATCGTTTCTATTACTTCGGTTACTGTTCGGTTAAAATCATCATTAACAATGACAGTGTCATAAAAATCGGCGTATCCCATTTCCTTTGGAATTCGCTCCAAACGCTTCTTAATTTGAGCCTCTGTCTCGGTCGAACGCTTCTTCAGGCGCTCGATAAGTGCTTCAA
>CAZMRE010000091.1:0-8207 GCA_964568545.1 uncultured Deferribacteres bacterium | reverse complement strand
GGGTGCAACGGGTTAACGTATTTTCACTAAATATTTTAATCACTTTTGCAAAACTCGCAACGATAAAGAATCAAATTTCAATAAAATTAATTCGTGAAATTAGTGAGCAAAGCCTTTTTAAAACAAACTCCAAAATTAAAATAAATTCATAGTGATAACGTCCAAGAACAACCTATCGAGCGTGCAGATTGAAAATTCGCTGAAGCCCATCCCCCAACAAATTAATACTTACGACCAATGAAACAATCGCCAAACCGGGAAAAAATGACATCCACCAGCCATCCAGAAGAAAATCCTTTCCCTCGGCAATCATGTTCCCCCAGCTTGGGGTTGGCGGTTGCACACCGAGTCCGATGAAACTTAAGGTGCTTTCAACCAAAACAATAATCCCAACCTTCATTGTCGCCGCCACCAAAACGGGCGTGAGGCTATTAAAGAGCACATGTCGAAAGAAGATTTTCCATTTGGGCAGATTTAAAAGAAAAGCGGCTTCAACAAAGGGCGCTTTCTTGATTGAAAGCACTTCGGCCCGAACCAGGCGGGAAATTCCCATCCAACTGGTACCGCTTAGCAGCAAAATCAGCAGGATTAGGTTATTTCCATAAAACGCAGCCACAAAAATGTACAAGAAAATGATCGGGAAGGAAAGCATAAAATCAACAATACGCATGAGAACAAAATCAACTCGATTCCCAAAAAATCCCGCCACACCACCGTAAATGGTTCCCCACACTGTGGCCAGAAAAACAACAATGAGAGCAATGGTAACCGAAATTCGACTGCCGTAAAATACCCGTGTCAAAATATCCCGACCGAATTGATCGGTGCCCATCAGGTGCTGCCAGGATGGTGCCTGGAGCTGCACCTGCGGACGCATGTCAATTTCATTTGGCTGGTATCGCGTAAGAACAGGCGCAAAAAGAGCCACAAACAAGAATAGCGCCACAAGGGTGCTTCCGATGCGAACCTCCCAATTTCCAAACAGCCGCCTCATCGATCCATTTTCCCCGTGTATTTTATTCTCGGATCAACTAATGGATATAGCAAATCGGAAAATAAATTGCCAAGAATAACCAGAATGGCAATCAACGTGGTACTGGCCAGAATTACGGGATAATCACGGGTAAGAACTGCGTGAAAGGTAAGCCAGCCCATTCCCGGCCAGGAGAAAAGGTATTCCACAACCAAAGACCCGCTTAATAAAAAGGGAAATCCAAGGCCAATGAGAGTCACAACGGGAAGAAGCGTATTTTTCAGGGCATATTTAAAGTAGATTTTTTTGGATGAAATTCCCAGTAGACGGTTCTGCAAAATAAAATCCTTTTGCAGGATTCCGAGCATGTTTCCGCGAACAAAACGTGTGGTGTACGCCGCAGAGCCCAGCGCCAAAACGAGTACAGGAAGCACCAAATGACGAAGCAAATCAGCGAGATGCAAAAATAGATGAATATTGCTTGATCCCAGCGTTGCTGTTTGACCCGAAGGGAACACATGCCATTTAATGGAAAATACGAGAATGGCCATCAATCCAAGCCAAAACTCCGGGATTCCAAAAAAAGTCAGCGAGACAATGTTAATAAAATGCCCCACTTTTCGGCGATAATTAATAGCGGCCAGCACGCCGAAAAAGATACCCAGTGCCAATTCCAGCACAAATGCAGAAACGGTCAGTACCAATGTTGCCGGAATCGCATCTTTAAAAACAGCCGCTACTGATCGTTGCTGAGAAAAAGAATAGCCAAAATCCCCCGTAACAAAATTCCTTAGCCAGTGAAGATATTGCATCGGCAGGGGAGCATCCAGACCCAAATTTTTCTGAATGATTGCAATGGTTTTGGGGGGAAGCCGGGGATCTGTCAAATAATCCACAGGCGAGCCGGGTACCAGATGAATCATTAAAAATGTGAATGTTAAAACGGCCAGCAAAAGAATTACGGAATGAGCAATTCGTCTAAATACAATAGATATTAACATATTGCCTAAAGCTTTTCTAAAAATATGGATCCATCACCTGCGCGGTATTTCAAATAGCAATAGTTGCTGAGGAAATTTAATCAAAAAAGAATAAAAAAGCCCACTGATCACCATCAGTGGGCTACAAATTCATCAAAAACAATTAGCTGTGTTTTTTAAGTTTACGCTTTATTTCGTCAATCTGATAATTCGCAAACTTTCTCCACCGGACGTCACGAGCGGCTATTTGATATTCTTTTATCGCTTCATTATATCGACCAAGATTTTGCATCGCCCGTGCTGCCTCCACATGGGCCGGTGCAAATGATCTTCGTAACGCAATTGCCTTCTTTGCCGCAGTCAATCCCTTATCATATTCCTTCAAATCATTATATGCTTTTGCTAATCGGTAAAAGGCCTGGTAGTTTCTTTGATTAAAACTAACCGCATTTTCATAGGCCTGAATCGCCTCCCGTGTTTTTCCCAGGTTTGTGTAGGAAACACCCAAAGCAATATAAGCCTTTGCATATTTTGGATTCGCATTCAGGGCTTTTTGAAAGGATTCAATGGCCTTTTTGTAATTTTTCTTTTTGCTATAAATCACGCCCATTTCATAATAGGCTTTATAATTGTTGGGATTATTTGTTACGGCTGTTTCATAGGTTTCAAGAGACTTATCATATTTTCGTTCATCTCTGTAGAGGGTTCCCAGAGCAAAATAATAATTGGCATTATTGGGATTAAAATGCAGAGCCCTTTCATAATATTTTTCAGCCTCCGCATATTTTCTCATTTTTTTGTAGGCTAGTCCCATTCCAAAATAGGCATTTGCAAAGGTGCTGTCAATATTTAAGGCCTTTTGATATTCATTAATAGAATTCTGATATTGCCCTAATTTGAGATATTTATTAGCCGTATTAAAGGCATCCGCCTTTGCTTTTTCACGTTTCATCAATTCTTTTGATGAGGCAATTATTTTCTTTGATTCGGCAATAAGGCTATCGTATCGTTTCTTGTACTTATTATATTCATCCAATTTTTTGGCTTTGGATGCCTCATCCATCTTTTGCCGCACGACACTAATTTTCTTTTGCAGCACCTGAAGCTGTTTTGCCTGATTTTCCTGCGCAAAAACGGTCTTCGATTCAGCTTGAGAAATAATAAAAATTCCCAGCAGGATAATAATCAACCCTCGAATTTTGCCCTTCATACTATCAGCCTCCTTAATGAACCTTTTCTTTACGTTAAAAAATAGTGCCGAAGAGGGGACTCGAACCCCTACGCCCATTTTGGGCACTACCCCCTCAAAGTAGCGTGTCTACCAGTTCCACCACTTCGGCATATATCTTAATCCCTCTTTTCGTATTTAACCTCTTCTCAATCGCTACCCCTATTTTCCCATACTCCTTCGTAAATGCCAGAGAACAAGCATTTAATCGAGCCACAAAAAAGCTTCGCTTTATTTTTTGGGATTTTTTTGAACCTTTCTGGAACTAGAAGAAGGATTCTGTCCCGCTGTTTTAGCCTGTTTCGGCTGCGCAGGCATTGCAGCAGGCTTCTTTTCCCCTTCAATCGGAGGCAGTAAATCGGCTGCCGATTGTTTCACTTTGCCCTCTTTTTCCATCTCTTTTCGCACCAAGCTTTTGCGAGTCGGCTGCTGTTTAGTAATGAGGCCCTGGGTAATATTGCTCAGAAAAAATAATGTCGCAAGTACAACAGTTGCTTTTGACAAAAATGTCGCCGCACCGCGTCCACCAAAAACAGTTCCCATTCCACCACCGGCACCACCAAAGGCACCAGACAAACCGCCACCCTTACTGGATTGTAAAAGAATAACCACCATCATTAAAATACACAATATCACATGAAATGCAATGATAACACCTAACACAACTTATCCTTCCATTTTTAGGTTTTGTTACGCCCTTTTACGAAAAAAGTTCCCCGGCCCGCACGATGGCTTCAAACGCATCCGCTTTAAGGCTAGCTCCGCCCACCAACGCTCCATCAATATCAGGTTGACTAAGTAGCGCTTCCGCATTATCCGGCTTGACACTTCCACCATATTGAATCCGCACTTGTTCGGCCGTTTCCTCACCAAATTTTTTCGCTACAATTGAACGAATCAGTTTGTGAACTTCAACGGCCTGTTCGGGAGAGGCGGTTCGGCCAGTTCCAATGGCCCAAATGGGTTCGTAAGCAATAATCATTTTCTTCACATCGGCAGATAGCAATTCAAACAAACCCTCTGATACCTGCGATGTAATAATTGATTCAGTCTCGCCCTTTTCTCGCTGCTCTAACGTTTCGCCAACACACATAATGGGCGTCAATTTGGACACAATCGCTTTTTTGACTTTTTTATTTACGATTTTACTCGTTTCACCGAAATATTTGCGTCTTTCCGAATGTCCGAGAATAACATACTGAGTTCCCGTAGAAAGAAGCATTGCGGCAGAAATTTCTCCTGTAAATGCCCCCTTTTCTTCAAAATACATATTTTGGGCACCAAGGCCGATTCGCGTTCCTTTAAGCACATCGGCAATAGGAACCAGAAATGGAAAGGGAGGACAAACAACCACATCCGACTTTTCGATGTCGGACACGTTCGATTTTAGCACCTTCACCAACGCAACTCCCTCAGGGAGAGTTAAATTCATTTTCCAATTACCGGCAACTATTTTTTTTCGCATATTGAATTTATTCCTTATCCGTTAATGCCTCAAGTCCGGGTAATTTGTACCCACTCAAAAGTTCCAGCGAGGCCCCGCCGCCTGTGGAAATGTGGGTGATTTTATCTTCCAATCCTGCTTTGCTTACGGCAGCAACCGAATCCCCGCCGCCCACAATTGTGACCGCTCCTCTTTCAGTGGCTTTTGCCATCGCTTCAGCGACTGCGTTCGTTCCTCTGGCAAAGGCGTCGATTTCAAAAATTCCCATTGGTCCGTTCCATACAACGGTTTTGGCTGAGACAATTTTTTCTTCAAATTTTGCAATTGTTTCAGGACCAATGTCAACACCGGCCATATCCGAGGGAATCCGATCGATTGCCACAACGCTTGTTTGCGCAGTCGGATCAATTTTTTCCGCGGCTACAACATCCACCGGAAGAATAAAATCAACGCTTTTTGACTCAATTTCGGAAAGGATCTCCTTTGCCAATCCTACCTTATCGGCCTCCAAAATAGATTTCCCAATCTCCAATCCCTGAGCCTTGTAAAAGGTGAACGCCATTCCGCCACCAATTAGCAGTGCGTCCACTCTATTGAGTAGATTCTGAATTACATCGATCTTTCCGGAGATTTTCGCCCCGCCAATAATCGCTACAAATGGCCGCACAGGCGATTCAATTGCTTTGGCCAGATATTCGATTTCCTTTTCCATTAGGAAACCTGCCACACAGGGAGAAATAAAATGTGTCACCCCCTCTGTTGAGGCATGGGCTCGGTGTGCCGTGCCAAACGCATCGTTTACATAAATATCTCCCAGAGATGCCAATTTCTTTGCAAATTCAGGGTCATTTTTTTCTTCTTCCATGTGAAAACGAAGGTTTTCCAAAAGAAGCGCATTGCCCGGCTTAAGCGCGGCAACCGCTTTTTCAACAGCCTCACCTACACAATCACCTAAAAATTGAACTGGTTTGTCCAGCAATGTGCTCAAATGATCAGCAACCGGTTTGAGGCTCATCGAAGGAACTACTTTTCCTTTCGGACGCCCCAAATGTGACATCAGGATTAACTTTGCACCGTGCTCAAGGGCGTATCGAATACTCGGCAATGCCTTTTGAATTCGAGTATCATTTGTAATGTGCCCCTGGTTATCCAGAGGCACATTAAAATCAACCCGCATGAGCACGCGTTTATTGCTTAAATCTACATCTCGAAGGGACATTTTATTCATGATTCGCTCCCATCTGACTGAAACTTATTTTCCGATCAGACGAATAAGATCAACGACGCGGTTTGAAAATCCCCATTCATTGTCGTACCAAGCCAGTACCTTCACCATATTTCCGCCAATAACCATTGTAGAGGGGGCATCAACAGTGGAAGACACGCTGGTGTGGTTGTAATCGTGAGAAACCAGAGGGGTTTCTTCATAGGCCAAAATGCCCTTTAATTCATTTTCAGATGCTTCTTTGAATGCCGCATTCACTTCTTCAACCGTGACATTCTTCTCCACTTCGTAAATGGCATCGATAAGTGCCACATTGGGAACAGGAACGCGGATTGACATGGCATTGAGTTTTCCCTTCAATTCAGGAAGCACTTCGCCAACGGCTGTTGCGGCACCTGTAGTTGTGGGAATCATAGAAACGCCTGCCGCACGTGCCCGCCGCAAATCCTTGTGAGGCAAATCCAAAATTCGCTGGTCATTGGTGTAGGCATGAATGGTAGTCATCAAACCTTTGGCGATGCCGAATTTTTCCATAATTACCTTGGTTGTGGGAGCATAGCAATTTGTTGTACAGGATGCATTAGAAATAATATGATGTTTCTCCGGATCGTATTTCTGATGATTAACACCTATCACAATTGTGATGTCGGGATCGGTTGCGGGAGCAGAAATAATTACCTTTCTAGCACCGGCATCCAAATGCATAGCGGCCTGGTCTCTCTTGCGAAACAAACCCGTGGATTCAACCACAACATCCACACCCAATTCTTTCCAAGGCAATTTGGATGGATCTCTTTCAGCAAACGAAAGCACCTTTTTGCCGTCCACAACAATAGCATCCTCAGTAGCTTCCACATTTTTTTCGTAGATGCCGTGATTGGTATCATATTTCAATAAATGAGCCAGTGTAGCTGGATTCGTAATATCATTTACAGCTACAACGTCAATTTTTGGATCGTCAAAGCTGGCCCGAAAAACCAGGCGTCCAATTCGTCCAAACCCATTAATTCCAACTTTTATTGGCATTTCAAATCCTCCTCTTGTGTGTAATTCCTCAACTGCTCAAATCTGCTGCCAGATCTAATAATCTTGGATGAATTTTCTTTTTCTTCGAAATAACATCACTTAGTGAAACAAATGTATACTGTCCGTTTTGAAGCGCAGTCATCAGTCCTGATTTCCCCTCGATCAAAGCCTCTACCGCATTTTGTCCGAATTTGCTCGCCAGGAGACGATCAAAAACGGTTGTAACACCTCCCCGTTGAATATGGCCCAAGACTGAAATTCGTGTTTCGTAACCGATTTTATTTTTCAATTTTCGCTCGATTGTGTACGCGCTGGATGCCCCTTCTGCCACAATTACAATGCTATTTGTTTTACCGGCTTTGTATCGATCGAATAAATGCTTAGCAATGGCGTCTAGATCATAAGGTACCTCGGGAATGATCGCAGCTTCCGCTCCACTGGCAATGGCTGAAACCAACCCCAAATATCCCGAATCTCTTCCCATAACCTCGATTATAAATGCACGATCGTGAGAAGATGCTGTATCCCGAATAATGTCAATGAGCGAAACAATCGTGTTCAGGGCGGTATCGGTTCCCACGCTTGTGTCCGTTCCAAAGAGATCATTGTCGATACTTCCAGGAATGCCAATTACAGGAACGCCCTTGTTGTGAAGGGCAAGCGCACCCGCCATAGAGCCATTTCCACCGATTACAACCAATCCGTCAATCCCTGCATTTTGAATATTTTCAACGGCTTGTTGTTGCCCCCGGTCGTATTTAAACTCTTCGCATCGGGCTGTTTGAAGGATTGTCCCCGCTCGTTGAATAATCCCGCTAACGGAGCGCGAATCCATCGGCTCAAAAAGCTTGTCCAGAAGACCGATAAAACCCTGACGAATTCCCACAACTTCCAATTTTTTGGACAGCGCCGTCCGAACAACAGAACGAATGGCTGCATTCATTCCCGAACAATCACCGCCACTAGTCAATACACCAATTCGTTTCATAAAAACAAAGCCTTTCAAAGCAAAATATATTTAAATTTAATTATAATGAATTTTATCCTAAATGTCAAGATATATTTGGCAAGAAACAAAATTTTCGCCCGCTTTTCTCCATTTGCTAACAATCAGATATTTCACGGGTTAGGCAAGACTGCTATTCCTCTGATTCCAGATATTTTTCGAGGATTTGATTTATGATTTTTGTTGATGATTTTCCGTGTACTAGCGGGATTGGTTCTACTTTACCTCCGTAACCCAACACAATATCATAGCCGATAATTTGCTCAACAGAATAATCGGCGCCTTTGACCAGAACATCCGGTTTTAATCGGCCAATGAGTTCGTA
>CAZMRE010000090.1:0-8300 GCA_964568545.1 uncultured Deferribacteres bacterium | reverse complement strand
GTTGCAATAAGCGATACAATAAATGCTTCCATTTTTCGAACGCCCAGCCTCTGAATAGCCAGGAAAAAAAATGTGTCCGTTGCTGTAATAGCAGCCCCCCACAGTAATGGCAGTCCGAAAAGCAAATTGAGTCCAATAATCGTACCCAGCAATTCAGCCAGATCAGTTGCAGCAATGGCAATTTCAGCCAGAATGTACAGGAAAAAATTCAATGCTTTTGGATATTCGCGCTTGCAGCCCTGGGCTAAATCGTATCCTGTCACAATTCCCATTCTTGCCGAAAGGGTTTGCAGAAGCACGGCCATCATATTGGACATCAGCAGTACCCAAATAAGAGTGTAACCGAATCGGGAGCCTCCCTCAATGTCGGTTGCCCAGTTTCCCGGATCCATGTAGCCCACACTTACCAGATAAGCCGGGCCAATAAATGCAAACAGGCGTCGAAACCATCCCCGTTTTTTTACAGAAACGGAACCTTCCAAAGCATCAACATTTGTTGATTTTGTTGTGAGATTCATGAGCGATCCTTTTTCTTGGTTTCTTTTCGACGAAAATAAATGATGCTGTGGCAAGGCCGAGAATAATTTCCTTCCCCGACAATTCGATTGTGAGTGGTCCGCCAAAAGGCTGTTTTGAAATCAGATTGATTTTTGTGCCAGGGTAAATTCCCAATTTCCCCAGATACCGAAGCAGTGCTGAATTATGATCACTGACTTCCGCAATAATTGCTAATTGTCCTGTTTGCAGTTCTGTTAACGGAATAATATTCCTTGTCGGAATCACTCCTTCTTTGTTCGGGATAGGTGCACCGTGGGGATCCGCTTGAGGCGATCGAAGCAATGCGTCGATTCGATTGAGTAAATCTTCCGATAATGCGTGTTCCAGTTTTTCAGCTTCGTCGTGAACCTGATCCCAGGGAACATCCAGAATTTGCACAAGAAATTGCTCGATCAGGCGATGTCGCCTGACGATTTGAATGGCCATTTTTCTGCCCTGACTTGCAAGTGTCAAGCCGTAGTACGGTTGATAATGAACGAGGTTTTTTTCTGAAAGCTTTTTAATCATACTCGTTACAGACGCGGCCGAAATTCCAAGCCAATTTGCAAGAGATGTTGTTGAAACATTTCCCTTTTGAGATTCAATCTGAAAAATAGCTTTTAGATAATTTTCAACCGTTTCATTCCGCATGACTTACCCAAATAATTAGATATATCTAAAAATATATTTCAATCTAACTAAATTATTTTTAAAAATCAATCTTTTTTTTATTATTTATTTTTCGCTTGCAATCTGCCAAAGAAGGGGTTATATTAGAAAAATTTATTTTGGGTAGAATATGCCAAAGAGCAGGGTTGTATCAACCTTGAAAATTCTTGACAGGATTTACAGGATTAAAGATGGTCTCTTTTGATTATTTTGTGTCGTTTAATACTTTTTAGGGCAATGAATCAAAATCATCCTGTTAGGCCTGTCAAACTATTCAAAAAATGATGCCATCAGCTTCTTTGGTAAACGGTTATTTCGAGGAGTTGTATAATTGCAGGTTTTATGCCTGTGGATTTTTCTTTCAAAATAAAAATCCAACCCTAATTGGGAGGAATTCCGATGATTTTCTGGTATGGTCTCTTAGGCGTTGTCATTATTCTAATGATTTTTGTTGTTGTTACTGCGAAAGTGCGCCGTCCCGATCAGCTGCTGCTCGTGGAGAAGCACGGCAAGGTTCAGCCATATCTGAAACGGTGGTATTTTTCAAAGTCCGTTTTGGCTTTGCCCGCAACGGTAAAAACGCTTTCCACGGAAGTAAAAACGCAGGCGCGTGGAAAAATTGACGTCGTCATCAAGCTTTCTGTGTCTTTTTTTCCAAATCCCGAGCGTGCGGAGAATCTCGTGCGAGTTGGAGGATGGTCTTCCGCGGCGGTTGATCGCGTGGCTCAGGAACTCTCCGGTACCGTGCAGGGACTGGTTGGAGAGTTAGTGGAGCCTCTTGATATTACACAGGTTACGCGGGAAAAATTATCTCACATGCTCAGCCAAAGGCTTCAGGACATGTCGTCAAATTTTGGAATTGCCGTAACATCTGTTGTTGTTTCGGAAGCGGAGGCGTCGGACAAAAAAATTGCGGATGCGATTAGAAAGCAGGAAGAAGCCCGCATTCAGGAGGAAACGGAAAAGTCGAACCAGCAATCCAGAATAGCTACGGAAAAATTGCGTCTGGCGGCGGATGACGAAATTACCCGCATGAAACATGAAATGGAAATAGAGCACCTCAAATTGCGAGAAATTGAGGAACTAAAATCTGCCGAGCTGGAACAAAAATTATTGGAAAAGGAAACCGAAAAAAAGCGCCTATCCCTGGAAGTAGAACAAGAAGAAGCGGACTTACTCAGCAAGCATCCCGAGCTGATTATGCTGACGCCGCAATTAACGCGATTGGTGGAAGCAAGTCAGCAGCTTAAGAGCGCTCGGACGGTTATTTCACTTTCCCCTGAAATTCAAGAGGGATTACCCAAAATTTTACAGGCCCTGCTGGAAACACTCCAGTCGCATAATGTTCAGAAAGAGGAATAGGATTTCATTGAAAAATAAAAAGAGAATTTGCACTAAGAATAGCGAGGGAAAGCAAACGGTTTTTTTCAATCTTAATCTTAGCCTTAAACCATGTCCTTCTTAAAGCTCAAACCATTTCCTCCATCGCTTGTTGGAGAAATCAGTAAGCGCACAGCCGACGCACCTGTCGATTCAGAGAGGCGTGTGGATTTTCACATTGGAAATCCAGTGCAGGATGAGACGCTCGACCGACTCTACAACGCCATTCTTTCCGGAGCTGACTTTCTGCGCCCGTTTGCAGAGGATTTTGAGGAAAGCGAGTTTCTTTCGGAACTCGATGATCGGGAACTCTCGGATTATTTTAACCTTTTGTTTGAAATCTCCCGAAAGGCGGTGACGTATGCGCCTGCCGGCGGGTTTTCGCCCGGAAATCCGGGGACACTAACACGTAAAATGGAAGTCTTTTTTAACCAGGTTCAAGAATCGCCCACAAGGTACAATTTTGGGGGGGATGAAAAAAATGCTCCGGAATTTGCCATCGCTTCCGGGGGGCGCTGGCAGGCCTTGAAATTATTGCTGCAATTGCTCTTTGAACAGGCCGCAAATTCATCCGTACACGGCCTCATTTTGGGAAATCTGCCGTACCCTCACATTCTTGGTGCTTATTCAAAACAGATGGCCATTCTCAAAACAGTGGACTCTTCTTTTTTCCGGGAACTGGAAAAATTCTACACAGAGTCCCCGCCCGATTCACTGCCGTTTATTCTTTTACTCGAAAAATTGCCGCAGAACGTGCGCAAACGTCTGGGTATTTTTCTGCGCCAGCATCCGGTTTTTGTGATTGAAACCAATCAATCTCTCCAGTCTGAAAGCCTTTCGATTTTTCCGAAATTAAAGGAGCAGATGGTTCGGATTTTGTCACCTGATGCCATCCATCCCTATTTAAAATTCTCAAGTTTAGCCTTTGTTTTGGGTCCGGTGGATCTGATTGCCGCTTTTAATCGGCAGCATTTTAAGAAAATGGGAACGCCGTCAGCCAGTGAAATTAAACTGCTGAGCTTCTTTTTAAAGCAGGATGGCACCTTTCAATCAAACCGGATGCCGAAAGAGAAAGCCTCGGATCTGGCTCTGTCTGGAATTGCCGGAGCTACCAACATCGATTCGGAAAACCCGATTCCAGCAGGAATCTCTTCTTTTCTTAAAAATACCGGGAAAACAGCCGATATCCTCGCGCAAAGTCTTCAGCGAAGAGCTGTTCAGTTTGCCAATCATACGGAACGTGTGGCGGCTCACCTTTCTGAAAAGATTCCCGACTACCGGCGGGCGCGAAGGTACCGATCTGTTGCAGATCCCTTTCTTGGAAAGCGTCAGGAAGATATTGTTCGGAATTTCTTTGAAAATTTGGGGGACCCTTCCTATCAGGACGAACTAAAGCAATCTTTCCTGGCAGTTTTCCAGCAGCTTCATCCGGAGTACCAACCGAATCATTTGGTGGTGGTGAACGGCTCGGCACGCACGGCGCTCAGCGCCATGGCCGATTCCTGGGGAATCAGGGAAGTGTTAGTTCCTGATTTTAGCTGGACGGTTGGTGATGCGTTTCCCCGCGTAGTGGCCGTGCCTCTCGGGGAAGATCTCCAATTGGATCCCAACCGCTTCATTTCAATGTTGAAAGAAAAATTATCAGATAGTTCCAATTGGCGCAATTACGGCGCTGTGATCCTGAATAATCCTCACAATGCAACCGGAAAAATCTGGAACGAGCGGGATGTTGAGAAAATTTTGCTTTTTTGCCTTCGGAATGGGATTCTTCTGATTGACGATCTCTCGTATTCGGATGTGGTGATCGGCCTTCCGGAAGCTCGTGCGGAACGCGTTCCCGTAAATAGCCTTAAAAAGTTGGCCATTCGAGCCGTTTCACTGGGAAAACTTCGCCAGAATCACCTGCGCTATCTTGTAACGCTTCAATCCATTTCCAAGACAGATTGCAAAGCCGGTGCTCGATTGGCTGTTTGCGATGTGCCGGACACCTCGCTGCGGCAAAGGCTTTCAGCGGCGCTTTCTCATATTTCTGCCAATTTAATGGCCATTCTTTTGAGTACGCTGTTTTACCGCAGGGGAGAGGAGAAGGTTGCTCAGTTTGCACAACTGCGGGATTGGATTATGTGGAAGCGGGCAAAGGCCATTCAGGGAGAATTTGACTCCCTGTCCGCAGATGCAAATCCGTACAAAATCAGCTATTTCCCGCCAGAAGGGGCCATGTACCCGCGCCTGTTTGTGGCGAACATGCCCGAAACGGTTCAAATCGAAAAAATTGCATTTCAGTTAGCCGATCAAGGTATTGGCTTGATTCCAATGACCAATTTTTCGCAGACAGCCGAGGGATTTGATGTGGCTCGACGCAGTTTTCGGCTGACTCTTGGCGGGCGATTAGAAATCGATGCCATTCCCCGAAAGATTCATCGTCTCGTGGCGGAATTGTCGGAGCAAATCCGGCGGCAGGCGGAGAATTACCGCTATTATCTCTTACCGGAATCTGACCTTTTTCGCAGAGTAACGGGCGCTACAATTACCAAACAAAAACTGGAATCCATTCAAGAAAAATCAGACGCTCTTTTTAAAGAAGTTCAAAATCTGGCCAAAAACGATTTTTTGAGAATTCTGCCAGACTGGGCTCGAAAGAAGCTGGCCGATTCAAACGCCTTGCAGGATTTTTTGACCCAATTTCTGCCCGATCGCTGGCAATTTTTCCAAAACAGGCTTCACGATTGGGTAATTGCCCGGGAGGCCATCCGGGTAGGCGGTGAGAGTCCTGTTTTTCGAAACGCCGTACAGCAGAATTTTCTAAGGGAATTGCGGATGGATTCTTCCAGAATTCGTCGAAAACGATTTTCGAGGCGCCTGTTTGACCGAACGGTTCACCCCACACAGATGTACTCCCTTCAGGTGGAACAATTATTCACAAGGCTGGCAAAAGCGAGCGTGGCCCCCGAGTTGTACAAATCGGTAACTGCAAAAACACTTTTTCGGGCACTTGTGCAGGAGTTCATTGGCGAAAATGTTCCGATTTCTTCTCAAATGGAGGCGCAAGAAGCCATTTGTGACCTTGAAGCGCTTCAACTGGGCGAAACCTTTGAAGAAATCTTTTTCGGAAAATCGCAAGGCGTGGTCCTTTCACTGTGGGGCGACTGGGATGGTAGTACGCGTCCGAGTGGTCAGGGGCACACATTGGTATCCGGCCCGTTAATTGCAAATATCCGGGCTCTTACGTTGCTAATCAATGTTTTTCAGAAAGAAAATTATTTAACCGTTGAAGAAAAAAAGCAGCTCGAGACGATCGGATCGGTTGAGGTCAGGATTGAAAATTTCCAAAAAATTCTGCAAAAGATTACCCTCCTAACCAGTCGGCTGGAGGAAAAGTACCGAAAGACCATCCCACTGGAATATTCGCAAGGAAAAATACGGCGGTTTTTACGAAAACTCGGGCTTTTGCGTGATCCCCTAAAATCGCTTTGGAAGCACAACGATCGAAACGAACGGCGGATGCAGCAGTATCGCAAGCAGCGTTCATCTGAAATCAGGCAACTATTTGAAATTAATCGTGTGCTAACCGAAATGGTGGAAGCTGTCACCCTTCGAAATCAAGAAAAATTGCAATCGGATAACTGGTTGTTTTATCTGCAATCTTACAAAAATTATCTAAAGCGATTTTATTTAACCCCACGCATTCACCAAAAAATCATTCTGGACAAGGATCAATTCACCGTTGACACGACGGTTTACAATTTAGTGGAACTAAATGTGCTGGGCAGCCAATACGGGTACGATGGCTTTGTTCTGGCGATTCAGGTAAGCATGGCCAGCGATGCCAGGGCGATTTTAACACTCTACCAAAAATTGTGTGAAGAGAAAGCGCGAGTTCTGCGAAAAACACCCGATCTGAATCTGCCGGACATTCGCATTGTGCCTCTGTTTGAAGAGCTGGATGCCATTCGGCACATTCCGGAATTTTTGGATGAAATTTGGAAATTTGCTGAAATCACGCGGGAATTGCACCAGTCCGCAGCCGATCGCTTTCGGCAGATTATCGGGGAGTTTTTTATTGCGGGTTCCGATTTGAGTCAGCAAGTGGGGCAGTTAAAGGCATATTCACTGTACCAGGATGCGCGGGAACTGCTGGATCGCTGGATGTGGGAAAAGAATTTGCTGGGAAGAATCCGAATCAAATTTGGATCGGGCGAATCGCCTCAGAGGCAGGGTGGCTATTACGATGCCACGAGCGGCTTGCACGTTTTTGACAGCGATTTCTATGAGAATGACGGGATTTTTTCTTCTATGGAGCCTCTGAAACTGGTTTCATTTCGCCGGGCTCGATCGCCTCTGTCGGGGATTCTCAGTCACAGCGATTTTCGCACCTTCCAGTCAAATGTGATGGAACAACTTCGTGGGCTTCGGGCGCAAGAATTGGCAAATGTTTTTTATCACATTGGAACCAAACAACAGGATTTCTGGACTCGAGTGCTTTCAAGGGCTTCCCAGCTTCCGGCTCAGGGGGATGAAACGTGGGATAGTCTCCGGCATCTCATTCGTCGAGAAGACGATGTTCTGTTTCTTGAGTTTCTGGATGATGTGCAGTCCAATTTTAAACAAATTGTTTACGGCCGCCCGGAGGACATGACGGGAATTCACGTGATTTCCTATTTTCTATCTCGCACGCTCTTGCCCTTTCGCGATCGCCCCACGGTTCGTCCCAACAAAGAGCCGGCAATGAACAAAAGCCGGGAAATTGTGGAACGGCTTTCCAGCACACTGCCTCTGTCCAGTCACGGCACGCTTTTGCGGGCAATTGGTCACAATAAGGCCCAAACCATTTTACTGGGAGTCAATCAATTTACCACGGGACTTTTCCGAGCCGGTTACAAGTTTTTGGAGCGCGGAAACGGCAATCGATTAGAGTTGTTTCAACAGCATATTTTGCCGCATTTGCCCGCACGGGATATTTTGAATACGCTTCGTTTGTATCACAATCCGGACTTGACATTTGTCAAGCGGGTTGAAGATGCCTTTCCTCCGGGGAATTCGGCTCTGAAAGCACTGAAAGAAGATGAGTCCGTTTTGAGAGATTTTATTCCGCTGTTTCAGGAGGAATTGCTTCGGAAAAATGGTCTCCTGGCGAAGGGGCGCATTCCATCCAGAAAGGAGCGGGAAGAACTTCTTCCGTTTTTGCGCCCGGATCTAGCGGTTCTTCTTCAGCAGGATATTTTCAACACGTTGACAGTTGCGGTGCCTTACTGGCAGCGCGTTCCAGAGAGCAGTCGTCCGAAATGGGAAAGGGAGTTCGCAAAGCGGCAAATCATTTGTGATACGCGTGAGACAATGTGGCAAATGCTTCGGGACCCAATTTCTGAACAGGTTCGGAGTTTTATTGAATTGGCCAGGGCGGTGAAGTCGCTGTTTTCGCGCGAGACAACATTTGAAGTACCGAGAAGCAGCGTTTCGCGTGGTCGGGTGACACGCCTGGCATCGCAAATTAACGACATGCTTCGAAATGTGGTGGATGACAGCATGCGTCAATTTTTGCTGACCGCTGTGCAGTATCTCATTTATTTGCCTGAGACCATGAAAGACATCCCTGAAGAAGTTCTCCTGGCTCTGCGAGATATGGAAAAGATTCTGAAACTGGAAGAAGAAGCCCTTACTCAGGAGCAGCAAAAAATCTTGCTTGCCTATTTTTTAAAGATGGCTCGGATTAGTGG
>CAZMRE010000089.1:0-8425 GCA_964568545.1 uncultured Deferribacteres bacterium | reverse complement strand
GCATCGCAAGGCATCGGATGGCCTCAATTCAAACTGGGTGCGCCGCGTGCAGGTTGGGGGAACTTCTGGTGGGTGCTGGTCAGCTATTCTTTGTTAATGGGAACTGTGTTTATTCTGAATCAATTAACGGATGTCGGGTCAGACAAACAAAATTCCAAGCTGTTTCTGATTGCGGATGGGCATATTTCCACAAAAGCCGCTGTTTGGGAGGGCCTGATTCTTTTGCTCGTCTCATTCTTGATTTCAGTAAAAGCCTCGGGATGGTTTGTTCTTGTGTGGCTTTTCTCACTTCTGATATTGGGAATTGCTTACAGTCTGCCTCCGTTTTTGTGGAAGGATCGCCCCATTGAAGGGCTTATGGCCAATTTGTTTGGCGGACTGCTTACGTTTTTTGCCGGTTGGCTGAGTATGGGAAAACCCTCGGGCGTTATGGTTTTCCACTCGCTGCCGTACGTTTTCGGCGTGGGTTCCGTCTATTTTCTAACGACGATTTTGGATGCCGATGGTGATTTGCATTCTCATAAAATCACGTTTGCCGTTCGACATGGAAAGCAGGCAACGATTCGAATGTCCATTTTATTCGATTCGATTGCCATTATTCTGGGATTTCTAACGCGCGATTGGATTGTTTTTATCCCGGCGTTTGTTTCATATTTTATGTTTGTGTTTTTGATCTTTAGAAGCGACGATCGCTGGCTGAATCGAATTACCCGATTGCCGATTTTGCTTTTGAGCCTGATGGTCGCGCTCTATTTTCCGCTTTATTTTATCGGTATTTTGGGTGTTTTTTTCTTTTCAAAATGGTATTATCATGTTCGATTTGGTTTGAATTACCCTTCGCTGAATCCTTCTAACAGTGATTAAGGAGATTTTATGATCAAAATTAAGGAAGATCGCTGTGATTTCTGTGGAACCTGCGTTTCGGTTTGCCCTGTAGATTGTATTGAGCTGCGCGAAGCCGTCATAAAAATAGATGAAAAAACCTGTACCAATTGCAAATTGTGCGTGTACGTTTGTCCCATTGAAACTCTGGAGTTTGTTGATGAGTGATCGCTACGATATAATAATTGTTGGTGCGGGACCGGCCGGTTCGGTGGCAGCCTGGCATGCCTCTTTGGGCGGAGCAAAAGTTTTATTGCTGGAAAAAGACCGTGATATTGGTTCACCGGTGCGCTGTGCGGAAGGAGTGGGAGCAGCCGGTCTTCAGAGTATTGTCGAAGCAGATTCTCGATGGATTGCAAATAAAATTGAGGCGATTAATCTTATTTCTCCCCACGGGAAAAGTGTTCATCTGGCCAATGAGGATTTTGGCTATGTCTTGAATCGTAAAGTATTTGATAATTCTCTGGCAGAAAAAGCCTCAAAAGCAGGGGCAGAGGTCTTAACCAAAGCTTACGTGGAAGAACTTCTTTTTGACGAAAATGGGGACGTTAACGGGGTTGTTTTTTCGCACATGGGGAAGCGCCAGTCGTTGCGGGCAAAAATTGTCATAGGCGCCGATGGCGTAGAATCCCGCGTGGGGCGCTGGGCAGGCATCCGAACCCAATTAAAACTCAGAGATATTGAAACCTGTGTTCAGTACACGATGGCCAATGTGGATGTAACGCCAAGTAACTGCGATTTTTATTTTTCACACGAAATTGCACCGGGAGGCTACATCTGGGTGTTTCCCAAAGGAGAGGGAGTTGCGAATGTTGGCATTGGAATTTCCGGTGAATATGCGCAATACAAATCACCCCTTCGCTATTTGGAGGAATTTGTGCAGGAACATTTTCCTAAGGCTTCCGTTTTAACAACAACTATTGGAGGCGTTCCTGTTGCAGCCACGAATAAACAGATCGTAAAAAATGGTTTTATGCTGATTGGAGATGCTGCGCACCAGGCTAATCCGATTTCCGGCGGAGGCATTGTACCGGCAATGGTTGCTGGAAAACTGGCCGGACAGGTGGCGGCAGAAGCAGTCCAGGCGGGAGATGTTTCGGAATCGTTCCTGAAAAAATATGAACGACAATGGTACAAATCCGAGGGCAATACCCACAAAATGACGTATCGATTAAAAGAAGCCGTTTACAAGCTTACGGATGATGATTTGAATAGAACGGCCGATTCCATTCTTTCGCTTCCGGAAGAAAAACGCACAATTGTAAATGTGTTTAAAAAGGCTCTGTACAACAAGCCGACGCTTATTCTGGATGCATTGAAGGTCTTTAAAATAGGCATTAGTGAAGTTTTTGATCCCTTAAGCTAATCTGCCTGTGGCGGATTTAGAGTTGGCCTATCTGTTCTACCATCTTCCGTGTTCTTTCGTAGATGTTGGTGTGTTAGAAGTAAAATTCTTGTTTTTTGGCGAAAATAGTTTAGCAAATTCCAGATTGCTATTTATCCCAAATCCGTATCTGGCCGGTTTGAAAATAAGAATTCAAATTCCCCTTATAAGGAGAATTGTTTTGAAAAAAAAAGTTCCTCGTGTTAAAAGGGATTCTCAGGTTAAAGCGCTTCTTAAACCAGAGACCAAGAATGAAATATGGACAATTTCCAATATTTTAACGACGATTCGTATTTTGTTGCTTCCCTGGATCATTTATTTTTTCGTTATGAATACGCGAAAGTCCCAGCGCATTGCACTGATTTTGATGGTAATTGCTGCGCTCACCGATTTGAGCGATGGCTTTCTGGCCCGAAAGCTCAATCAGAGGACAAACCTAGGCAAAATTCTGGATCCCATTGCCGACAAATTGGGGCTGTTTTCTATCGGAATATTATTGGTGATTTACCGCAACCTTCCAGTCTGGCTGTTGGTGATTTTGGTCATTCGGGATTCATTTTACGCTACTTACGGTTACACGCTTTTGCGCAAGGGGGTCGTTCCCGAGGCCAGGCTTCCGGGCAAATTGACAACCACGTCACTTGCCCTGACATTTTTATTTTATTTGTTGAAAATACGACTGCTAAGCACTATATTTTTATATATTAGTACAGTGATGATTATTATTTCTGTAATCGACTACGGAAAGCGGTTTATTGGTGCCAGACAGGGATTGGGATGGAAATAGGATAGGACATTGCTGAAAATGAAACATGTGCTTCGTTTTTTTACAAGGGTTGGGGAACAGGAATCTAAATTCGCCCGCAGGGAGATCTCCCCACAGGCAAACAAATCTTTGGGAAATTAGGCAACGATGGCATTGTTTGGAAAATTTCGTTCTGGATTAACCCGAACGCGCACGGGTGTTTTGGGGCGCATCAAGGAAGCGGTCACCGGGAAGAAATCGCTCGACGACGAAACCCTGGATGAAATAGAGGAAATCCTCATTTCAAGCGATATTGGCGTTGAAACCGTCATGGAGCTTGTGGATCGCCTTCGGAAACAGGCACGGGTAAAGCGGGATTATGAACCGACAGAGGTTCAGGAAATGATTCGCCGGGAGCTCAAATCAATTCTATTTGATCAAATTCCTCAAGCGTCGATTGATGAAGAGGCCTTTTTTCACCCATCTGAAAAACCCTTTGTGATTTTGGTGGTAGGGGTGAACGGGACGGGAAAAACTACAACGATCGGAAAACTGGCCATCCGGTTTCGGCAGGCAGGAAAAAAGGTCATGATTGCCGCAGCAGATACCTTTCGAGCAGCCGCTTCTGAACAATTAAACATCTGGGCAGAGCGTGCGGGTGCCGACCTAGTTCGTCATCAGTCGGGTGCGGATCCGGGTGCCGTGGTGTTCGACGGACTCAATGCCACGCTTGCCCGCAAAAAGGATGTTCTTATCGTAGATACAGCCGGCCGCCTGCACACGAAAGTAAATTTGATGGAAGAATTGAAAAAAATCAAGCGGGTGATGACCAAGTTAATCCCTGAAGCGCCTCACGAAACACTGTTGGTGCTGGATGCTACAACAGGACAAAATGCAATTCGCCAGGCGGAACAATTTCGCCAGGCTGTGAACGTAACGGGAATTGTATTGACAAAGCTGGACGGTACGGCAAAAGGGGGTGTTGTGTTGACCATCATGAAAGAACTGGGCATTCCGGTAAAATTTATTGGTCTTGGGGAACAAATTGATGATTTAGCCGCGTTCGATCTGGACAGCTTTATCGATGCTATTTTTTCGGAGAACAATCAGGCGTGAATCAGCCAAAGGTTTTCTTTCTAAATTTGGGGTGCCCAAAAAATTTGGTCGATTCTGAAATTCTGATGGGTCACCTTCAGGCCCGGGGGGCCGTGATTGTAGATGATGCCAGCGCTGCATCCGATATCGTTATAAACACCTGTGGATTTATTGAAGACGCCAAGCGGGAATCCATTGAAACGATTTTAGAGGCTGTTCAGTTTAAGAAAGCGGGAAACAGACGGGTTTTCGTTACAGGGTGCCTATCCCAGCGGTACAAATCTGATCTTCAAAAAGAAATCCCGGAAGTGGATGGTTTTTTTGGCGCTCGAAATATTCCACAAATAGCTGATGAACTGTCGCAACGCTTGGGATTGCAACCTCTGAAAGGCAGTCGCAAAGAACGGTTGGTAAGCACCGGGCCAGGTTATGCGTATTTGAAGATTGCAGAAGGGTGTAATAATACGTGCAGTTTTTGTGCGATTCCACTGATTCGCGGCCCGCACATCAGCCGCCCGGAGCCGGAAATCCTGGAGGAAGCCCGGCGGTTAACCGGGGCAGGCGTGCAGGAATTGGTGATTATCTCTCAGGATACCACGTATTACGGAAAGGATTTGCGCGACGGATCCTCGCTGGTTCATCTGCTCGGGAAGTTGTCTGACATCCCGACCGTCCGGTGGCTGCGCTTGATGTACACCTATCCGGATCGGATTTCTGATGAGTTGATTGACTTGATGGCGGAGCGGGAGAATATTTGTCCCTACATTGATGTGCCCATTCAGCACATTTCTGATAAGATTTTGTCGAAAATGCGCCGCGGATCCCGGCGAGAAAAAATTGAGCGGCTGATTGACCGGCTTCGTACAAAAGTTCCGGAAATTGCAATTCGAACAAGCGTGATGGTTGGATTTCCCGGCGAAACGGATGCAGATTTTCAGGAGCTCCTGGAGTTTGTTGAAGATGCTCAGTTCGATCATCTGGGTATTTTTCAATTCTCCCAGGAGGAAAATACGATTTCCTTTGATCTTCCGAATCAAGTACCTGCTTCCGTTAAAAGAGAGCGGTTCGAACTGCTCCAATCGATTCAGCAGGAGATTGCTTTTCAAAAAAATCAAATACTTGTAGGGAAAACGACAGACGTTCTAATTGATCAATTTGATTTGGAACGAAAGGCTTATCTGGGACGCACAAAATGGGATGCACCGGAAATCGACTCGCAGGTTGTTTTGCAAGGGGATTACATAATCGGGGGCATTTTTCCGGTTGCGATTGTATCGGCGTCGGAAGCAGAATTCATTGGCCGGGCGCCGGAGACAATCGAAAAATAATTTTCTGGTCCGTTTTAGGGATCAGGAGGAGGTTTCAATGAGGAGGTATTTTTTTAGAGGCGTTTTGTTGGCTTTGTTAATGATTGGCCTGAATTTAACAGCCGCATTTTCACAGCCTGAAATATTCTACAGGCAGGACGCAGGTGTGCCGGTATTCTATTATGATATTTCAAATTTTGCAGCTGACTCGTCCGGATTGTCGCGGATGTACATCTCGATGCAGGTTTCCAACGATGTTCTTCAATTTTTGAAAATGGACAACGGCTTTGAAGCGGAATATGAATTTTCTGTTGTAATTTTAAACAAAGACGGCGATCAGGTGGAAGGAAAAAGTTTTCGCAGGAAGGCGACGGTTCAAAAATACGAGGAAACCAATTCCAATCAGATTTACCAGTTCCAGCATTTACAGTTTGATCTGACTCCTGGAAAATATCAGGTCATTCTGGCACTGACCGACATGGACACCAAACGATCGAGCCAGCAAAAGGAAAAGGTGGAGCTTCGGAATTTCGCAAAGGGAAGCCTTTCAGTCAGCGATGTGTTGTTTGTGGAAAGGAAAAATCTGAACGCAATGAGCCTGCTGGATTTGTCACCTCAGGTAAGGGAAAGCATCAGCGATACGACGAGGCGAATGTTTGCGTATTTTGAATTGTATTCTCCTAAACCGCTCGGTGCGTATCAGGTATCCTATTCTATTTTGAATTTTCGGAAAAAGCATCTCTTGGACCAATCGCTTCAAATTCCGAAAACGGGCTGGCGGACAAAGGTGTTCCTGCCAATCGATATTCACGATTTGAGCATGGCTCGCTATCGCCTGGTATTAGATGTGAAGGGCGGGAAGAAGCATCAAAGGGTGGATCGCATTTTTCAGGTGCGGAATTTTCGGGTGCCATTGGCAATTACAAATCTGGACGAAGCCATTGAGCAGCTTCAATACATTGCGAATAAGAAGGAGTTGGATAAACTTCGCCATGCACCAAAGGACAAAAAACAGGCCTATTTTGAGGCTTTCTGGAAAGCAAAAGACCCCACGCCGGGGACACCCACAAATGAACTAATGGATGAATATTACCGGCGGGTTGATTTTGCGAATCAACATTTTTCGGGGTTTCGTGAGGGGTGGCGAACGGACATGGGGATGGTTTACATTCTGTTCGGGCCTCCAAACGATGTGGAGCGCCAGCCGTTTAATGTGGCAGCCAACCCCTATTATGAAACGGAAATTTACGCGTACCAAATTTGGTACTATTACGACATTAATCGGCGGTTCATTTTTGCCGATCACCACGGCTTCGGAAATTATCGATTGGAAAACCCAATGGCCATTTACGAACCCTATTAAACCTTGATTATGTTTTGACAGGATTTACAGGATTACGCAACATATTATTTACGTTATAGATAAAATATCATGTAAATCCCGTCAAAAATTCTTTTGGGCTGATGTCAATGTCAAAAGTGGATTAATATAAGTGAAAATGTAAAGGATTGTGATGATTGAAACGATTTTTCCTCCGGCACTTCAAGAAGGTGACACCATCGGAATCATTTCTCCGGCTAGTCCCATGATTCGCGAACGATTGGAAAAGGGAATTGCGTATTTGAAAAACAGGGGATTTTCGGTACTACTTGGTAAGCACGTGTTCGATCAACGTGGTTACCTCGCTGGAGCCGACGAGGTGCGTGTCGAGGATTTGCACGCAATGATTGCTAACCAGGACGTCAAAGCGATTATCAGCAGTAGAGGTGGCTACGGAACCCCCCGGCTGCTGCCTTTTTTGGATTACCAGCTCATTCGCAAAAATCCCAAAATTTTGGTCGGGTACAGCGATTTAACCTCTTTACAATTGGCCATTTATTCCCAAACGGGATTAGTAACCTACTCGGGACCTATGGTGGCGGTGGAAATGGGAAAGGGCATGGACCCGTTTACGGAAGAGCACTTCTGGCCGCATTTAATGGCGGGGCAATCCTACCCGGAATACCCTTCAGTTCCGGATTCCCCGCTGGTGCGGGTGCATTCAGGAAAGGCAAGAGGCAGATTGCTCGGCGGATGTCTTTCCATGATTAATCCGATTTTGGGAACGCCCTACCAACCCGATTTTGAGGGGGCTATCTTGATTTTAGAGGATGTGGGCGAGGAACCCTATCGTGTGGATCGCTACCTGAGTCAATTTCGTTCGGCGGGGATTTTTCAGCAAGTGGCAGGAATTATCTTTTCCCAATTTGTGGATTGTGAGCCGGGAGATAGTCCAAGTTTGACAGTAGACGAAGTGATTGAGGATTACACCCACGATCTGAGCATTCCCATTGTGAAAAATTTCTTGTATGGCCACGTGGATCGCAAATTTACCATCCCCATTGGGGCCCGGGTTGAACTGGACGCGGATTCACTGAAAATTCGTTTCTTGCCACAGAAAAACGGTGTGTAGCACGAATGAGAAGACTGCAATTAGGTGTTTTGGCTTCGGGAAGAGGTTCAAATTTTGAGGCTATTTTAGAACATATCGGGGCGGGCGTACTGTCCGCCGATGTGCGGGCGCTGGCCAGTAATCGAAAATCGGCAGGAGCTCTGGGAATTGCAGAGCGTCACAATATTCCCCGGCTGGTGCTTTCGCGGAAGGATTTTTCTTCGGACGAGGAATTCGATCAAAACATTCTGGATTTTTTCAGGAAGAATGAGGTGGATTTTGTGGTACTTGCGGGTTATTTGCGCCTGCTCACACCTATGCTTATTCACCCCTACAGAAACCGCATTTTAAATATTCACCCCGCTCTTTTACCCTCTTTTGGCGGAAAGGGAATGTTTGGCCGCCACGTGCACGAAGCGGTTTTGAATTACGGCTGCAAGGTTTCCGGCGTAACGGTTCATCTGGTTGATGAAACCTACGATTCCGGCCCGATTGTGCTGCAGCGCTGTGTTCCGGTTGAAAATGATGACACACCCGACACACTTGCGGCACGCGTATTGAACCAGGAACACCAAATTTT
>CAZMRE010000088.1:0-8512 GCA_964568545.1 uncultured Deferribacteres bacterium | reverse complement strand
ACCTAACGGCGCTTTCATTGGGTCGGCATCAACTTTTTCAAAAATTACGAGTTACAACACAGCCCCAGCGGGGCGAAATGTTTGTAGTACAATGATACTAAAACCGATTTAAGTCCCGTGAGGCATTTGGAATTTGGTGCCTGGAATTTTTCTAAATGAATTAAACTACGACTACAAGGATGACAGGAAAATCAACACCATGACGCTGTACGAAAAATTTCTCAAACAACCGGCTTACACGGTTTTGTTGGTAATGCTTCTTATTTTTGCAGGCGGCTGGGCGCTGATTAAAATGCCAGTTGAATTTTTCCCCGGTTTGAATTACCCGCTTGTCAATATTGTGACGCAATACCCGGGGGCGTCACCGGAGGATGTGGAGCTTTTGGTCACACGTCCCATCGAGGGGGCCGTGCAATCCATTCGAGGCGTGCGTCGAACCTCTTCAATTTCGGCCATGGGCGTTTCTCAGGTGACGGTGGAATTTGGCCAGGGGTACAATCTCCTTTCCGCGCGACAGCTTATTTCCGCAGCCCTTTCTCGGCTAAGTGGGAGTTTGCCTTCCGGCACACATCCACTCATTGACAATCTGGGCAGTCGGATGCAACAGATTGTGGGCTACACTATTGTCAATTCTCACATACCTCAGACTGAGCTTCGTCAGATTGTGGAATACCGACTCATTCCGACATTGCGCAGTATCCCGGGAATTTCCCGGGTGGATGTAATGGGCGGGGAACGCCCGGCGTTTGTGGTTGAACCCAATGTGGCGCGTCTAAAGCAACTGGGGCTCAGTTTTATCGACCTAAAACAGCAGCTTCTTAAGAATAACGTGATCATGAGCGGCCGCTATGTGGAAGAGAATCATTTGGACATTCCGATTCGCGGAAACGGGCAGGTGAAAACCCTTGATGACCTGCGTGTTATCCCCGTGCAATCGCAGTCAGGCAAACTTCCCATCTTTTTAAAAGATGTAGCCACCGTTCGCAAAGGGCACATCCCGGAGCACTACCTGATTCGCAGTGACAACCAACCGGCGGTGGCCATTGTGGTTCAGAAGGCGCTCGGAACCAGTGCCACGAGTATTGCTCGCAATGTGGACAAAAAAATCCGTGAATACCGCTCAGTGCTTCCCACAGGTTCCCGAATTCAAAAATTTTACGACCAATCGGAAATTTTGAATGAATCGATGGCAGGCGTCAAAAATGAAATGTGGATGGGGGCGGTTCTGGCGATTCTGGTGTTGTTCATTTTTCTTCGCCGGTGGTATCCAACGCTCGTAGTTTCCCTTACGATTCCACTGGCCCTTTTGTCTGCGGCAATCCTCATGTTTTTTTCCGGTTACTCATTAAATATGATGACGCTGGCGGCGCTCACCCTTTCCATCGGCATGGTGGTGGACGATTCCGTGATTGTGATGGAAAATATTGAACGCCACCAGGAGCTTGGATTTCCGCTCAATCAGGCCGTTCTGAAGGGCACACGGCAGATTCTTGGGCCGGATGTGAGCGGCACTATCACTACAATCATCGTCTTCTTGCCCCTTCTTTTTTTGACCGGATTTTTGCGTCAGCTTGTTTTGCCCTTCGGGATGACGATCAGCTACACACTTCTGGCCTCGTTAATTTTATCGCTAACCATTATTCCCGTACTCATGCAGTGGCGCAGCCGTCAGGTGATCAAAAAGAAGGGCACACCCCCACTGCTCAAACGCTTTATCCACTGGAATGATGGGCTATTTCACGCGGCTATGAATCGGAAAAAGCTCCTTTTCGGGAGTCTTGCAATTGTTTTCGCTGGATTGCTTGTTCTGGTCCTTTTGTCTAATTCGGTGGGATTTCTCCCGCCGATCGATGAGGGCACCCTTTTGATTGAGTACGTGATGCGTCCAGGTGTTTCTCTGAAGGAATCCTACCGAATCGGAGATCAATTGAGTCGCGAAGCGCTCACGATGCCTGATGTGGAAAACGTCTATCTGAAGATTGGCTCCCCAGAGAACACCTATTATATCGAGGGAGTAAATCGGGGAGAGCTACGAATTAAGTTGAAGGACAAAGCCCATCGCAAGCACAGTGCGGATGAACTTCTGGATCAATTCCGACAGAAATTTTCGGGGGTTGAGGGCATTGTTTGCCTCTACCACCAACCCACGCAGGAGAAAATTGATGAAAGCTTCAGCGGACTGCCTGCCTTTTTTGGAATTTCCATTCAGGGCGAAAACTTGGACTCGCTCATTGTTCTTTCCAGGAAGGTGGAAAAAATAGCGGCAGAGACTCCCGGCATTCATGGATTGGTTAACAATGCCAAATTTGAGGTGCCGCAGATTGAGGTCATTCCCCGAAGGCCTCAACTGGCGCGGTTTGGCGTGACAACCGAAGACGTGCTGGGTCAAATGGCTCTGGCTTTTCGGGGGCAAATTATTTCATATTTCATTAAAGAACAAGCGCCGGTCGCGCTTTTTCTACGACTTCCACATACGGCCCGTCAAGGTCTGGATGATTTGAAAACGCTTCCCATTCAGGTGAAGGGAGGGCAAACCGTTCCTCTGTCGGAACTCGCTCGCATTGGCTATCAGAACACACTGCCGGCTATTACGCATCTGAATTCACAGCGCGAAATTACTCTGGTTTCCGGCATCAGTGGAAACATTTTTAGCGTGGTACGGCGACTAAAGGAAAATTTATCTCGAATCCGTTTACCGGCTGGTTACACCACCGAAATTCGCGGTCAATATCAGACCCTGATTCAGAGCGTGCAGCAATTTGCCTGGGTGATTCTGGCAGCGATTTTACTAGTGTATCTGGTGCTTTACCTTCAATTTCACTCCTTCTGGCAGCCGTTTGTGATTCTTTTGAAAATTCCACTGGATTTTATTGGGGTGTTTGTGGCGTTGCTCCTAACGCATCAGGTTCTGAATCTCTCTGTAGCCATTGGACTTTTAACTCTGGTTGGGGTGGGGGTAAATAATGCAATCGTACTGATTGATATGGCGAACAAATTGAAGGAGACTGAAAAAATGCATCCCCGAGAGGCTTTGTTGGAAGCGGTTCACATTCGGACGCGCCCCATTTTGATGACCGGACTAACCACGATTTTTGCCTTGCTGCCGGCGGCCATTGGAATGGGAATTGGTTCGAAAATTCACCAACCCTTCGCCATTACGCTCATCGGTGGAATGGTAACGGGAATTTTTTTCAGCCTGAACGTGATTCCCGCGCTGTATGAGGGAATTGGGAAATTGGTAGGGAGAATTGAATAGTTTGCAGAGAATGGAAACGACAGGCAATCGCAACTCACGAAATGTCTGCGGAGGAATCCTGGCGTTCTGGATGGCTCTCCTCTTGGCAGGATATCCCTTGCTGGGCATTGATTGGTTTCATTTGGGTGATCTTAGTTTTCGCACAGCCATGGCCTACCACGGAGTGCTCATTCCAGCGTGGCTATTGCTGGTGTTGGCCTACAATCGCCTCAATGGTTCTTTAGCGCATTGGGATCGGCTTTTTGAAATTGCGGCGGTGGTAGCCAGTCTTTTGGTCGGCCTGGGTGGAGCTTTCACCCGCCAGCCCGGATTTACGTCCGCAACGGTATTTCAAGTGGCTGGCCTGGTTCTGGCCGAACTAACGGTGCTGGCGATTATCTTAAAAGCATTCTTCTTCTATTTCGGCCAATTCGGGAGTGGCCTCGATAGGACGGCCTGGTGGACGGTAACGGTGGCGCTTTTAGGCATGTCGTTGGCCACGCCGCTGGGCCACCTGGCGGGGGCGGTGAAAGACCTGGGATCGAACGCTCCTCTCTTTGGGCGCTATTTGAGGTTCCTGGGTATCCAGTCAAAGGAGGCCGTTGATGCGGCCATTGGTGCGCACAGTCACCAGATGCTGGCGGCTTTTCTCACAGCGGGATTTGCCCTTCCGCTGGTACAGAAAAGTGACTCAAAGCAAGGACTGGCTTTGTTTTTCGAAAAGGTTGGGCTCCTTACCATGCTGGTAGCCACGCTTCTGCAAGTGACTCTCTACCAATACAGCGGCTGGTTCAAATGGGAGCCACCTGATTTGTTCTCGTCCGGCCCCAATGGCATTCCTCTTGACGATTTTATCTTGGCCTTTTTAGGATTTGGAATGCTGTTTTTGATTCCTTTTCTTTTGGCAAAGGGGGAAAATAAGGCTATCCCTGAATATTATTCAAGAACAGTGCGTGGTCTAACGACTATTTTTGTAGCCGCTTATTTAATTTCTATTGTTGGATTAGGTGTCTTTATTGAGTTTCACGAATCTTATTTCGGCCACGGAGAGGGGAGTGCACCTGGCGTTTTAAATGACATGGCATATATTCGTGCGCACCTGCTTTTTGGATTTATGATTATTCCAATTTTAGTGGCTGTATGGCTTAATCTTTTTTCAGGAGATAAATGGCAGAAATGGCTTGCAAGCGGATTAACCGTTCTTGTTATCTTAACAGGATTTATTGGAACATTTGCGTTGACATTTTATTTAAACTCTTCGATTCTTAAAATATCGTTTGCATTTACTATTATATTTTTGTTGTGGAGTGGGGGGAAACAAATAATAAACAAAAAAGGAGATGAATCATGAGGAAAGCCGTGCTGTTCACAGTGGTACTGGGATTATTGGCCTCAAGTACCTTTTTTGGGTGCGAGCAAAAAGAAGAAAGTTCCGAAAATGTGCTGCAAAAATTGGCCAAAATACAACCAGTCGAGGCGAAAAAATTGGCATTGAAAAACGCCAATGGTAAAATTGTTGAGGGTGGATTGGAGTTAGAGAATGGGTTATTGGTTTATTCGTATGATATCCGGATGCCTGATAAGACAATCACTGAAGTTCAAATCAATGCGAAAAATGGTGCAGTTGTTGTAAAAAAGGCTGAAACCACTCAGCAGGAAGCTGCCGAGGCAAAAGAAGAAGGGGGTAAAGTATCCGAAAAAGAAGGTGTTGAGAAAAACGAAGCTGGTGAGCACGGGAAAGAGATGACGGAAGAAAATGAGAAGAATGAAGAAGGTGTGGCCGAAAAGGGAGAGAATGAAGAGAAGGAAGGTCTTGAAAAAGGCGAGAAAAAGGAAATGAAAGAAGCCGGTGAGAAAAATGAGGAAACTGGCGAAAAGGGCGAAAAAGAGGAATCTGGTGAAAAAGAAATGTCTGAATCTGGCGAAACGGGAGAATCCGCCTTCGTTGGGACAATTCCGGTTACAAAGAGCGCCGATCTCAAATCGCTTGCTAAGATTAATAAAGACGAAGCGGAAGCCGCTGCGCTTAAACTGACTGAAGGAAAAGTAGAAAAAGTGAAACTGGAGAATGAAGACGGATATCTGGTTTACAATGTGACATTAAAGTACAAAGGCGATAAATTCGAGATTTTAGTGGATGCCGGCAGCGGTAAAGCGGTAGCGGTTGAGAAAGAATAGGGCGTGAGAGTATGGAAGAGAAGGGGCAGATATTTCGTCTGCCCCCAAAAGGCAAAGGTTGTCTATTAGTGCTTGTCTAATGGTGAAAGGAAAAGCATGTCCTATTTCTTCTGATATTAAAGTTATGGAAAAAGTTTTTTCTATTAATTGTATTTATGTTGTATTTGTATGATTAATTATTTAAACTTATGGACTTAAGGAAATTACTTGCATTAAATCAATTCAAAGGGAAAAGATACAATGGCAGATCAACCAAAATATCATCTTTATTTCAGCATGTCAAGTGCATTGACCAATCGCTTTCCCCGGCTGGGTGCAGGTTTTCTGAACAAGTTGGTGCCTTTGTTATTGAGTAATGATTTAATCATACAAAAAAACCTGAACAAGGACCTTGAAGTATTAAGACAGGTTGAAAGCTTTCGAAAAATACTTGTGATTTCTGATCTTAATATTGGCGATGCAGTTAATCTGCAATCCAGCATTTCTGCCTTGCGTCAATTTTTCCCGGAAGCTATTATTGATTATGTGATTACTCGGCTTGCAACCGGTTTAATCAGTGGGAATCCGGAAATTTCGAGAGTATTTCCCGTTTTTTCGGGGCAAGCCATTCCTACCGAGACAGACCAAAAAAAATTATATAGCCTAATCAAAAAAGAGAATTATGATGTGATTTTCAATTTTTGTCCATTGTTTGAGGATTCGATCTTTGGCGATTGGAAATCAAAAACCATTCATTATACTCTTTTGGCATCCAGACTTATACGTAATGAGAAGGCTGAAGAAGAAATAAATCATGTAAGTTATCAGGCATTTCTCTTCATTGATTTGCTCTTATCAGCATTTCATAACCGTATAAAAAAGAAAATCTTTCATGGAGTGCGTATAACACTCAAAGATATGTCTATTAGAGAAGCCCAATTATTTTTGTTAGAGAATAATCTCTATGAAAATGGTGTACGTGTTTTTTACAATCCGGATACATCTTCCAAATTTACAAGAATCCCTATTAAACTTCAGGTGGATCTTATTAAAAAAATCGTCGAATTAACAGTTGTTGATTCCATTTTATTAGGCGCGGGACACAAAGAAAGGGGCATTGAAAAGGAAATTTTGGAATCAATACCGCTTCAGTATCAAAAAAAAGTTACCATTGTTCCGTCTTCGATGCCAATAGATTCCTATGCGGCTCTCATCGATTTCGCTGATATTTTTATTACTGGCGATACGGGGCCGTTGCATATCGCGGCTGCTCGAAAAATTTCACAATCAGGAAATTATGATTTTAAAAATAAAACCGCTGTTTTGTCCATCTGGGGAGCAACGCCTTCAAGAATTTATGGATATGATTCTTCAAAGGAAGGTTATTTCCCTGCCAATCAAAATGCGCCCTCGCGAGCATTTGTCGCAGAAAGCCCGTGTCGGAATATTACCTGTATCAATAAGATGGCAAAAACCTGCAAGCGGGTTCGTTGCTTTGAGAGCCTTAATATTTTTGAAATCAGGGAAATGGTAAACAGCATTCTGAGGAAACATCGACCCATGAAAATAAGTGTACAGAAAAATAAAATATTCCAATACAATAATTGGGTTAGGCAAACACAATGAAGATTTTTCTTTTCTTTCTTCTTGTGTACATTATGGGATATTTAACGGCTATTCCTATTGGTGCAACACAAATTGAAATTGCCAAACGATCGCTAAACGGGCATATTGGATCTGCATTCATGGTTGTTTTAGGATCTGTTTCTTCGGATGTTATGTATGGTACGATTGCATTTTTTGGTGTGGCTCCTTTCTTAAAGAATAAGATGGTTATTGCAATTTTTTGGATTGTAGGTGCGATTATTTTGTTGGCACTGGGCATTTATACCCTAATTCAATCCAAAAGGCAGCATTCATTGAATCTAAACGATACTATGCTTAGGAATAAGCAACTCTCGTTTGTTACAGGTTTTTCATTAGCCGTTACAAACCCAATGATGATATTTTGGTGGTTACTGGGTGCTCAATTTTTAAAGGATTTGAATCTGGTAACTCAATTTAATTCCACTTTATATGCCTTTTTTCTTCTTTTTGGAGGGTTAGGTTTGGCCTCCTATTTAACAACATTAACTCTTGTGCTTCATTGGGCCAAGAAATTTGTTTCTGACCGTGTGATGCAAAAAATTTATTTCATCCTTGGTATTGTTTTAGTTGTTTTTTCTGCCTATTTTGGTGTGCGAGCATTTCAGGTGTTTCTGGGCAATTGAGAAGCTGAAATGATGGTTTATTTACAGGATACGTTTTTGTTCAAGAGATCCTGTAAATGGATGCTTTAGTATGATCATCATAATAAGAAAGAGTAAAAATGAAAGAGAAAATTTTTAGTAAAACCCTAGTTGCCCTGGTTGTATTTTTGACGCTACTGGTTATTGGCATTAAAATACATTCAATGTTGACTTATCCAAAAATCCATGACTGGAATTATTGGCAATTGCAAAAAATCGACCGAAATAAAAATGATTTCAATTTTGTAGTTTTTGCGGACAATAAAAACTCTGTCAAAACTTTTAATAGCCTGATTGATTCCGTGAAGCGGGAGCCGCATCTTTTTTCGATTGATGTGGGCGATCTGGTTTACGACGGCGAGATGGAAAAATTCCGATTTTTTATCAATCAGATTAAAAATTTTCAAAAGCCCTTGCTCACAGTGATTGGTAACCATGAAATCAGGGACAATGGCCGGGGAAATTACTATGACATTTTTGGGCGATTTTACTACTCATTTTCCGTAGGTCAAAGCTATTTTATCATGCTGGATGATGCTAATGAAAAAAATATTGATCCATGGCAATTAGAATGGCTGAAGAAAGAACTGGATAAAAGTCTCGCTTATCGTTATCGATTTGTTTTTATGCATGTTCCGCTCTTCGATCCCAGGAAGGGACAATTTAAAAGGGGACATAGCCTCAAAGATGTGAAATTTGCAAAAGATTTGAATACCTTGTTGGATCATTACAAAATTACGATGGTGTTTTGTTCCCATATTCATGCTTACTACAGAGGTATGTGGCATAAGACTCCCTACATCATTACGGGAGGAGCTGGAGCAGAACTGGC
>CAZMRE010000087.1:0-8551 GCA_964568545.1 uncultured Deferribacteres bacterium | reverse complement strand
AAAGTCCCCTTTTTTTATTATTGGGTTGACTCCAAAAACCAGGAATTACATAAATTACGCTAATTTAATTTCAATAAAATCAATTTCTGAAAATTAGTGGGCAAAGACTTTTTAGAGCAGACTCAATCATGATTCTAAGCCCATTCGGACAGCTACCTGGCAAACGGCCTTCGTACAGAGCGGCAACACCTGCCCCTCAACCGGCAGGCCATCCATGCGTATCTCTTTGACTCCGCTCTCCACGCCGTCGGGATTCTCTACGAAAATCTTGTACCGAGCTCCCCGAAATACTCGCTCCACTGAAAATTCCCGCCATTCGCTCGGAATAGAGGGATCAATAAGAAGTCCCTTATAAGTTGGACGCACACCAAGCAAATAGTCAATCGCCACGCGGTACATCCAAGCGGCTGTGCCCGTTTGCCAGGAATGGCTGGCCATCCCAGCGGTTGGATGCTCATCGCTTGTAATATACTGAGAATAAACGTAAGGCTCAACCCGAAATGTGTCTGAATCGATAGCATTTGGCAGAAGTTCTTTGTAATAAAAAAACGCCCGGTTTCCGCGTCCAAGAAAACACTCGGCCTGAATAGCCCAAGTCGTTGCATGACAAAAAACTGCCCCGTTTTCTTTTTTACCCGCCACGCAGCGTGTAACCAGCCCGATATCCGGGGCGATTTTTTTGAAAGCTGGCGTGCAAATTTTCGGACCAAACGGCGTGTTCAATTGTTCGTACACGCTGTCCATTGCTCGGGTGAGTTTTTTGCGGTCCGCAATTCCAGCCAAAACGGCCCAGGACTGCGTATTTAGAAAAATTCGTCCTGCTTCATTTTCGCGAGAACCAATTTTGCGATTGCCCGTACCAAACGCTCGGATGAACCACTCCCCATCCCAGCAGTATCGATCGAGACTATCCCGAATTTTATTCCGCAAAGCGACAACTTTTCTTTTTTCCTCAGATTTTGCAATAAAATCAAGTAGTTCAATTAATCGATTGAGCATGGCCACATAGAACATGCCACCCCACACACTTTCTCCCCCATCATCTCCTCCGATGTAGTCCAGCGTGTCGTTCCAATCCCCCCGACCAAAAATTGGCAGATTGTGCGCTCCCAGATTGCTTTGGGCGTAGTTCACCACGGCCATCAGATGTTCCAGAATGATGCCACTGCTTCCGTCCACAAAGCGCTCGCGATTTTGCAAAATTTGTACGTCTCCCGTTTCGCGAATGTATTCCGTCACAGCCAAAATGTACCACAATGAGTCGTCACAGTGACGGGTAAGTTCGCCCTGCCCGTCCGTGTAAAAATGGTGGTAAACCCGTCCGTTGCGGAACATTTGCCGCGCCAAAAGAAAAATACGTTCCCGCGCTTTGGCGGGATCCGAAATGGTAACCGCCAGCACGTCCTGAGCCGTGTCTCGAAAACCGAAACCCCGGCTAATTCCCCAGTAATAAAAACTGGCCACGCGTCCAACGTCAAAAGCCACACGGGACTGGTAAGGCGTCCAGTAGTTGAGAAAAATATTCGTGTTCTGATCTGGCGTTTTCACCACAACGTGGGCAAAAAAATTGTCCCATTTTCTGGTAACGCTTTTTAGTGCCAGGTCTACCTTCTGGGGCAAATTGTACTTCTGGGTTACCTGAGTTTTTAATTTCTCAAAATGCTTTTTTTCGATCACCCCCAGTCGAAAAATCACATTTTTTTCTTCCCCTGGCGACAGTTCCAATTCGATTTTCAGGGCACCTACTGCATTGCCAAAATCCGTGTCCTGTGAACTCAATATATCCTTTTCCACAGCCACCGGACTGTTCTCATTGCGAAAATTGCCAAGAAACCGCTCGCGAAGTGTCTCGTAGGATACCACGGGATGATTTACCGTAAAAAATGCCCACTGATCCCACGCCTTGTTTTCCTGCTGTTGGGTACTCATGCCGCCCGTTACCCAGTAGGTTTTGGTGGCAAAGAGGCTGTTTAACTTTCTGTCAAAATAAACGCGATTGAAATGCTGGTCGTCGCTCTGATTAATTAAATCCACCAAAGCGTGCCCGAGGCAAAATTCCACATAGCCGTAAATAGCGAGTCGTCGAGGTTTGTTCAAATTATTTTTCAACGAAAGTTTCCAGATTTCCTGCGGCCCGTCAACCGGTACAAAATAGATAACGTCAGAATTCAGTCCGTGAATTTCAGCCCGCACGCCGGTGTAGCCAAACCCGTGGCGAACCTTGTAGGCTTTCGGAAATCTACCAACGGGTTGCCAGGTTGCGCTCCAGAACTCGCCGGTTTCTTCATCCTTAATGTAGATGTACTTCCCAGGGCGATCAGGGGGAACGTCATTGATTCGGTACCGCGTAATGCGACCGTACAGCGGATTTTTCACATAGCTTATTCCACCACCATTGTTTGAAATCGTCGCAAAATATTGGTCGTTGTAAATGTAATTTATCCAAGGTGTGGGCGTAGCTACATTTTCAATAACAAATTCCTTCCCATTTTCGGAAAAATGTCCATACCGCATGCTGTTTTCCTTGTACTATTACAAACCAAAAGAGAAATTTTTATCAGGACAAATGATGTTTATTTGGCGACTGAAAAACCGATGATTTTAATACGTGTATGAAATAATATTTAAAATCACTTTCGGATGAACAATATTCCATTTGCCGAAAAAATATTTCCTAAAGATTCAATTTTCTTTACATTCAAAAATGGGGCAGAGCGTCAAACGCTTTCTGCCCCATCTTCATCTAAAATAATTCTCACTATTCAAATGCAACTTATTTTAATAACAGCATTTTGCGCGTAGCAGATTGTTTTTCCGTTTGCAATCTAACGTAGTAAACCCCGCTGGAAAGTGTGCATCCGGAATTGTTTGTTCCATTCCAGATAGCCGTATGTGAACCGGCAGCCACATTTTTATTGATTAGGGTTCTCACTGGCTGTCCCAGCATGTTGTAAACCACCAGCTTCACGTGTTCATTTTTCTGAACCGAGAATTTGATGCTCGTCACCGGATTGAAAGGATTGGGGTAATTCTGGTAAAGCGCAAATTCTTTCGGCGTTGTCGATGTGGGACTTTGCTCAACTTTCGTCGGAAGATATTGCATTTCCGCAAGCGGCCAGGTCGGTTTCCAGTCAGGCGCTCCGCTCACCTGGGTAATCGAGTAACCCCAAACATCCGTTGCTGCTGTTCCGGTACGGATTTCTTGGAAATATTTGAACAGCCCCACGTCATTTCCGGTAGTTCCGTGCAAGATGCCCTGATTGATTTCGTTCATGTAACCGGGATCCGCATCAACATTATCCGCGGCCACTAAACCCGGCCAGGTAGTTTTATCCGCAAACATGGCTTTTGTGCGGTCATTCATCCAATCAGGAATGAAGATTTTGTTGCTGGCTGAGTCATTCCAGGTCGTCCAGAAATCCTTGACGGCCTGGGGCCAGAAATAGGTATTTCCTTTCACTTCAACCGTTCGTTTCGCTTCGGCAATGCTCTGAATATCCGGTTTGGTGGAATCTTCGGGGCAGAATATCTTTGCATTTTCCAGACTCAGGGAATCCAGAGCGATAACGCCATAGGTTGAATCCGGATGCCACAGATTATCCCACCAGGGATTTTCCGCCTGATCCACACCACCTGAATAGGTTCCGTAAAAGAGGTTGTTGTCGATCTTGGCATTGGTCACATTGAAAATAAACATGGGATTCTTGAATGTGTAAAGGACCTTATTGTTCAGAAATTCAAAATAGGTCATGTAGTACTTGGTGACCGGGCAGGCTGCATAGCCGTTAATAGCCATCATGACGTTATTTTTCATACTCATGGTGTCTGTGTAGGCGGTGCCGGGCCACTCATTTCGGATTACTTCACCAATGTACCACGCTGTTGGGTGCACCATGTTTCTGAAATAGGAATTCGTGATAAAGAAATCGTCCCAGTTGGCGTTGTAGCCAATGGCAAAAGATTGCCAGGTATCGAAAACACAATTGTCCACAGTGAGCCGGATATTGTCAGCCGAAACCTGAATGCCGACCCCGCCGCCGGTAGACGTATTGTTCGTGGCCAAGGCCAGCAAATAAAGGTTCTTGAATGTGCCCTTGATTCCTGGGGCATTGAGTTCAAACAGCGTGCCGGGAATGGAACCATCTTCCAGTACCGCTGGCTGAATGCAGGGCGGCCGCTTTGTGGCGGGATCCACAACACCAATGACAGAAATGTCTTCCGTTGCTGTCACGGTCCCTGAAAATTTGTAGGTGGTGTCCAGGGAAACCAACTGGTAAATATGATGGGCATGCGATCCATCCGTCAGGGTGTCGCCATTAATGATGTCGTTCAGATTACCCTGAGTAGCGTAAATTACAAGCGTGTCACCCGATTGCGCAAATATTTGAAAAGGCGCGAAAATGAGCGCCAGCGCAACCATTAAAAACAGTACCTTCTTCAACTGCTTCATAACTATTCTCCTCATTTTGGTATTCTCTGGTGCAACAAAATCACCATACCCCACTTTCGTTTGCCGCACCACTCCAAACAAAAATGGGACCCAAAACAAACATCCATTAAATCGTGCATCACCACCTTTCCAATTCTTTCAATTTCTGACTAAATCCATTGCCGCTTGCTTTCTTGCATCCCCCTCCAAAAAATCAATCTGTCGTTTGTCACATGCTAAAGCCGCATACGAATGCCTATATCGGCATACATGCCATAGAGCTCCATGGCTCGAGGGGTGTCGGGGTACATCTTTAGCACACTCATGTCTTTTGCTTTGTTCAGGTTGTTGATGTCACCGTACAATTGGAGTCCCAACCATGGCAGTTTCTGCCTGACGGAAATGTCCCATCGTTTGTAAGCTGCTGTACTTGTCCGCAATTGAGGCCACTGACTGGCTCCGGTAAAAACATCGTCCTGATAAAACATGGAAACCCGAATCGAAAATCCCTTGAAATCGTAGCCCGTAACCAAATTAAAAATGTGATCGGGTTGATCAATCAGTCGTGCCGTAAAAGAGGTGTCAATATTGGACAGGCTGGTTGCTCCAGCGTAAACGTAAGGGTATTTTGCCTTCGAGTGCATGCGCGTGTAATTTACACTCAAAATTAGCCCCTTCAGGGGATTCGGCAAGTACCAGAAATGCGTTTGCCACTCGAATTCCAGTCCCCAATCATTTATGACGTAAGGATTATTAATGTAGGTACTAATGTTGTAGGTAATTTGCCGATTTGGCGTCTTGTTCGTAATGTAATAGGGCTTGGCCTCAAGGCCCGGTTTGCTGAATCGCCACGGGTAAATCAGATTGTCAATTTGTTTGAGGAATCCGCCAATTCCAAGCAAACCGAGTCTATTTTTGAAGAAAGAAAAATAAATGTCGTAGTTTTTCGAACGCGATGGTTTGAGCAAATAGTTATTCCACTGGACAGATGCTCCCGTGGAGGCATCGATTCTTGGAATAATCGCCCGAAAATCCGGATAGGAAAGCGTGTGCGAATAGGAAAGGCGCACGTCCATCCAGGATAGAGGCTTGTACCGAATGTTCAGATTTGGAAGCCAGTATGGGTGATTGACCGTGACCGTGGTGTCCGTTGGGTGACTATAATGCAAATAGGAAAGCAGTGTTCGCTGCCCGCGGACGCCAAAGTACGTGGTTTGCAGGTTTTGGTACCGAATGCCCGGAATGAGAGTTAATTTCCGACCAACGTGAATAGTAGCCATCAGGTACCCCGCCGTCATCACTTCGTGCCCGTGGTAATTGTGTGTTGTAGATAGGTAATTGTTGCGCGCAAAGGCTTCCCTTGAACCAGCCTTGGCAAAAGCTCTCGTGTGGGTTTGACAAAAATTCACCAATTCTTCTGCCATGTCATAATCAATTTTATTGTGCATCACATACTTGCTCTCAAGAAAGGGCTCGTGGCCAAAATTTCTATCCAGAAAATAGGAAAGGTGAATGGCAGTGGGATCCATGACGTGCAGCTTAAAATGCTTCACAACGAGGCGTGCAGCGCCCTGGGCACTGGGAGAAACAAACGTGGCGTTCGTGTTGTACACTTCCGATTCGTACGACCTCTTCTGGTACCGATATTTACCTCCGAACTTGATAACTGAGGTAATAGTGTTTGAAAAATCCAACGGAAAATCCATATCCAAAGAAGCCATACGCGTGTGCTCTATTGAATAGCTGCTGTCAATGGTTACTGTATTCAGATTTGCTCGCGCGGGATTAGGATCAACGGCCGCCACAACGTCTTCGGGGTTCAAATTGACTTTGTTTGAAAATTTCCCGATTCCAGCCGGCGATTGATAAAACGTCACACTCCAATCTTTAGGCCGATCCGTTTCGGAGAAACTTCTGGCCACATTCAAATTGGCATGCAGAAATGGAAGAAAAGGAACCCGCCCGTCAAAATTGAAGATGGCGCTATTCATGCTATTCTTGCCGTCGGAATAACCTAATTCATAAATGTGCTGATTGCTGCTAACCGTGAAGTGTTCGCTGCGATTTGTTGCCTTCGTATTAGAAAAATTGTAAAAATCGGTAAAGCTAATTTTCCCCATCGGCAGCCTGTAATCGAGAGAAAGAACCCCATTTTTTCGTTCTCTGAATCGCGGAATGTAATGCAAATCGATAGAACGCGTCACGTAGTAAATATGGTCTGTGGATTTGTGGGTGTAGTCGGCGGCAAATTCATTGGAAGTCAGATTGCGCTTTTCCCAGTTTCCCTGCATTAAAATGCCCAGGCGCTGTTTGAAAAAACGGCCTTCAATGATTGGCACATATTTGAAATTTCTATTTCGAGCGTAGGCGTCGGGCAAATCTGTGTAGCCCTTTTGCGCCAAAAGATGAAAGCCAATGCCTCTTTTCCCAGCCTTCGCTTCCCGGACTTGAAAATTGACAATACCACCCAGTGCATCGGCATCCTGATCAGCCGTTACTGTTTTGGACACCGCAATGCCTTCAAGCATATTCGAGGAAATCATACTGAGATCCGTACTTCGATCATTGGGATTTGATGAAGCCATTCGCACCCCGTTGATTGTGATCACATTGTATTTCGGAGCCAGCCCACGTATAATAACCTTGCTGCCTTCGCCGCCGACCCGTTCAATCGAGATGCCCGGCAGCCTCCTAAGCGACTCGGCGGCATTGGCATCTGGAAGCTCCTGAATACGGGCTGAGGAAACCACATTTTCAATCCGGTTAGACGATAGTTGCTGATTGATGGCAGCCATCTGTCCCTCTGCCTGAGCCGTTACCACAACTGTTTTTCCTTTAACTACGCCCACGTAATCCATAAAAATATCCTGTTTCATCGTTTTCCCGGGCCTTACCAAAACGGAAATATTCTTCGTCTTATAACCGATAAATTGAGAACGAAGCGTATACCTGCCAGGCGGAACATGACGAATAATGAATCGACCGTGAATATCGGAAGCAGCGCCCAAACTGGTACCTACAAGAAAAATGTTCGCTCCCGGCAGAGCATCATGCGTTTTTGAATCTTTAACATATCCCTTAATCGAGGCCATTGAACCAGCCCAAACAAACGTGGTTGTGACGACCAAAATGAAAAGGGATAAAAATGCAATGAAAGAGGCTGTCTTTTTCATAATTTTCACCATTTTTAAATTAAATGATTTTGCCTTGTTAGAATTATTTTAATCAAAGAGGTGACCCCAGAAAAGTTGAATTGATAAATGGCTTTAAAATCTGATGCGCCAATATATTAAACAAATAGATATTCGCAAGAAAGATGTTTGGGTTTTGACGATTCATAATAAGGCATCCATCAATCGGCAATTTATGAAGAAATTTCTTTTGCAAATATACTACTGTGAACGCAATCGGCAAGGGTAATAACTTCAGTTTTTAACTTTTTTTGGATGCATGTTATTTTGTTTATCAAACTAACAATTTAAATATAATATTATATTTTTGTAATGTCAATATTTTTTTGAATTTTTTAATTTTTATTTATAATTATCTTTATATCAATATTATCAATTAATTACGGTATTTTCTTATCGCATATCTATCATTTAATTGAAAATTAACGATTAATTTATTTTTTTTATAAACCTTTTTAATAATATCTATTTTAAATAAATTTAATAAACATAATTCATGCATTTTTAAATAGTATCATGCAAAATGAAAACGACAGAACTTTTCTCAAATTTCTGTTTCACATAAAATTATTCTTTTTATTCTCGAGCCATTTCAGGCTGTTCAGATAATTAAACAATAAGACTAATTCTCTCAAAAAATACTTGATTTTTAGCGCAAAATAATTGAAATTATTATGAAGTCTGTTGAATTTTGTAAATCACATGGCGAGCATTCTGTCAGACTCTTGCAATAATTTTATGAAACAATATTATTCAAATTGAAAGGAATTTATAATGCCACGTCCTTTTATTCACGACGATTTTCTCCTGCAATCGGAAACGGCCCGGAGACTTTTTCATGACTATGCCGAGACGATGCCCATCATTGATTACCACTGCCATATTAGTCCGAAAGATATTGCCGAGGATCGAAAATTTGAAAATCTCACAC
>CAZMRE010000086.1:0-8565 GCA_964568545.1 uncultured Deferribacteres bacterium | reverse complement strand
TTGTGGTAAATGCGCGAGGCTGCCACCAGAGCTGCGGCTGAGTACCAAAAGGCTTTCCAAAAGCGATTGGAGGACGATTTTGCCATCACCGTCGAAACCGCAAATGCCACCGTCGTATGACCACTGGGGAGCGAATTATAGAGATTATTAATATTGAAGGGTTTAAAATAGAAGGGATTATCACCGCCGTAGGGCCGTCTTCTTCCAAGCAGAATTTTCAGTGTCACCGTAAGGCTCCCAGCATAGCCAGCGGCTTCAGCCGTATGCAATCCCATAAGCCGCAATTTTTTATTTTTCAACACATACCCCGTTCCGTACAGACCCATCACACCCAGAACCGTAAATCCGTTCCCGTAAAAATGATCCGCGTTAAAGATAAAATTATTCGTAGCGTTTTGATGGTCGAGTGTGAATTCTCTTGCAGCGGAATCCAATTGAAATAGTAAACCAGTTGTTGCGGCAATTCCGCCCAATGCAACCCACTGATTGCGATGAAAGTGAACCGGCGCAAATGCAATTGATTTCCCCACATTTAGAAAATCTTTTGTGTCGCTCTTGACAATGGAAGACTGTAAAAGAGAAAGACTATTACCAATGGAGAATTCTTTAGCTGAAGCATTCTTTGCCAAAAAGAGACAAAAAATAAGTGTAAAAAAATAGATAAAATGACGGTTTTTTATGCCCAACATTTCTATCTCCCAATCAATTTTTCAAACCTTTTTTTTCAAAATTTTTTTGACCAAAAAGTTTTCCAAGAAGCCATAAAGAATCCAAAGAATAATAGGAAATTGGCTTTCCCTCGGCAATCTTTGTGAATTCTTTTTGCCCTTTGCGATTAATTTTTAACAGCATTAGCTGGGTTAAAACTTTTAAAAAATATAATAACGGAAAATGAAGATTTAATGAAGAAGGACAAACTTCTGGGAAGAAAATTTTTATTGAGAAAACCTTGCGTTTTTGTTAAACCTAGCGAAGGTTTGGAACCTTCGCAAGGTTACTCTACTACCCGTTCCTGGGCGGATTTTAAAGTAATCACAAACCGGCTTCCTTTTCCGACCTTGCTTGTCACGGTAATCTTTCCGCCGTGAATTTTTGCAATGAGTTGGCTAATTGCCAGGCCTAAACCGCTCCCGCCAGTTTCGCGCGAGCGATCCTTTTTCACCCGGTAGAATCGCTCAAAAATGTGGGGCAAATCTTCCGCGGGAATGCCTGGGCCGTTGTCAGCCACGGAAATTTCCACACGGCCATCTCTTTTTTTTGTTTCGATTTTAATCTTCCCACCCGCCGGCGCGTATTTTAGTGCATTTTCAACAATATTGAATATCATTTGGTACAACCGCTCCGGATCGCCCAAAATAGTTGCTGAATCAGGATGTGCCATTTCAATGGTTTGATTTTTTGCAACGGCCAGAACAGAGGCATCTGAAACAACCTCTTTTAGCATCTCTTCCAGTACAATAGGCTCAAATGAAAAATCGGCCGAGATATTCTCTGTTTTCGAAAGAAGAAGTAAACCGTTAATGAGGTGATTCAAGCGCGATAACAGCTCCACATCGTGGGCTAATTTCTTGCGTACATCCCCCGATAATTGACTGTTGTTGAGTTCTTCTTCCCAATGAGCCCGAAGCACGGCCAGAGGCGTTTTTAACTCATGGGCAGCATCCGCCAAAAACTGTTGCTGACTCTCAAAGGCCTTGTCCAATCGATCCAGAAGTCCGTTCAGTGTGTTTGCCAACGCACCCAATTCATCATTCGACTGCACACCCTCAATTCGCTCATTTAGATTCGTGTGACTGATTTGATCAGCCTTTCGGGTAATCAGATTGATCGGGGAAAGTACGCGTCGGGTGATAAAATAGGAGCCAAGGGCAATGAGAAGCACCGTTCCCAAAATAGCAATCGAAAACACAATGGCCAATTTATTGAGTGACTCATCTACTTCTTCAATAGGGCGGGCAATGGTCACCCAGCCAATTTGCTGATTTTTGTAATAAATCTTGCGATCAAATGCACGGAAGGTAATCTCCCCTCCCCGATCCGGGTGTACCCATTGAACTGTCTCTTTCACCGTAATTCGGGTTGTAAACCCCCTGGCTGTACGCCTATTACTTAAAGGAATGGCCAAATGTACTTTTTGAGCAATGGCCGATTTGTAAATTGGCTTCCCTACAACATCATATAGAACAAGATAATACTCCAAAAATGGATCAGCTTTTTCTGGTTCTTCCTCCATATATTCAAATTCTCGCTTTGATGGATCGTAATTAGCCTCTATTGAATTCACCACAAAGCGCAAATTTTCGTCCAAAGTTGTTAGCAAAATGCGCTGCATGCCCCAGTAAACACTGACGCTAAAGATCAGCAATATTACCAACGTGACTGCAAAATACAGGACAGCAAATCGATATCCAATTTTCATCCATTTTTGTCCTTAATCATATAGCCTATCCCTCGTACGGTATGAATCAGGCGTTGATCGGGAGTATCTCCGATTTTCTTACGCAAATTCTTGATATGCACATCCACAAAATTGGTCATACTGAAAAGGTCAAAGTGGTCGCCCCAAACATGCTCGGCGATGGATAATCGGGATACGACTCGATTTTTGTTGTAGAGGAAGAATTCAAGAATGGCATACTCCCGGGCCGTCAGCAAAAGCAATTGCTCGCCTCGGCGCACCTCGTGCGTAACCGTGTTCATTGTGAGGTCGCCTGCCTGCAATAGTGATTGTTTCTCCTGACTGGATCGGCGCAGAAGTGAACGGACACGCGCCAAAAGCTCCGGAACCGCAAAGGGCTTGGTAAGGTAATCATCCGCACCGGCATCCAGTCCTGCCACTTTGTCTTCTACCGCATTTTTGGCCGTGAGAAGCAGTACTGGCAAAGTAAGCTCAGCAGCCCTGATTTCGCGAAGTACCAGAATCCCATTTAATTTCGGCAGAAGAATATCGAGAATCACCAAATCATGCTCTTCCATTAGCGCCTGATCCAATCCGCTTGCGCCGTCAAACGCCACATCCACCGTGTAGCCATTATTTTCCAGCACATCGCGGATGCGCCCAGCTAATGCTTTCTCATCTTCGACAACCAATATTCTCATGGTTTATTCCAGCAAATGCACTTTTTAGAAACAAAGGGACTATTTAAATTTGAACATTTTGAATCCACCCCTTTGCTGAAGCTGTATCATTAATAACATTACAAACCAAATTTAACTGTTCCTTGATTGAATTGGAATGGTAATTACAAATGTACTCCCATTATTCACTCTGCTTCTGACGTCTATTTTTGCTCCATAGGCTTGCAAGAGGCGATGAGCCATAAACAACCCTAACCCCATGTTGTGATTCTGCCTTTTTCCACTGGCACCATCGGATTTCTTAGTAGTAAAAAAAGGCAGAAATATTTTATCCAGATTTTCTCTGTTAATTCCAGAGCCTGTGTCATCAATTCTTATCTCAATGCGATTATCATTGGATTGGGTCGTTACAGTCAATATTTTTTTCTTGCTTTTTTCCATTGCTTCAACGGCATTGTACAAGAATGCTTCCAAACTGATTGAAAAGTCCTCATATCTGCCCAAAATTGCGGGCAGATTGGGATCGAGGTGGACAATATCCTGGAATGGCTCTTTTGAACGATAATTCATTCTAAGAAGATTTAGCAAATCCATTAACAAATCATTCAATTGGATTTTTATTTCTTGATTCTCAATTTCCTTTTTGCTGTGTTCCGTAGCCAATAAAATAGTTTTTTCGATCTGGTTGGCTGCACTCAGAATGGTATTTACTTCCGTTTCATCCGGATATTTCATTTTCAGAATCTCAGCATAGCCAATTATAGCATTCAAAGGATCCTGCAAATGACGGGCAATGCCAGCCATTAAAATACCTAGAGAAGCGAGCCGATTGGATTCAATCAACTCCCATTCCATTTGCTTCTCTTTAATTTCCAATTGTTTAACCCGCCTCACATCGACCAAAATAAATAGTTCATTTTTGGTACGTTGATGCTCAAACCGGGCATAATACACTAAAACAGGTAATTCATTCCCAGCAAGGATAAGCGTGCCCTCAATGGGGAAACTACGGTAGGTCTCGTTAATTGTCAGTAGAGGATACACCTTCCCTTGTAGATTCTTAAAGAGGACGATATCGGAAGAATCAATTTCCTCTTTTTTGATGCCCAGAATTTTTTCTGCATTCCGATTTGTAAAGATTACTCGGCCGCTTTGCCTGACCAAAATCATATTGGGAGAATTATTTAGAAATTGAAAATAGCGTTCCTCGGATATTTTCAATTCCTCAAGGACGGTTTGAACCTGTTGATTCTTTTTTTCAATTTCTTCAATATGACCCAAAGCCCTTCTCGCCAAGATCCCAAATTCATCGGAACGGTTTTTCACTCCGAGCATGGGAGGAATAACTCCCTTTGTCTGGTATGAACCGAGGGCATTTACTAAAAAACGGAGGGGCCTGGAAAAATAGAGTGCCAATAATTCACTGATTAAGAAAATAATTAGGAGATTAAAAGCAATCACAATTCCCATGAATTGTGTTTTAGGCTGAAAAGCTTTAAGAATCGGAGAAAGATTTTCCCGTTCAACAATTCCGAAATGGTTGGATTCCAGGGGTTCTTGAAAGATGAAAACCTTGTGCTTTCTATCCAGCATTTCAAATGAATGGATACCATTTGGCGACTCAAGATTGGCAGAGCCGCCTTGATTTATTCTCCGAAAAATAGGAATGTCCGAAATTCTGCGACCAATTTCTGATGAGTCAGCGGTAAAGAGAATCAAGCCATTCCGATTAACGAAATAATAGTGAATAAATCCCTTTTCATCGGGATAGTTTAGAACTGCATTAAAAATGTAAGGGATGTCCAATTCCAGAAGTGCAGCCACCGATTCCCGATTGTTTTTCAACCGCGTTATTCCCGATAAAATAAACATATGTTTCAAAAATTTCCCCTGATTTGTTAGGGAAACCAGACCCGCGCCGTTGCTCTTGACTTTTGTAAATAGCAATTGGAAAATATCTTTTGGAAATTGGGTCGTACTCCCGCGAACAGCGCTTTGAAAAAGAATTTCCCCTTTTTTATTGAAGATAAAGACACTCTTAATTTCCGGGAATATATCCTTTTTGTTGGAGAGATATTCCTGCCAATTGTTCATCTTGGGAATAGAACGGGCGATTTGATTAGCCATATTCTCAAAATTGGAAAATGTATTGGAAAGAGCCCGCGCTTTGCCCTGTCCATCCTGTATGGCTATTTGTTCATATTCATTGATAATCTGTTTTTCGGAATGAAAATGGATCTGATAAATAAACGTGGCCATTGCAATTGTGACGGTCAAAAAAATAGCCCAGAATATTTTTGTTCGGATTTTTACGTTTTTAAACACGGCAAAAAACTTTCTAATTGGGTTTGCGATTTTGTAAGTCATCAAGTCTTAAGCACTTGTTTTATGTAACTCAATAGCCATCAGAAAGTTTCGGCAGCACGGGAAATCAAAAAACCATTTTTTGACTCATCCGAATAATGCGTCCTATTTTTATACTTTTTCCAGAATCCAATCGGGCAGACAGCTTACTACACGAGCAGAAAATGCGGGGATTTTCGGAAATCGGTATACCCGCCGCCCCTTTTCCAGGGCATGGACAATCTTTCGGGCTGCAATCTCAACGTCAAGTGGGAGAAGCATGTGCTTGTGATCGGCAGTCATTGGCGTTTTGACAAAACCGGGTTCAATGGTCATCACGCGAACGCCATATTTTTTTAGCCCCCTTCGGAACCCAGCCATCATGTTAGTCAATGCAGCTTTGCTGGAGGTATAACCGGCCGTGCGCTTGGAATAGAAGTGCGCCGCCAGACTGGAAATGCCAGCAATGATCCCCTCCTGTTGTTTTTGCATGGCAGGCAAGACGGACTCTGTCCAGTATAGAAAACCAAACACATTGGTGCGAAAAATTTGCTCAATGTGTTCAGAATTGAACGTACGGTAAAAGGTGGGCAGGCCGATCCCCGCTGAATAAAACAGAATGTCTATTTTTGAAAAGGTTTCCAGAATGGAAGCTGTTGTTTTTGCAACCTGCTCCTTTTGCGTAACATCACAAAAAAAGGCCGAGGCCTGCGCTCCAGTTGCCTGTGCTTTCTCAAGGATAGCACTCAAGCGCTCCTCATTTCGCCCGATAAGCGCTAACCGTGCACCCCGTTTTGCAAATTCCAGCGCCACCGCGGCGCCAATTCCGCTGGAAGCCCCCGTAACAATGATTACTTTGTTTTGAAGATTGATTTTCATTTCACTATCCTCATTTAAAATATCGATAGTCCCCATTCGGCTTTAAAAACAAACTATTCCAAAAATCTCATCTATAAGCGCACTCCAAAAACTATTCATCGCACAAATTATGCGGGATTTAATTCCACTAACTTCAATAAAATCCATTCGTGATAATTTGTGAAATTAGTGGGAGGTATTCTTTTTAAACCAAACTCATCTATTTGTGATAATTCTCACCCTTTAGGATTGTAAACGCCCGATAAATTTGTTCCAGCAGAAGCAGTCGCGTCAAATCGTGCGTAAACGTCATTCGCGAAAGCGACAGTAATTCCTTTGCCTGATTCTTGATTTTTTCCGAGATTCCCCATTCTCCTCCAATCATAAAATCAATAGCCGGAACACCGGCGTCCCTTTTTACCTGCAGGAACCTGGCAAAATCTTCAGATGAAAACAGCTTTCCTTTGACATCCAGAACCACCAGAAAATGATCGCTTTTAAGATATTTTCGAAAGGCGTCGGCCTCTTTGTCAAGAATGCGTTCAATAGGGAGATTTTGCTTCCGAAGCCTGACCGGCACAGGAATCCACTCAATCGAAACGTAATGCGACAGTCTCTGCAAATAATCTGCAATCCCTTCCTGCAGGTATTTCTTTTTGGTCTTTCCCGGCGAAAGAATGCGAAGACTAAATGCCATGCTTAAAACTCCAATTACGAAACCGACTTCGCCGTTAGGCTGTTGATTTTCGAGGGAATTTTCCACTGAAGAGAGAAAAATCCCACGCTGCTTACCAAACCGATTGCCGCAATAATTCCCCACAAGAGAGTGGGATCGTGAATCAGCGCATCCAACAAGAAACCGCCGTAGAAGGGGCCAAATGATCGTCCAAATGATTGAAAGAGTCCGTACACGCCCATGTAGCGCCCCCTTTCTTTGGCAGGAGCCCAATTAGACGTCAAGGTGGTTCCTGCCGGTGTAATAAAGATTTCGCCAAATGTCAACAGCACAATGGCCAAAGCGATTCCCAAAAAATGATTCGCAAACATGATAATCACGTACCCGGCCGCCACCAAAAAGGCCCCACCCGCAAGGGCTGTGGTTAGCTTCACCTTCTTGATGAGTGAAATTCCGGGAAATTGCAGAAAGATAATAATCACGCCATTAATGGTGTACAAAAACCCCAGATGCACTTTCGACAGGCCAATTTCACTAACGGCATAAACGGAAAGTGTCGAAACAATCTGTGTCATAATCGAAAAAACGAGAAGCGCGTAAAAGCTAAATAACAGAAAATTATGATTATTCCGAATGGAAAGCAATCCCTCTAATCGCATGCGCGACGACTCTTTCCTGCGCTCACGATTCGATTCACCTACATAAAACTGAATAATCCCGTAGCCAATGACGAACAGAATGGCCGTCAGGAAGAAAAGCCAAAAGTAGGAAATTGACGCCAAAAATCCGCCAATGGCAGGCCCGATGGCCCATCCAGCATTTAGCCCAATGCGCTGAATCCCGTAGGCCTCAATTCGGTCACTGTCCTCCACGAGATCGGCAATCATTGCATCGGCGGACGGCATAAACATCGCGCCAAAACCGTACGAAAGAACCACCGCCACTAGAATGAAAATCAAATATTGCGCATAAAGAATGGCCAGCGACAAAAGAAAAAAAGTAACCGCCCGTCCGCCCATTGCCCAGAGCATGATCTTTCGTCGGCCAAACCGATCGGAAAGCTCCCCTCCAAAAAGCTGCATGACTGCACGTGTGGCCGCCGCAAACAGAAAAATCGTGCCTACAACCTTCATAGGAACACCCAATTCCGAGTAGAGATACACACTCAGAAAAGGGATGACAATGCCAAATCCCATGGAAATAAAAATTCGGGTCAAGAATAAATACCAGACTCGTCGATCGTATTTCCTAAACAGCCTCCGGCCTTTGTAGGCTTCCTTCTTAAAAAGATCAATCACATGTCATCATACAATTTAGTTCCATGGGATAAAGCCCTCAATCGCTTGCGCCATGAAGCCAGGTTTTTCGCACCATTAATTGTTCAGGCGTTGGAGAGGCCACCTTCTCAATGGTGCAGGTAACCTTTTCCCGGGATTGAACAGGAACCAACAGGGTTAGTTTTTTCCCGCTTCTTTCAACAATTAGTTTAATAGATTCGCCAGGTTTTTTGGCATTTAATATGTTGGCAAAATCCCCCCGATTCTTGATCTTTTTCCCATCCATTTTTAAAAGGTGATCTTCTTTCATCAAACCTGCTTTGCCAACGGGAC
>CAZMRE010000085.1:0-8576 GCA_964568545.1 uncultured Deferribacteres bacterium | reverse complement strand
CGGGCCAGTTCCTGACTGGTAATTTCCCCGTTGTCGAATCGAGCCAGGCTTATTTGAAAGCTTTTTCGCGCAACCTTCCGATTTTTGTCCAGAATTTTCAGCCGGTCCAGGGCTTCCTGAACCCGGCCAACCAGCGCTCGAATCTGTCGACGGATAGAGATTTCCTGATTTTTCTGATCCAATTTAGCCATTATTAGAGCAGCCTTAGCTGAATTTACCTGTGCGCGATTTACGCCCCAATCCCAGAGAGGAATGCTCAACGTGAAGGAAATCCCCTTATTCTTGGGGCGTGTTTTCATGTCTGCCGTGCTGGATTGAAAAAGATCGTAGGGCTGCGTGGAAAAGGGAAGTGACGGATCGCTAATTCCCGTCAGATTGTAATAGGCAGAAAACATCCCTTTAACTTGCGATTGGCTGTCCACTTCACGAATGTGAATTTTGGACATTTCCACCTGGATTTTTTGTTCTTGAATTTCTGGTCGATTCTTCATTGCGCGTGAGATGGCATCCGACAGAGAAATTTGAATTTCTTTGTACGTGAGATTCGGAAGCAGACGAATGGGTTCATCCAGCGGCAATCCAATCAATTGTTTAAAACTATCCGACAGCCGCTGGCGGTTGCCCCGGGCAACCATCAGGTTGTTCTTGCTCTGAGCCAAATCAACCCCTAATTGCATGGCTTCCACTTCGGGAATCAATCCTGCCTTAAATTTGTTCTGGGCAAGCGTGTAGGCATCCTGGCGTTCCTTAACCTCTTCCTTTGCAATTTCCAGTAACCGTTCCGCCTGGTAAAGATTGTAGAAGCTTTGTGTCACGTTGTAAACCATGTTGGCGGTTTCCTGCTTGTAGCGGAGTTTTGCGGTTTCGTAATTTAATTTCGCCTTTTTTAGTCCCACTTTAAGCGTGTTCAGAGTAAACAGGGGCTGTTGAAATTGCAGACTTACGGACGTGTAGAAATCTTTTCGTTTGAAAGTCTGCTGATGAAGCGCTACGTAGGTTGACACCTGTTCCTGGAATAAACTGGAGCGCAGGGAAAAAAATCCATTTGTGGGAAGCGGTTGATTGATAGTCAAATTACTTCGATACAAAAGCGTTCCAGTGGTGTTGTAAACGGGAAGACCATTCGGCACGGGGATTTCCGAAACCTGCTGGCGGAAATCGGGAGAAGAAAGGTTCATGTGAGCATTGGTTCGGAATTGCCCTTTTGCCGCTCTCAGATTTTCCTTTGCAGATTCTAAATTTTCGTAAAGGGTTTGCATCTGGTAGCTTTTCTTCCGAGCAATCGCGATGGCTTCCTCAAGCGTTAAACTTCGGATATTTTGAGAGAACAAGGGATTCGCAAATAAGAAATCAAACAGAATAAGAAAAATGAACCACTTAAGTTTTAATAGTCGGCCCACAGTTAAACCTCCTGATCCGAGTTGAAGCATTTAAACAATATCGTGTTTGATCCTGTTAATCCTGTCAAAGTGTTCCTGTGCTATTCATATCTCAGAGATTCAATGGGATCGAGAAGAGCGGCTTTTCGCGCTGGGAAAATCCCAAATAGAATTCCCACGGCTGCTGAAACACCAAAGGCCAGAGCCACACTTCCCGGAGAAATAATCGTTCGCCAGGATGCGTAAAGGGTAATGATTTTTGTGAGAACAAATCCCAGAAAAATTCCAAGGAATCCGCCGATCGCGCTCAGAATAATAGCTTCGGCCATAAATTGAATCAAAATATCCCGCCGGGTGGCGCCCACCGCGCGCCGGATGCCGATTTCACGCGTTCGTTCCATCACCGAGGCCAGCATGATATTCATAATGCCGATTCCACCCACCAAAAGGGAAATGCCCGCAATGGCGCCCATTACAATATTAAAAATGCGCTGGGTTTTTTGGCGCTGATGAACCAAGGCTTCCGGAACAACAATCTGAAAATCATCCTGATTTTTGTGCCGCTTTTTTAATTGAATGTTAAGCAAATTCGCCGCTTCCTGAATGCGATTGGGGTCTTTGACCCGGACGACCAGCCAATCCAGTTCTCCCTGTTTCAATTTTCGGTAGAACCGTTTTCGCGCCGTCTGAAATGGAATGTAAATATCATTGTTCATGTTGCGAAAATTCTTGAAGCTTCCGCTGCCCTGAAGGCGCGAGGGAAGGGTTCCGATTACCGTAAACCACAGGTCGCCAATTTTGATTTGTTTTCCCACAGGGTTCTGGAAGTAAAATAATTTTTTGCGAATGGCGTCTCCCAAAACGCAGACTTTCCGCGCTTGCTGTTCGTCCCAATAATTGAAAAATCCGCCTCGTGAAGGAGCAACCGTCATCATTTGAGCGTAATTGGGGAAGGTTCCGATCAGATTTGCATTTGAATGTTCAGAGCCATTTGCCACCTTTTGGTCAGCTTGAATAAGTGGCAGAAAATCTTCAATCAGTGGATTGGTTCTCAGAAGAGCCCACCCGTCGTCCAAAGAAAGTCCCGGACTTTTGAGCACGCCTTGATTGTTGGAAGAGCTTCCCTCCACAATTGGTTTGCTCTTGATTAGAATGTTCTGAATGCCGAGCTGCGAGATTTGTTCCAGCGCTTCCTGTTTTGCGCCCTCGCCAATGGAAAGCATCCCAATAACAGCGGCCACGCCAAAGATAATTCCCAGAATGGTCAGGAATGAGCGCAGTTTATGCGCCAACAGCCCGGCCGTTCCTATTTCAAAACTCTCTTTGAAATCCATTTTTTAACAGTCCCTATTCGTAAATTAAAAATAAATTCGATTCCAAAAATGACCTCAATCTATTCTATTCAATCTACATTTGCCATTTCTTGCTCAGGAAAAATTATGCATAAAAATGATTATTCTGAATAAAGAATGAATAAACGAGCGAACCAACGAACTGTGTTTTGGACCGAATAACTGAGTAACCAGTAACAGACAACTAAAAAAAGGTTTTCTTATCCCACAATAATCATCCGCTGAACAGAGCCGCCCCTCTTTTTGGATTTTGGCTTTGTTTGTTCCGAGGGGAGTTCTTTTCCCATTTCACGGAATGGTTTTGTGGGATCCCAAAGCGAAACCTTTTCTCCTGGCTTTAATCCTTTTTTAATAATGACAAAATCCTCATTCTTTTCGCCGATATCAACCTCCCGTGCTTTTGGTTTTGGAGTCAGGACATAAACGATTGTTTTTCCATCTTTTTCAAAAACAGATTCCAGAGGAACAGACATAACATTCTTTAGCCGATCCGTGATGATCTTGCATGTGGCAGTCATGCCGGGCTTGAGCTGTTGGGCCGTGGAATCCAAAGAGACGTTCACATCAAAAACTTTATTATTGGTGGCGGGGTCATTATGAGCCAGAGCAGCAATGCTGCTCACTTTGCCAGACAGTTCCAGACCCGGGACAGCGTCAACCGTAACACTTACCAATTGCCCCTTTCGGAGCCTGTCAATATCGACTTCGTTAACCTTTGTCTTCACGTACATTTTGCTCAGATCCGGGATTTCCAGAATGGCCTGGCCGTACCACGGGGTATCGCCCACTTTGACTTTCTGAAGCCCAGAAGGCCCCCAAATCCGATTGTAGACAACCATCCCGTTAGCAGGTGAAAGGATGGTCATTTCTTTGAGATTTTTTTTGGCCGCATCCAGATTGGATTGTGCCTGATCGATGGTCAATTGCGCCTTCTGCAAGGATGCCTTGTCAATTGCCTTTTGTGCAAGTAATCTGTATTTTGCCTGATTTAGAGCAATCTCTGCCTTTTTCATCGATAATTCTTCTTCCCTTCTGCGGGCCTCCGATTCAAATTCCATTTTCTTAAGCTGAAGTTCTGCCTGCTCGTACGAGTACTTCTGCATTTCCAGTTGACTCTCCAAATCCTTTCGTGTTGATTCGATATTTGCCTTCAATTTATTCAGTTCGGCGATGGCATTTTTGAGCTCATTCTCACGCTTGTGAATGGTTTCCGTGATTTCGCTAGTATCAAATTGAACAAGGAAATCTCCTTTTTTGACTACTGCTCCCTCGGGAATCAATCGAGTAATGCGAATGGAGTATCCCCGGGCGCGCGGTACAGTAATTGAAATTGAATTGACAGCTCGCATTTCGCCTTTTGTGGTAATCGGAATTAGAAAATCCCCCTGTTGTACCGTGAAAGAGGGAAGAGTATTGGTTGAGAACGATAATTTCCAGATCAAAATCAGAATGATTGCAATGAAAAAGAATGCCCCCCCGTAACGTGTAGATTTGGATTTCCAGGAAACTTTCATTCGTGTTCCTTTTGCACCTTTTGTTTTGTGAGTGATTTTTTCTTGCCTGTGGGTGTTTTTTTATCCGATTTCGATCCCAACATTTGTCGGATTTGAGGCGGAAGTTGACCTGCCTTTTTCATTTTTTTGGAATGAAGCGCCGGTTCGGGATTTTTTCCGCGATTGGCATTATAATCATAGGTGAATCCCCGCTTCTGCATCCGATCGATTTGCCGGCTTAACGAATCTGTTTTGGCAAAATTAGCTTTGTAAAAGGCCAAATACCCCAGCGGCTCCATTTGATCAAATGGAGGCGGATCTTGAACGAAATCATTTTTGGAAAGACCCTTGAGAACAATCACATCGCATTCATTTCGTTTTCCTAATTGGACAGCTCGTTTTCCCCTTTTTGTAAAGACAAAGGGCTTTCCGTCGATTTCTCCCACAGCCGTCGTCGGAATAAGGACGGCATTGGGAATGGTGTCCAGCAACACGCGGGTTTTGATGGTCATTCCAGGCTTCAAGCTGGAATCCGGATTAACAATTTTGATGTGAGCGGGGAACACGTGAATGGTTGAGGGCTGATCCCAGATTTGGCCGTGGACAAAATTTTCGGGCTGCGAGATTTTGCTGATGTCAGTTACAATGCCGTGGTAAATTCTGTGGGGATGAGCCTCCAGCCAGAGTTGCGCCCGCTGGCCCAACTTGACACGCTGAATGTCAACCTCGTTAACGTACACAATGGATTCAATGAAATCCAGATTGGGAATCCGAATTAACTCCTGGCCTGGATGTACTTTGTCACCCAGGCGAATCTTGCGGGATGTCGATCCAGACCAGCTTTCCCCGTAAACAACCATTCCCGGTGCGGGTGCAAGGAGAATAAATCGGCCGATTCGATTTCTGATGTCCTTTATTTCGGATTTGGTATTTGCGACCTGTAAATTCATTTGCATCAGATTTGCTTTTTGAATGATTGCTTCATTTTTGATCGCCTGCCTGGCCTGCTCCATTTGAATTTGCGCTTGTTTTAGCTGGATATCAGTCTGCTTTTTTGAAACATCCGACTCGAAGCGGGAATTTTCTACCCTGAGCCTGGCTTCTTCCAGATTATATGTGGCCAATTTCAGCTGGTCGCGCAATTGCGTCATTTTGAGTTTTTGGTTGAGTTTTAGTTCGTGCAGATCGGCGAGTTTCTTTTGCAGGTCGCGTTTTTTATCGATTAACACAACCTGCAATTTAGCGGTATCAAATTTCAGAAGCGTATCGCCTTTGGAAACATGCCTTCCCTCGGGAATAAGATAAACAATTTGAAGGCTGTACTGCCACTCCATGGGTGATTTCAGCGAAATGGCCTCGCTTGAATGCAATTCGCCGCTAAGCACGAGATCGGTAAAAAGGGTGTCTATTTTCACTTTTTGGAAAAGGGGTTTTGAAAAGGAATCGGTGGAAGAAGGGGGAGAAAATATTTCGTAGAAAAAGAAGAAAAGAAAGAATACGGCGAGAGAGATGCCTGATTTTTTGTGGCGATACAAAAAATTGAGCAAAACACGTGATGGCTTTTCTAAGTGAGAGAGTGAGAAACGCATATTCATTAAGATTATTTTTGACATCAGGTAAGTAAGCAAAATGATTAACGTCATTCTGACAATTTTTTATTTAGACGAATAAAATTAAAAAAAGTTCGATTAAATTTGAATAAAGTCATTGTATCGAGGCGAGGGTCTTTTTCCCTCCCGCTCTTCTCGGCACATTCGCCTGCGGCGAACACTCGGTGACCGATTGTTCCTGGCGCCATTGCGGTGAATCCCTTCTATTTGTTTTAGTCAGTCAAAAATGGGCACAGGCGAAATTCTTCTCGCTTTTGTGAGAGCTATTTTTTATATTCTAAAAAGTCAGTTCATATTAAGATTTTTGCTCTTAGTCACGGGTTTACAATTTTCAGTCAGGAGTTTTTCAGTGAATCATTCAAAAGTGATAATCTCCTTTTTGGGAATTCTGGTTCTTATTGCTCTGGGGTTTGTTTTTTATTATTTGAGCAGCATTCTGAAGCCATTCTTTGTGGCCGTTTTCCTTTCAATTTTGTTGGACCCTCTTGTGGAATTGTTGCGCAAGATTAGGATTCCCAAGGGATTGTCCGTCTTAATTGTTCTGCTCATCACCTTTACATTTCTATTCCTTCTGGGATTGGTTGTTTACGCCAGTTTTACATCCTTTTCCAACGAATTGCCTAAGTACGAAGCTAAGTTCTCAGTGATGTTTGAGAATATCCTGCAGTGGTTCAATATTCCGATAGAGGACCTGAATACTTATTTGCATAATTTTGATTGGCGGCGCGCCATTACCGGCCTCTCGCTTCCGTCCTACATTTCAAGCGGCATCGGCTCTTTTTTTCAATTTCTGGCGAATATTTTCATCGTGCTCTTGTTTATGATTTACATCCTTCTTGGAAGGGATTCCTTTTACGATCGTATTCGTAGAGCATTCAAATCTCAGGGAACAAGTCGGGTGATGGCGACCGTCAAAAATATCAACGACCAAATTCAGGAATACCTGATTGTTAAAACGATCATCAGCCTGCTTACGGGGATTCTGGCCACAGTTGTGCTGCTGGCCTTTGGGGTTGATTTTGCCCTTGTCTGGGGGATGCTAACGTTCTTGCTCAATTTTATTCCAAACATCGGGTCAACCATTGCAACCATTCCGCCGATTCTGTTAGCCCTGCTTCAATTCGATTCACTCATGCGCCCGCTGTGGGTTACCATTAGCCTGCTTGTGATTCAAATGACCATGGGAAATTTCGTGGAACCCAAATTTTTGGGCAAACGCCTGGATTTGAGTCCCCTTGTGGTGATTTTGTTTTTGATTTTCTGGGGCTATTTGTGGGGCATTGTGGGAATGATTCTGGCTGTCCCGATTGCAGCGACTATTAAGATCGTAACGGAAAACATTAAGCCCCTTCGCCCGATCAGCGTGTTCATGAGCGGAGGATAATTGCAATGATTTTAATTGAAATTCGGGGGAAATTGTACTATTTTAAAATTTAATTTGAAAAGATCAAACGGTGAAATAAAAGCTAAGGGAGATTGTGAATGGGAACGTATCTGAAACAGATTAAGGGAATTAGTTTTGCCGCAAAGGGGGACTCAAACCATTGGGTGGTGATGGACGGAAGTGAAGAATTTGGGGGACATAATGCCGGCACGCGTCCAATGGAAATGGTGCTTCTTTCGCTGGCAGGGTGTACGGCGGCCGACGTGGTGTCAATTCTACAAAAGAGGCGCACAAATCTTCGCGATCTGGAAGTAACGGTTGACTCGGAGCGTGCCCCAAAGCACCCAAAAGTGTACACGAAAATTCATTTACATTTTATATTTCATGGGAAGGATTTGAATCCAAAAGACCTGGAATTGGCCATCAGTCTTTCCCAAAATAAATATTGCTCAGTAACGGCCATGCTGGCAAAAACCGCTGAAATTACACACGATTACGAAATCGTCGACATGTTGTAGCAAAGTTAGAGGATGTTTTTCAGATGGGCACAGAGCCATTGGCGGCTTTTGTGCCTTTTTTATTTGAGAATGTAGCGAAATGTAATCATTCCCGCCACATTTTTTTGAGGCTTGTTTTCGGGAATCGGATCGAAGCGCCACTGCTGGAAGGCTTCAATTGTGAGGCGCTCCAGAACGGCGTCGCCTTTTAGAATGGGAACGATGTCCGTCACCAGCCCGTTTGGGAGAACACGAAAGCGGAGCTTAATTATTCCTTCTCCGTGGTAGCCCTTTGGGTAGGTTGGAATGACTTTGGACAGAACGCGCCGTTTGGAAGCCTCGCCTTCAATCTTAAACAGGTGATTGGCTTTCTCTGACGTGCCCGAAATAAGAGGGGCCGTTTCTTTCTGTTGATTGGATTCCAGATTCGTAGGGGCAGGAATGCCCTTTTGTCCCATGATGGTGGTTTGTTGAGGCAACCCGGGGGGAAGCTCTTCCTTTTTTGGGATTGTTTTTTCTGTCGGAAGAAGGGGGGATTCGCTTTGAACAGTGATTTTATTCTCTTCTTTGACACGTAAAAAAGGCTCTTCGTTTTCACCCATCCGTCGTTTTGGAAGTCGGACGATTTCTTTTTTTGAGGCAGAAGCCGTTGGTTTGGCGGCCGGGGCTTTTGTTTCCTTTGGCGGCTGAGGGGTTTTGCCTCGAACAGCCTTGGGTTGCGAGCTAACCGCGGCACCAACAAAGGCAATCTCGACGTACTCCGGCACATTGAGGGAGGGACTCACCTGAATCAGTAAAAACAAGAGAATCAGTACCCCGTGAAAGCCTACTGAAATGAGTAGTGATTTTTTGGAATCAATT
>CAZMRE010000084.1:0-8688 GCA_964568545.1 uncultured Deferribacteres bacterium | reverse complement strand
GGAATAATCAGCATGATGGGAATAATCAGCAACATCACAATGGTGGTCGATTAGTATCGGAAAACCGTGCACACGCGTTACGAGGGTAGTCTTCTGCCCTGGCTTTGCCATCCGTACGCGGAGCACAATAACAATCGGGATTGGTTCATGTTTAATCTGCCGGAAACGTGCCTGGTGGCCCGGGTGTTGTACCACGATTGGTTTCCGGAGATCATTTACGATCAGCATCAAATGGGGAGCCGGAGCGTTCGCTTCTTCCTGTCCCTCGTATTCCGATCCCGTCAATCCTCATGTGGATCCGCTGATTACCTCTCTGACAAATCTTGTGGGAAAACAAGCCGTTGCCGATCTTCAGGCGCAGGGATTTAAGGGGGTTGCCACTGGAAGTATTTTTAACGGCTATTTTGAAGGAACCATGTTTAAAACCCTGTTCTGGCACAACCGGATCGGGATTTTGTCCGAAGCGTCCAACATTTCGCTGGCCAGTCCGCGCTTTTTCCCGAAAACGAGTTTGCGGGGAATGGGGCAGGATTTGCCCGATTACAAAATGCAGGTTAATTTTTTGGATCCCTGGCCGGGTGGCTGGTGGTGATTGAATGATATTATTGATTATGAGAAAGTGGCCACGTTCTCGATTACCCATTTTCTGGCTGTGCACAAAAAAGAAATTTTGCTGGATTTTTTATCAACTCAATCGGAAAGCCATTACCCGGGGGAAAACAGAACCCCCTCTGGCCTACATTGTACCCGCCGATCAGGTGGATCCGGATGCAGCGCTGGCCATGCTGAAACGCTTGCACTTTGCACTGTATCGGTAGAGCCGGAAGGTTTGTCTTGGGCTTGATCTTGCATTTGCGCATTCGCGGTAAAATAATTTTTAATTTATGAATTCGTGGCAATAAAATCCCAAAAGAAAAGGAGGAACGCAGAATGATCTATCCAAAAGAAGGCTATGATTACCAATTGATAATTAAGCAGTTATTAACCCAACCCTTGCGGGTCAATCCGACACAGGAAATCGTCTATCGGGATCAATTTAAATATACCTACGCGGATTTTTATGGCCGTGTTCAACGCTTGGCAAATATGCTGACAGATTTGGGCGCGGAAAAGGGCGACATGGTGGCATTCATGGATTGGGACAGTCACCGATATCTGGAAGCGTATTTGCAGTTTCGATGATGGGCTCAATCTTGCACACGATTAACGTTCGATTGTCACCGGAGCAATTGGTGTACACGATCAGCCACGCTGAGAATGAAATTCTCTTTGTGTACAAAGATTTCCTTCCGCTAATTGATAAGATTGCCCGGCAATTTGAAACGGTCAAAAAGATTGGCCTCATCGGAGATGGAGACCCGAATGTTCACACCGAATTGGACAATGCGGGAGAATATGAGTCGCTTATTAATACGTATAATGATGTGCACGAATTTCCGGACATAGACGAAAATACGGTGGCAACCGCTTTTTACATCACTGGCACGACGGGGAATCCGAAGGGCGTTTGCTTTACGCATCGGCAATTGGTGCTTCACACCCTGGCGGCTGCGGGGTCCATCGATTCTTATCCCGATCCCATTAATTTTATTTACAATGATGTGTATATGCCACTGACGCCAATGTTTCACGTGCATGCGTGGGGAATTCGGTATTTGGCAATAATGATGGGTGTGAAACAGATTTACCCAGGGCGGTACGAACCTGAAATGCTGCTTAAGCTCCTGGTTAGACAAAAGGTCACTTTTCCCCACTATGTACCGACGATTCTGCAAAAGATTTTAGGCGCACCGATCGTAAAGAATATCGATCTTTCCAATTGGAAGGTGGTAATTGGGGGATCGGCTCTTTCGAGCGGCATGGCAAAGATGGCCATTGACAAGGGAATTAAAATCATGACCGGCTCCGGATTATCTGAGACATGTCCGATTCTAACCCTTGCGCAGTTTAAGCAGGGAATGGAAAATCTGATCAGCCAGTGCGAACAGATAAAAGAGGCGGCTGTGATTGGGGTTCCTGATGAAAAATGGGGCGATCGCCCGGTGGCTTACATCGTACCGAAGCCGGAGTTTAAGGATACGATTACGGTAGATGTTTGCAAAAAAAGCCTCCAGCCATTTGTAGAAGCCGGCGTCATTGAAAAATGGGTGATCCCGGATGAATTCATTTTTGTAGACGAAATTCCTAAAACCAGCGTTGGAAAAATTGACAAGAAAGTATTGCGGGCCAATTACAAAAAATAAGTTCATTCATTATTTCTGACTAAGATGAAATGGCTACGCGTCTTTCCGAATTAGTAATGAAAAAACGGGAGAGGTTTCCCTCTTCCATTTTTTTATTCCAAAAATAAGATTGGTAATGTTTTGCAAAATTAAGTATATTTATGTATGAACTCTAATATCCACGAATTACATAAATTTCTATTCCATTATTTTCAATAAAATAAATTCATGAAAATTTGTAGGTAAAGCCTTTTTGGATTAGATTCATTCATAAAAAATCGTAATCTTGTTGATTTGGAGTCTTCGCAGCATATTATTATAAATGATATAGGCTAGATTTATTTTCCAAAAAAAGGAGGAAATCCTATGGTACGTCGACTTCATTTGGATCCCGAGCATCCAAAAGATCGCCTGATTCGGCAGGCGGCCGACGTCCTGAAGCAAGGCGGTGTCGTTATTTATCCCACTGATACCGTTTACGGGTTGGGATGTGACATTTACAACAAAAACACCATTGACCGAATTTACCAGATTAAGGGAATGAACAAACGGCAGCCTTTAAGTTTTATCTGCCCGAATTTAAAGGAAATCAGCAAATATGCCCACGTTTCCAACCGGGCTTACAAGGCCATGCGTCACCTCCTGCCAGGTCCCTACACATTTGTTTTAGAGGCTACAAAATTTGTACCCCGCAAGCTGCTGACTACAAACAAAAAGACTGTTGGCATTCGCGTGCCCGATCATTCGATTTGTTTACGACTGTTGGAATTGTTTGGCAATCCGATTATTAGTACCAGCGTTTCAGATTCCGATGGGAGAATTTTGGCCGATCCCCGTGAGATAGAAGCTATTTTTGGCAATAAGGTCGATTTGATTTTAGATGTGGGCGTCCTTCCTTCGGAGCCATCTACGGTTATTGATTTTATTGAGGATGAGCCGAAAGTTCTCCGTGCCGCAAAAGGGGATGTTTCGTATTTAGTGTGATCGGAAATTCCCCACTTCATAAAGTCCCCTGTACTTTAAAGGTGCCGGGGTCTTTTACTCGCCAAGCAAAAATGGACAAGATACAAACCTTCTTAACCTCTTTCTTTTACTTGATTCTTATCGTTTATTTTGATATATTGCTTTCATGAATTCCGAAGAAACTGAACTGGATGTTATCCGCATCACTAATATGGTTTTTTACGCCTTTCATGGTGTGGAACCTGCCGAAAAAAAACTTGGCCAACGCTTTGAAATTGACGTAGAGGTTTTTCTTGATACTCGCCGAGCTGGCAATACGGATAATTTGGTCGATACGGTAAATTATGTCACTATTTATGAGATTGCAGAAGAAGTTGTCATTGAAGGGGAATACAATCTGATTGAAGCGATTGCTGAGGATATCGCCCGCATGATCTTAGAACGGCTACCGGTGGAAAAAACTCGTGTGCGGGTTCGCAAGCCACATGTGTCCTTGCCGGGAATTACGAATGGGGTGGAGGTGGAAATTGTGAGAGGCTGACATGGAAAAAGCGTACCTGAGTTTGGGAACCAACCTGGGGCAGCGGGAGGAAACGCTTGAGAATGCGATTCGCATCATTTCTCTGAACTCAAATATTGAAATTTTGAATATTTCTAGCGTGTACGAAACTGAGCCTTATGGCTATAAGGATCAACCGGATTTTCTGAATATTGTGTTGGAAGTGGAAACATCCCTTTCGCCGCAGCAACTGCTGATCGTGGCAAAATCTGTTGAAGAGCAAATGGGACGCAGGCGCCGCCGCCGCTGGGGACCTCGCGAAATCGACGTCGATATTCTGGCCTATGAAGATTCAGTGGTGCACGAAGCGTTTCTTCATGTTCCTCACAAGGAACTCTCAAAGAGGCGGTTTGTTCTGATTCCATTTGCAGAAATAGTCCCTTCTTTTATTCTGCCTGATAGGAACAAATCGATTCAAGAATTGTTAACTTTATGTTCGGATGAGGGACGTGTTCACTTTTACAAGCGCCTATCTATTGGAAAAAGGATCACAGAGGAATCGTCATGAAGACGCTCAGCTATATTGCGATTGAAGGTGTGATTGGTGCCGGAAAAACAAGCCTGGCAAAAATTCTGGCCAAGCGTTTAAATGGACGGTTGGTTTTGGAGAAGCATGACGAAAATCCCTTTTTGGCCGATTTTTACAAGGATCCGGTCAGATTTGCCTTTCAAACGCAGATGTTTTTTTTGTTGAGCCGATATCGCCAACAATTGGATTTACAGCAGCAGGATTTATTCCAGCGCGTGATTATATCGGATTACATCTTTCAGAAAGATCGTATTTTCGCCAGTCTCACCCTGGAAGACCGGGAATTTATCCTTTACGAAAAGGTGGCGACCCTACTGGAACGGGAAATCGTGTCGCCCGATCTGGTTATCTACCTCCAGGCAAACACCAAACGGCTGATGACCAATATCAAAAGGCGAGGGCGATCGTATGAAAAAAATATTTCAGAGGAATACATCCGGGCATTGGTGGAAGCGTACAACCATTTTTTCTTTCACTACACAGACACGCCTCTTTTGGTTGTGAATATGGATGGGCTCGATTTTGTTCACAATGATGATCAACTTGACACACTTATTCAACAAATTATGCTTCCCCTGGGTGGAACAAAATATTACAACCCAATGATAGAGCAAGGAGCTAAAAAATGAGTTTTATTCGATTGCTATTTTGGGGGATTGTCTTATATTTCGGCTATAAACTATTCAAAAATATAACAAATCCTTCGGAAAAAGATACAAAAGTTAAGGGAAAACCGAAATCGAAACCCCTTGATATCGATGAATCTGAAATTGAAGACGCCGAATTCAAAGAAATCAAAGACGATAAAAAGAAGGAAGATAAGTAGGGTTTAAACAAAAACATCTGAAAAATGTAAGGCAAGCATCTTGCTTGCATTAATTTGTTATTGGAAACAAGGAATTAGCTAAATCAGATTCCACAAGTCGAAGGGTTGTGTCAGGTTTTCGTTCAGATACGATTTAATAGGGAAATTTATATTTTTTGCTGAAGAATTAGCCACGAATGCACGAATTAAATTTTTTATTCGAGTAAAATTTGCCAATTCGTGGCGTTAACATTTCTTAATTGCAGCTTGTGGTGCTATGGACTACACCCTAATTTAAACATGAATTCGGAAAACGTAAAAATAATAACAGAAAAAACTATAATTTATGACTGTTTATCTACGAATTCTAAAATATATTAAGCCCTACTGGACATATCTGATCGGTTCTTTGGTAGCCATAATGTTTTTCACAATTTTCAGCAGCGCTACCCTTGTGTCCGTCATTCCTTTTTTGCGTACAATTTTTCAGGTTGAACGCACAACACAGATCGCATCTGCACCTGCTACTCAGCAGACACCCGTTGCCGTCACAGGTAGAGTTGGCGGAATCGAAGCAAAAATTACCTCGACAAAAAAGAAGCTCGAGAAAAAACTCAATGATTTTTTTGTCGGCAAGGATCGGCACAAAGCACTCGGTCGGATTTGCGTTCTCATTTTGATTATCATCTTTTTCAAAAACTTTTTTGATTATATCCAGGCCTATCTAATGGCGCATGTGGAGCAGGGTGTGATGAAGGATATTCGCGACGCTCTCTACCGAAAAATTATTACTATGCCCATTGGATTTTTTGCGCGTACAAAGACGGGAACCCTTATTTCCCGGGTCACAAATGATGTTAATCTTGTAAATGGCGGGGTGTCTGCCAGTTTTGTAACGCTAATCAAAAACCCCCTTTTGATTGTCATTTATTTGATTCTGGCGATTTATCTGAGCTGGCAATTAACCCTGATTGCCCTAATTGTGCTGCCGTTTAGTTTGCTGATTATTGCAAATATTGGTTTGCGCCTACGGAAACAGAGCACGGAATCACAAGAAAAAATGGCCGATGTCACATCGATCCTTCAGGAGACCATTGCCGGCGCGCGAGCGGTTAAAGCCTTTGCCATGGAGGAATTCGAGATTGGCAAATTCAAGCAGAAAACTATGGGCTATTTCCGAACCCTTTTGAAGATCACACGAACCCGCCGATTGGCTTCTCCTCTAACGGAATTTCTGGGTGCGGGTGTGGCCGTGTTCATTTTGTGGTTTGGAGGCCAGAAGGTTTTGAGCGGGAATATGCTTCCTCCGGAGAATTTTTTGGGTTTTCTCTTTGTGATTTTTTCACTTATGCAGCCTGTGAAGGAGTTGGGAACGGTTAACAATCGGATTCAAGAAGCCATCTCCGCTGGAACCCGCATTTTCAGCATTCTGGATATGCAAGGCGAAATTGTGAATGTTCCCAATCCTCTTGTTGTTTCTGATTTTGAGAATGCCGTTGTTTTTGATCACGTTTTTTTCAAGTACAACGAGAGGGAACGCTTTGTTCTGGATGATGTTTCTCTGCGCGTGCAAAAGGGAGAGGTTTTGGCGATTGTGGGCCCGAGCGGTGTGGGTAAATCCACTTTGGTGGACCTGATTCCCCGATTTTATGATCCCACCCGGGGCCGCGTTACTTTGGACGGTTATGATCTGCGCGAATTGGATTTGAAATCGCTGCGCCAGTTGATGGGAATTGTTACGCAGGAAACCATCCTGTTTCATGAGACCGTCCGGAACAATATCGCATACGGAATGGCCTACGTTCCGTTGGAGGAAGTGATTGAGTCGGCGAAGGCGGCAAATGCCCATGATTTTATTGAAAAACTGCCACAGGGTTACGACACGCTCATCGGTGAGCGCGGCATAAAATTGTCCGGGGGGCAGCGCCAACGCCTCGCCATCGCCCGGGCGCTCTTGAAAAATCCCCCGATTCTTATTCTGGATGAAGCCACTTCAGCTCTGGATACAGAATCTGAATATTTGGTGCAGGAAGCCATCGAGCGACTCATGTCTAATCGGACGGTTTTTGTAATTGCTCACCGATTATCGACTATCCAGAATGCTTCAACAATTATCGTTCTGGAGAAGGGCAAAATTGTCCAGCAGGGAACACACAGGCAGTTGTTGAGAGAAGAAGGCCCTTATCAGCATCTGTACAATTTGCAGTTTCGTTTGCAGAGTCGAGGGGTTCCGGAAGATGTCTGAGAAGGTACCCATGATCCGATTCTCTAAAGAATCTCTTGAAATATTCAACGAGAGCACGATATCCCAGAATGAGTTGCTCTCTCGTTATCGGAGCGAACACGAGAGGCTTCAGACATTACTAAAAATTACCAGAACCATTGCCAACGAGTTGAAATTAGACCGCCTTCTTAAATTGGTAATGGATGAGGTTCGTGATGCTCTTCAGGCAGACCGCTGTACTGTTTTTTTGATTGATGAGAAACGGGGAGAGTTGTGGTCGAAGGTGGCACATGGGATTGAACCGGGAGAAATTCGATTCCCTCTGGAAAAAGGGATTGCCGGCTACGTTGCCACAACGGGAGACGTGCTGAATATTCCCGATTGCTACAAGGATTCCAGATTTAACCCGGAGATCGACCGGCAAACAGGCTACCGCACCCGCAGTATGTTAACCTTTCCAATGCGGAACAAAAAAGCGGAAATCATTGGGGTTTTTCAGGTGCTGAATAAATTGAATGGCGTTTTTACGCGGGAAGATGAAGAAATGCTGGATGCCATCTCAATTATTGCCTCATCCCAAATTGAAAATGCCCAGTTGTACGAGGAGCAGGAAAAAACATTCGACAGCTTTGTAGAAACTCTGGCTTCCACGATTGATGCCAGAGACCCGCTCACGGCAGGCCATTCCCGGCGAATTATGCTCTACGCGGATGAAATTGCGCGCCTGGCGGGTTTTACCCCAGATGAACGAAAAATTCTCCGTACCTCGGCGCTTCTTCACGATGTGGGCAAAATCGGTGTTCGGGAAAGTGTTCTCACCAAAACCTCGCGGTTAACGCAGGAAGAATACGAACACATCAAGCAGCACGTGGTGATTACGCGCAATATTTTGAGCAAAATTCACTTCACACGAGAAAATCAGGCCATTCCGGATATTGCCTCCACGCACCACGAAAAACTGGACGGCTCCGGTTATCCCGATGGCTTAAAAGGGGATCAAATTCCCGTTGGCGGACGTATTCTGGCAATTGCCGATGTGTTTGATGCCTTAACCTCTTTCCGCCATTACCGGGATCGGATGGATTTTGCCCGGGTTTTGGAGCATCTGGAATCTGGCAGTGGAATAAAATACGATGCTGTCCTTGTAGAAAATTTTAAAAAAATTTCTCTGTACAGGCTGATTGAAATAATGGAAAACGGCCATTTGGATGAGATGGACTCCGCTGAATCGGAAACACTTCGGTACTATTCGCTTGAAGATCTGGAAATTGCTCTTAAGGAAAGTCACCACGAACGGCCTGATTTTGTTCGGATTTTTCAGAAATTTTATTCTCGAAAAAACAATCAAGCCCAACAGGAGAGCAGCTAGAGTGTATCCCAAAGTTA
>CAZMRE010000083.1:5957-8755 GCA_964568545.1 uncultured Deferribacteres bacterium | reverse complement strand
TAGATAAAACTCGCAACGGTAGAGATTGGATTAGCGTAATTTTTGTAATTCGTTGTTTTTAGAGTGAACTCATTTTTAATAATGCAAAACAGCTCTGTTTTTAGATTGTTTGGGCGGGCGGGTTTTGAATCCTTAAAGGAATTCAATTAAGCTGGCGAAAACTATTTAAAGGATTTGAGATTTGCCGGAAAGAACGAGCTATTTATTCCCGTTAAAATTTCCCTTGCTATTTTCCCGATTTTTTGTGTAAATTAAATAGAAAGTGTAGCATTTCGTTGTTTCCTTCAAATTCGGAGGTAATGCAAATGAAGAATGTTTCACGCAGGGCATTTTTGTCAATCAGCAGCCAACTGGGACTACTGGCTATTTTGCCACCTGTTTTCCCTTCTCGATCTCATTTTCGCCTGTTTGAGCGGCCATACCAGCCAACTCCGGATTTATTTGTGGCGCGTAATGGAAAAGCCGCCGATTTGGTTGATCGAGTGGTTACCGGACTGGGAGGTATGAGCCGATTTGTGCACAAGGGCGATGTGGTGGCGCTAAAACCAAATATGAGCTGGGATCGAACACCGGCTCAGGGAGCAAACACAAATCCGGAGGTGGTGGTTGAACTCGTCAAACTTTGCCTGGAGGCGGGAGCTAAAAAAGTACGTGTTTTTGACCGCACCTGCAACGAAGCTAAACGAAGCTACGATCACAGCGGCGTGGCGGAAGCCGCTAAAAAGGCGGGAGCCGAAGTTTATTTTCCCTACAAGCGGAATTATGTTTCCGTGAAAATTCCCGATGGGGAACGCCTGCATTCCTGGAAAATCTACAAAGATGTGCTCGATGCCGATGTGCTGATCAATGTTCCTACGGCGAAGCATCACAGCTTGTCGCAGGTGACCCTTGGCATTAAGAATCTGATGGGCTATCTGGGAAACGACCGCGGAAAAATTCACCGCCACTTTGATCAGAAAATTGTGGACATTGCTTCTGTCCTTCATCCGCAGCTAACCATTCTGGATGCTACCCGACTGCTGCTCCGAAATGGCCCCCAGGGCGGAAATTTGGACGATGTGAAATGGATTCACACGGTAATTGGCGGAACGGATATGGTGGCCGTGGATGCCTACGGCGCATCTTTATTCGGACTTAATCCCAACAAGCTCGGTTTTCTTGTGGATGCCCACAAAAGAGGATTGGGCGTGCTGAACCTCAAAAAAATCCACATTCATCAGGTTTAGGTCAAAGTGAATCGAGCGGCCTAAATGAAGCATTTACATAAAATTCGGATCCTTTTTCAGATTCTATTTTTCCTATTCTTTTTGCTCCTCTTTTTCCAGGCGACGTTTCCTTACCACCCGCTGGTACGCGCAGAATTCTTCCTCCAGTGGAGTCCCCTCACAGCTCTTATCACGTTTTTGGCCTCGCACCGCGTTTATGCCGGAATGATTCCGGCCGGTATTTTGCTTTTTCTGACTATTTTCCTTGGCCGATTTTTCTGCGGCTGGATTTGCCCCCTGGGGGCAATGATTGATTTTGCTGATCTCTTCATCAAACGGAAACGAAAGCTTCAGCGCGATTCCACAAAATTCCGCTGGCTGAAATTTGGTATCTTGACGGCGCTTGTTGTGATGGCGCTTTTCTCGGTTCAATTTGCCTGGTTTTTTGATCCCCTCGCGTTGACCAATCGCACCGTTACCACAGCTTTTTACCCCATGCTGGCTGTTTTAACGGAGACCGTTTTTGGCTGGCTCTGGCCAATTGCTTTTCTTCAACCCGCACTCATGAGCATTCACGAATTTTTGGAGGGCTGGCTCTTGCCGGTGAATTTGCACCTCATTGCCCAGGGCATTCCTATTTTTATCCTTATTCTCGGTATTTTCTCACTAAACCTGGTTTCCAGGCGCTTCTGGTGCCGCAATGTGTGTCCGCTGGGGGCGTTATTAGGAATCTTTGCTAAATTTCGCATTTTGGAACGAACTGTTGATGAGAAGGGGTGTGTCGCGTGTAAAATTTGTCAGGCCGATTGCCGGATGAATGCTATCGAGGACAATTTTGTGGATTTTTCGAAGACCGAGTGCATTGATTCGTTAGATTGTGTTTCGACCTGTCCTACACAGGCCGTTTCGTACAAGTTTAATTTGAAGAATCCAAAGCCTTCCAAAATTGATTTTTCTCGGCGTCGCTTTTTGCAATCCATTGGAACTGGCGTGCTGGCTGCGGGAATGTTCAAAATTGATTTGGTAAGCCGCCAAAGCCGCGGTGACCACGTGAGACCGCCCGGGGCTCTGCCAGAGGATCAGTTTTTGGAACAGTGCATTCGGTGTCAGGAGTGTGTGCGGGTGTGCTCCACAACGGGAGGACTCCTGCAGCCCGCCTGGCTGGAAACCGGCTGGGAGGGAATCTGGTCGCCCATCGGGAATCCGCGGGAGGGCTACTGTGAATTTAGCTGCAATCTCTGCGGGGAGGTCTGTCCCACGGGCGCCATTCAATTGCTGGATTTGGCGAAGAAGCAGAAAACCAAAATCGGCACCGCTTTTTTTGATCACAATCGCTGCATTCCCTGGAATTCCGGCGACAACTGCATGGTGTGCCAGGAGCATTGTCCAACGCCGGAAAAGGCCATTGTGTTCAGGGAAGGTGATTTTGTGACGGCTGAGGGGAAAATCAAGCGGGTCAAGTACCCTTACGTGAAAGAGGAATTGTGCATTGGCTGCGGCATTTGTGTGACCAAATGTCCGGTGGAGGGAGGTCCCGGGATTTTTCTCACAGCCGAAGGGGCGGAGAGGGGTGAGATATAATTGCGTTACTCG
>CAZMRE010000083.1:0-5857 GCA_964568545.1 uncultured Deferribacteres bacterium | reverse complement strand
CCAGCGTTTTTTACCTCTGCCTTCTAAAATGGCTAATCTGAAATCAGTTTCCAATGCCGAAAAATATGGAATAAAATGCAAACGTTCGCTTTATTAACACTGAGAAAATTGGGAGTAAATTCACGTGCATTTCAAAAAAGTTTTTCTGTTTATTGGCATTGGACTTTTCGCTTTTGGGTTGAGCTGTGCTTCGCACGCACCCAGACCCGGCTTTCAACGAATTCGGTTTAACAATCCCGGACTGGTGGTCGATCTGGGTGTGGGGCTCTGGGCACAGCCTCTTCCCATGGATTGGGACGGCGACGGGGATATGGATTTGCTGGTAGCCTGCCGTGACAAGCCCTACCGGGGCATTTATTTCTTTGAAAACACGCAGGGCAAAGTAAAATTTCCCGTATTCGAATCAGAAAGGCGACTGGCCCCGGCGCCGCGGAACCTGCGCCCGTCCTATGTCAATGAACAGGTTCGTCTGCTCGTGCCCGGTGAAGAATTGGTGGATTTTAGAAAGTCCAATTTTTCCAAAAGGAAAAAAATCTATGCCAAAGCCAAGATTCTTGAGGGCAAAGTGCGCGAGAACGATTGGCGGTACGTGGATTTCGACGGGGATGGCGACCTGGACCTGATTGTGGGTGAGGGAGACTGGAGCGACTACGGCTGGGACAACGCCTACGATTCCGCCGGTCACTGGCAGAACGGGCCCCTTCATGGCTGGGTGTTTTGGATCGAAAATCAGGGCACAGATGCGCATCCCAAATACGGGAAGCCTCAAAAAATCCTGGCCGATGGCAAGCCCATTGATGTCTACGGCATGCCATCTCCCAATGTGGCCGACTTCGACAACGACGGCGACCTGGACATCATTTGCGGGGAATTTCTGGACAAATTCACCTATTTTGAAAATGTGGGCGGCCGCACTCACCCACGTTACGCAAAAGGGCAGTTTCTGAAATATCAGGGAGTGCCCATTCAGATGGATCTGGAAATGATCGTTCCCGTGGCCGTGGATTGGGACGGTGACGGCGATGTGGATTTAATTGTGGGACAGGAAGACGGGCGCGTGGCGCTGGTGGAAAACACAGGAAAAATTGTGGGTGGCCAGCCCCGGTTTTTACCGCCAAAATTTTTCCGGCAAAAGGCGGATTTCTTGAAATTCGGTGTTTTGGCTACTCCCTTCAGTGTTGACTGGGATGGCGACGGGGATGAAGATCTGATCTGCGGGAATTCGGCCGGGTACCTGGGATTCATTGAAAATTTGGACGGCGGCAATCCTCCAAAATGGGCCGAACCCCGCTATTTGAAGGCAGATGGCAAAATCATTCGTATTCAGGCGGGGAAAAACGGTTCCATTCAGGGGCCAGCCGAGGCCAATTGGGGCTACACCGTCCCGGTGGTGGCCGACTGGGATGGCGACGGCTTGCCGGACATTCTGGTCAATTCTATCTGGGGGAAGGTTGTTTGGTACCGGAATGTGGGCAAGCGCCAGCATCCGAAATTGGCCGCAGCCCAGCCGGTTGATGTGGCCTGGCCTAAAAATCCCCCAAAGCCGCCTTGGCTCTGGTGGAATCCAAAAGGCCACGAACTGGTTACGCAGTGGCGCACCACACCGTTTGTAATCGATTTGAATCACGACGGGATGAATGATCTGGTTATGCTGGACACCGAGGGCTACCTGAGCTATTTCCAGCGCGTGCGTAAAAACGGCCACCTCATTTTGCTTCCGGGGAAGCGCATTTTTTATCTCAAAAAAGGAAAGAAAAAGGAACTGTTGCGTCTGAATGCGCGAAAAGCCGGACACAGCGGACGGCGAAAATTTACGCTGGTCGATTGGGATGGCGACGGCCAACTGGACTTGCTGGTGAACAGCAAGAATGTGGATTTTCTGAAAAATGTGGCTGCAAAACCCGGTGAGTTTGTTTTTGAAAACAAGGGGCCTGTTTCCAACCAGCTTCTGGCAGGCCATTCTACCTGTCCCGCTGTTGTGGATTGGGACCAAAACGGCGTGCCCGATTTGTTGGTGGGCGCCGAGGACGGGCATTTCTATTATTTGAAAAATCCAAATCAAAAATAGCCGCGGGTTCACAAATTGAAACTTAGAGGAACACCGATGAAGATGAAAATTTTGGTTGTGTTGCTGTTTTTTCTAACAGTGCCTGTTGCGATCTTTTCCCAGACCGAAACGGAAATTCAGTACCTTTCCGGTCGGGGAAGCGACGACACGGTGGATTGGCAATTCAAGACAACAGGCGGCCGACGCGCCGGCGTGTGGACGACCATTCCCGTGCCTTCCAATTGGGAACTCCAGGGTTTTGGAGCCTACAACTACGGACTTGACAAAAAGAAATCGGACGAAAAGGGATTTTACCGGACGCACTTTAGCCTGCCTGCGCGATGGGAGAAGAAGCGGATTTTCATTGTTTTCGAAGGGGTCATGACCGATGCCGAGGTGCGGGTCAACGGGCAACTGGCGGGGCCCGTGCATCGGGGAGGATTCTACCGGTTCAAATACGAGATTACGCCTCTGGTGCATTTCGACAAGAAGAATTTTCTTCAGGTGCTGGTCAGCAAAGTGTCCGCCGATTCGACGGTAGAACTGGCCGAACGGCGCGGGGACTACTGGGTATTTGGGGGCATTTACCGGCCCGTTTATTTGGAGGCGGTGCCGCGTACCTTTATCGATTGGACGGCTATTGACGCAAAGGCGGACGGAAGCTTTCGCGCAAAGGTCACGTTGAATGGCAGCGGGGCGACCCGCGTCACTGCACAAATCTACAAACCGGACGGCACGACGCTCGGCCCGGCCTTTTCCACCAACGTAAAGGCATGGGAGTCCGCTGTTTTGCTCACAACCCGGGTTACAGGTCAAAAAAATTGGAGCGCCGAAACGCCCAACCTGTATTGGGTGGAATTTCGGCTTCAACGCGGGAAAAAGCTTTTGCACAGCACTCGGCAGCGCTTTGGCTTCCGGACGTTTGAAATTCGAAGGGGGAAGGGCCTGTTTTTGAACGGGCAGCGTATTGTGCTGAAAGGCTGCGATCGTCACAGCTTCTGGCCCACTACCGGGCGGGCGCTCAATCGCAATCGATGCCGCCAGGACATTCTCACAATGAAGCAGATGAATATGAATGCCGTACGGATGTCTCATTACCCGCCGGACAGCTATTTTCTGGACTTGTGTGACGAGCTGGGCCTGTACGTGCTGGACGAGCTGGCCGGCTGGCACCGCCCGCCTTACGCCACGGCTGTGGGAAAGAAACTGGTGGCCGAAATGGTGAAACGGGATGTCAACCACCCCGCCATTTTATTCTGGGACAACGGCAACGAAAGCGGATGGAACACCGCCCTGGATGGTGAATTTGCCAAGTACGATTTGCAGAGGCGCACCGTTCTGCACCCGTGGGAGCTTTTTAATGGCATTGACACGCACCACTATCCAAACTATGCCTGGCTTCAAAAGGAATTGGCGGATACGAGCCTGATTATGCCAACGGAAATCCTCCACGGCTTGTACGATGGGGGACTGGGAGCCGGTCTGGATGATTACTGGCACCTCTTGTACCCGCACCCCCATTTTGCCGGGATGTTTCTGTGGGTTTTTGCCGACGAGGGGGTTGTGCGCACAGACGAAAATTGCTTCATTGACACGGACGGCAACCATGCTCCGGATGGCATTCTGGGTCCCTTTCACGAAAAGGAGGCCAGCTTTTACACCATTCGGGAAATCTGGAGTCCCGTCTACATCGAAACCAACCGGCCCTTGCCGTCCAATTTCAGCGGGGTAATTCCCGTGGAGAATCGCTACGATTTTACCAACTTGAATCAATGCCGATTTGAATGGGAGACCGTCCGTTTTTTTGGACCCGGCGAAGGAAAAGCGGGGCACGCCGTTTTGGCTTCTGGCAGCTTTCAGGGGCCGGATCTCCCACCTCACGAAAAGGGGAATCTGCAGATTCCGCTCCCCCAAAATGGGCAGGAGGCAGATGGACTGATTCTACGCGCATTTGATCCGGGAAATCGGCTGCTGAACGTCTGGACGTGGAAATTGTCGCCAGCTTCCAAAATAGTAGAACGTGTGGTGAAAAAAGGGAAGCGCGCCCCTCTTTTGAAAAAAGAAGGCCAATTCCTTGTGGTGAAGGCGTCGGCATTTACCTTTCGGTTTGATTCGGAAACAGGCCGCCTGGCGAGTGTACAAACCGGCACCCACACCATTCCTTTTTCCAACGGGCCTGAATTTGTGGCCACGAATGCCGGGGACTCACTGGGGAAAGTCCGTGTGCACGTGCAGCGACTTTCCCATGCCGTGCGATTGAGTGTCACCGGGCGGCCTCATTTTAAAAAGTTAGAGTGGACTATCGACGGCAGCGGCTGGTTGCAGATGGCTTACGCCATCGTGGACACCGGGAAAACGGATTATCTGGGAGTGTCTTTTCATTTCCCTGAAAAGCGGGTGCACCAAATGACCTGGCTGGGAAAAGGGCCCTACCGGGTGTGGAAGAACCGGCTGAAAGGACAGACGGTGGACGTCTGGCAAAACGGGTACAAGAATTTTCCTCCAGCCAGGGCGTGGACTTATCCTGAATTTGCCGGGTACTACGCCAATGTGAACTGGGCCGTGCTCAGCACCGACGACGGCCCGATTACGCTGGCAATCGATTCGGACAGTCTGTTTCTGCGCGTCTTTTCTCAGCCGGATGGAGATCACCCTCGGCACACACACATGGTCTGGCCGCCCGGAGATATTTCCATTTTGCACGCCATTCCCGCGATCGGAACAAAATTTAAGGATGCCGACCAATTTGGACCGCAGAGCCAGAAATTTGAGGCCAATGGCCTGTATCGGGGAAGGGTGTATTTCTATTTCGGATTGCCGTAAGGGCGAAGCCGCGGATGCGCGAATTAGAAGATCATTGGCGCATTCGCGGCCTTTGTTTCTATTTTTTTCTCTTTTCCAATTCTCTCCAAACGCTGTCCAGCGGCACGCCCGCGTCCACCAGGAGAACGAGCAAGTGGTAAAGCAGGTCGGCGGTTTCTTCCACCAGACGCTGGCCTGTCTGGGCAAGGTAGGCAACCAGGGTTTCTGTGGCCTCTTCCCCGACTTTTTGGGCGATTTTGGGTTTGCCTTCGTTGAAGAGCTGCACGGTGTAAGAATTGTCCGGGCGCTGTTTTTTGCGCTCCAGGATCAGATCTTCCAGTTCCTGCAAAATCGGCGTAGTTTCCGAAGAAGAATCACCCTCGACCGTTCGGTAGAAACACGATTGGTGGCCGGTGTGACAGGTGGGGCCTTCAGGGTCCACCTTGAGCAAAATCGCATCCTCGTCGCAGTCCACGCGGATTTCTTTGACGTGTTGAAAATTTCCGGAAGTTTCCCCTTTGAGCCAGAGGGTCTGCCGGGACCGGCTGTAAAAATGGGCCAGTTTGGTCTTCAGCGTTTTTTCGTAGGCTTCTTCGTTCATGTAGCCGAGCATTAGCACCTGCCCGGTGTGGACGTCCTGCAAAATAGCGGGCAGCAAAGGGTTCTTGCTGAAATCGGGTTTAAGCATGGGTTCCTCATTTTTCTGACAAAAATTCAAAAAATCATCGCTACGAATTCACGAATTGAATTGATGGGTCGAATCAAATTCGTGAATCCGTGGCCTTTAAGAGATTATTTTCTCGAGCAGTTTCTCTGCGTTTCGGAGCACCTGCTGAAACTGTTCTTCGGTGAGTCCCGCTCCCAGGCCGACTTTTCGCACCATCTCATCCGTAAGGTAATCGCTGATGGTGTGGGCGTCGCTGTCAATGACCAGTTTGGCACCGAATTTCAGTGCCTTTTGCGCGACGTAGCCATTGGTCAGGGAATGCCCCCGACGGGCGGAAATTT
>CAZMRE010000082.1:0-8901 GCA_964568545.1 uncultured Deferribacteres bacterium | reverse complement strand
GGCAGACGAAAAATCTTTTTTGCGAGTGAACACGCCGTAGGTCGACGAGACTTGTCGACCTACAAAGGGTTCAATTTCAAACAATCATAACCGATTCGATACTCCTAAGATATTTTTCTGAAAGCTCCCGAATATCCGATTCGATAATCGTTTTCGCATTGATCCGAATGCTAAATCCCTCAGTTTCAACCTGCCCAATTTTAGAAAATGGAATCTTGTAGAAATTCAAGAGTGTTTGTATTTTGTCGTATTTTTCCGGTCGAACCGACAAAATAACGCGGCTTTGATCCTCTCCGAAAAGGAGAAAATCCGGGCGAATATCGGACAACAATTCGATTCTTACACCCCTTAGAATCCCCTCCCCCAAAATGCATGATTCTACCAGGGCTACCGCCAATCCACCTTCAGAAATATCGTGCGCCGATTCCATTAAATGCGATTTGGCCGCTTCAACCAGGAATTTCTGGAGTAATTTTTCCTGACTCAGATCAAGACTCGGACAATCTCCACTTACTTTTTTATGGATAATCTTCAGATACTCGCTCCCCCCGATTTCGCCACGGTTTTCGCCAATCAACAAAATAAAATCACCCGCATTTTTAAATGAAGTCGTAACCATATCTTCCACATTATCCAGAATGCCAAGCATCCCAATGACGGGTGTGGGGTAAATGGCGCCCTTGGGATTTTCATTGTAAAAACTGACATTTCCACCTGTTACCGGCGTGCCAAGGGCCCGGCAAGCATCACCAATTCCAAATACAGCTTCCTTGAACTGCCAGTAAGAATCCGGTTTGTAGGGATTTCCAAAATTCAAGCAGTTGGTAATTGCTACCGGTTTGGCTCCTGTGCAGGCCACATTTCGTGCCGATTCCGCCACTGCAATCTGTGCACCTCTTCTGGGATTCAAATACACGAACCGCCCGTTGGCATCGGTTTTCATTGATAGCGCCTTTTGAGTTCCCTTAATTCTGATGACAGCCGCATCCCCCCCGGGCAATTGTACAGTATTTGTTTGAACCATGGTATCGTACTGCTCGTAAACCCATGATTTGTTCGCAATAGTAGGCGTTGACAGTAATTTTAAGAGAATCTCTCCGTAATCTTTCGGCTCCGGAATCCGCGACAGGTCGTCCCTCTGAACCCTGCGAATATAGTCCGGTTCCCTTGCTTCACGCACGTACACCGGAGCCCCGTCACCGGCGCTCAAACTATCTACCGGAATATCCGCCACGACATCCCCTTTCCATTTAACACGCAGGCGACCGTCATTTGTCATCATGCCAAAAATTGATTTGCCCACATCCCATTTATCGCAAATTTCCTGAATCTTTCTCTCACAACCGGGTTTGGCAATAATCAGCATCCGCTCCTGCGATTCGGACAACATAATTTCGTAGGGAATCATCTGTTCTTCCCTTAAGGGAACCCTGTCCAGGTTCAATTCGATTCCCAGATGGCTTTTGGCAGCTACCTCGGAGGTTGAACTCGTGATTCCGGCTGCACCCATGTCCTGAACACCCTCGGCACAGCCCGATTGGATGATCTCCAGCGTGGCTTCCATGATCAGTTTTTCGGTGAAGGGGTCGCCAACCTGCACGTGCGGGCGTTTGGACTCCGATTTTTCACTAATTTCTTCCGATGCAAACGTTGCTCCGTGGATACCGTCTCGTCCCGTGGATGAACCGATGATGAAAACCTTGGCCCCGGCGGTTTTGGCCACCGCACGGGCCACCTGATCGTGCCGCACCAATCCTACCGTCATGGCATTCACCAGCGGATTTCCTTTGTAGGCATCGTCAAAATAGACCTCGCCCGAAACAGTCGGAATCCCCAGGCAATTTCCGTAATCGCCAATCCCCCTGACAACCCCGTCAAAGAGGTACTTCACATGATCGTCAGACAAATCCCCAAAGCGCAGCGAATCCAGTGCAGCAACTGGCCGCGCTCCCATTGCAAAAATATCCCGCATAATCCCCCCCACACCCGTTGCCGCTCCCTGGTAAGGCTCCACCGCTGAGGGGTGATTGTGACTTTCAATTTTGAAGGCAACGGCTAGTCCATCCCCAATGTCAATGAGCCCAGCGTTTTCTTCCCCTGCTTTCACCAACAAGGTATCCCCTTCTTTTGGCAGCGTTCTGAGAAGCACCAGAGAATTTTTGTAGCTGCAGTGTTCCGACCACATAACCGAAAAGATTCCAAGTTCCGTGTAGGTAGGTACTCTACCCAAAATTAACAGTATTTTTTCGTATTCTTTTTCCGAGAGGCCGTGTTCTCTGGCTAATTTCAAATTCACTTCCGGTTCGCTCATTGTTTCCTCAATTTTTATCTGTTTTTATTCGCGCATTTGCACTTTTCTATTCCAATGAAAATTATCTCTGCTCTGCTCTTCTTTCCGAATGAAAATATTCCCAGATTTTACCCGCAAGATTTTTTGGGATTCCCGGGATTGCTTCCAATTCTTCCCTCTGGGCGTTTTGAATTTTCTGAACCGAGCCAAATGTTTGGATCAGTAGATTTCGGCGCTTTTTGCCAATTCCGGGAATAAAATCCAGTTGCGATTGCAGGGTTCGCCTTTTTCGCAGCGTTCGATGAAATGTAATGGCAAATCGATGGGATTCATCCCGAACGCGCTGTAGCAATTTGAGTCCCGGGGACGTCCGCGGAATATTTTGCGGATCGGAAAAACCGGGCAAAAAAACCTCATCCAGGCGCTTCGCAAGAGCCGCAATGGGTTGATCGTAAATTTCGAGATCGTGTAACGCCTCAACCGCACTGGAGAGCTGTCCCTTTCCGCCATCAATTAAAATCAAATCTGGCATGGCACGTTTTTCCTCCAAGATGCGCCGGTAGCGCCGAGTGACAACTTCTCTCATTGAGGCAAAATCATCCACGCCCAACACGGATTTTATCTTGAATTTTCGATAGTCACTTTTCCTTGCCAAACCATCCACAAAACAAACCATTGAAGCTACCGTGTCGGTACCAGAAAAGTGAGAGATGTCAAATGCCTCAATTCTGCGCGGCGGGTGAGCCAGGCTCAAATCTTTCTGAAGCGCTTGCACATCCCTCGGAATGCGTTCCTTTTTCTCCTTCATTTTCTGAATGAGAAGTTCCTTTAAAACAAGCTTGGCATTTCGCTGGGCCATCTCCACCAGTTTTCGTTTTTCTCCCCTTTTGGGAACAATCAATTTGCAGGCTTTTCCCCGTTTTTTTCGAAACCACTCCTGAACATCTTCTGCTTCTGGAAGATCAAACGGCAAATGGATCTCATTCGGCAGAAAATCGACTTTCAAATAATATTGAAGCACAAATGATTTCAGAATTTCCTCATCGGGCACATCCATTGTATTTTGCAAATAAAAGTGGTAACGGCCAATAATTTTTCCTTCCCGGACTTTGAAAACAATTCCGGCCGCAATTTTCTCTTCCTGGTAGATAGCCACGATATCGCGATCCACCTCATCCTGAGAAACCATCTTTTGGTGGGATTGAAACTGTTCAATCGCGCGAATTTGATCTCGAATTTTTGCTGCTTCCTCAAATCGCTGCTCGGCAGCATGTTTTTGCATCGCCTGCTGGAGTTCCTTCACTACCTCATTATTTCTTCCCTCAATAAACCGTACCATCTGATTGACAATGGTTCGATACTCTTCTTGAGAAATGAGTCCTTGGCATGGCCCCGGACACCGCTGGATGTAATAATCAAGGCAAAGCTTTATTTTTTTGGATGCCACCGTTTTTGCATCCAACCGATAATTGCAGCTACGGATGGGAAATATTTTGCGGATGGCTTTTAGGAGACTTCTCATCGAATGTACATCCGTGTAGGGACCAAAATACCGGGAGCCGTCTTTTACAATTTTTCGAGTGGGAAAAATTCTGGGAAATTCTTCGTTGGTTACTCGAATGTAGGGGTAACTTTTATCATCCTTCAGCGTTACGTTGTAGCGAGGTTTGTACTCTTTAATCATATTCGCTTCAAGAATTAGCGCTTCCACTTCCGAATCGGTTGTAATCGTTTCCAGATCGTGGATTTTACGCACCAAAACACGCAACTTGGTCTCCCCTTTTCTGGATTCTTGAAAATAGGAACGCACACGATTCCTGATGTTTTTCGCCTTACCAATGTAAATGATCTTCCCTTTTTCATTCTTAAAAAAATACACCCCGGGAAGGGCAGGCAAATTTTCCAATTTTTGTTGAAGGGCTAAATTCATGATATTGTTTAGAATTTTTAGTGGTTCTTCGCGAAAATAAGACGATTTTATTCCATTTTTTAAAAGTAATTCTAATCACAAATAAAATTAAATCGAAAAAATCAAATTTCATTTTGCTTTTTTCATTCGTTCCCAATTGCTTTTTGGGTTAAGTTACGACACAAGTACACATTATTCGGATGAGCCTTTCTCGTTATCTTCAACTAATTCGATCAAAACCCCATTGGCTGATTTTGGATGAATAAAAATAACCCGCTTCCCATCGGAACCTGTGGCGAGCTCGCCGATAAATTCCAGTCCGTTGGCTTTTAGTTGGTCAACTGCGCTTTCCAGATTCTCAACGGCATAACAGATGTGGTGAAGTCCCTCTCCCCTTTTTTCCAAAAATTTTGATATTGGGGAATCGGAGCTTTGCGGCTCCAAAAGCTCAATCCGGGTCTGGCCGATGGTAAACGTCTGCACACGCACTTTTTGCTCCGGAACATTCACAATTTCGCCGGGCAATAGGCCAAAGGCCTTTTCGTAGAGTACAGATGCCTTTTCCAATTTTAAAACAGCAACGCCAATGTGATCGACATTTTTAAGCATAAAGCGAATCACTCATTCTTTTGACAGTAATCATTCATCGCCGGCAGCGTCCAAAGATTCAATGGCTTTGTGCAATGAATGGTTTTTCAGATTCCATTTGTTATTAAAATAGAAAAATAAAGGCAAAATTTCAAGGGAAAAGGATGATTTCCGTTTGACGCTAATGTATTAAAATCCCCCCGCCGGCCAAGCCGCAATTTAGCCGTAAAGCACACAAAGGCGGCTAAGGGGAAACCAATTTCATGTTATTGCTTGAGTTCTTTATGGTCTCTTCGGGAACTTTGTAGTAAATAATTTTTTGTCAAAAAGAAACAGATATCGGATTGGTAATATCATGATTATTGTGGGGAAGAGCAGTTAAAGGTGAGGCGAAAAAACTTTGTCCCAACAAAATTCCTATTTACAAAAATTGCTGTTCCATGCAGACGACGCCCTCCCCCCGCCAACGAGCGCTGCTTTTTATTGCCTAATCCAATCAAAAGCACTTTTATTGTTGAAAAAAAGACCCTTCCTTCGTAAATTAATGAGGTTGTTGAAAATATCATAGTTTCAAATAGCAAAAGTTACGGGCAATAATGAGTCCAGTCTAAAAAGGATATCTCCCACAAATTTCACGAATTATCACGAATTGATTTTATTGATGTTAATAGAATTAGATCCCGCATAATTGGTGCAATTAGTGGTTTTTAGAGTGCACTCAATTATGAAAATCAAATAAAAAACAGAAAAGGAAACGACACAATGGAAAAGGTTTTAGTGCTTGGAGCTGCCGGACAAATTGGTTCTGAACTCACGTTGTCGCTTCGAAAAAAATATGGCAATGAAAATATTATTGCCGCAGACATTAAAGTCCATCCCAATAGAGAAATTTCCAAAACGGGTCCCTTTCACAAAATTAATTGCATGGAAAAAGATGCTGTTTTAAATCTTGTTAATGATTACAAACCGGACACCATTTACCATCTTGCGGCTATTCTATCGGCTGTTGCTGAAACAGATCCTCAAAAGGCATGGTTTGTCAATATGACTTGCCTGATGAATGTGCTTGAAATCGCGCGAACTACCGGCTGCAGCGTCTTTTTTCCAAGCTCTATCGCGGCCTTCGGGCCCAACACCCCTCCTGTCAATACCCCTCAGGATACCCTGCAACGCCCCACAACCATCTATGGAATAACCAAGGTTGCAGGAGAATTGCTCTGCGATTACTATTTTGCAAAATTTGGTGTGGATGCAAGAGGCCTTCGCTATCCGGGGCTGATTAGCTACCGCACCCTTCCCGGTGGGGGAACTACCGACTTTGCCGTGGATATGTATTATCAGGCAGTTCTCCAAAAAAAATATACGTGCTACGTCAAAGCCGACACATTATTGCCAATGATGTACATGCCGGATGCCATTCGTGCCGCCATCAAATTAATGGAAGCCCCTGCCTCAAATCTGCTTCACCGCAATGCCTTTAATATCCACGCCATGTCCCTTTCTCCAGATGATATGGCCAATTCCATTCGAAAATTCATTCCGCAATTTAAAATTGACTATCAGGTAGACCCCGTTCGGCAAAAAATTGCAGACTCCTGGCCCGAAAGCCTCGACGATTCCGCCGCTCAAAAAGAATGGGGATGGAAACCCCATTTTGATCTGGATAGGATGACTCAGGATATGATCAAAAATCTCTCGACAAAATTGGCTACAATAACAGAGCATTAACAAGGAGCAGAAATTGAATATTTCATTGGATTGCATTCCCTGCATTGTGAACAGCTTTTTGCGATTGCTGAAATCAGGTATTCTGCCTGATGTTGAAAAAGAACCGGCTATGAGACACTTATTAGATTTTCTGGCAAAGGCGGATTACCGCCAGTCACCGCCAGCACTGGGTAGAGAAATGCACAGGGTCATACGAGAAGTGCTAAAAAATCCGGATCCTTACAAAGAAATTAAAGAAAAATATAATCAGATGATGCTGAATCTCTACGACAATTTCAAAAACATGGTTCAAAAGGCTGACGATCCCTTTGATATGGCCATGCGGCTTGCCATTGCTGGCAATGTTATCGATTTTGGGCCGCAGCACCAACTCAATGTAATGGACACGATCAATCGCGTTGTAGAGGCGAGCCTGGCCATTGATGATTCTCCCCAAATGCGCCGTGATTTGCAAACGGCATCTTCGGTGCTCTACGTAGGCGACAATTGCGGCGAAATTGTCCTGGACAAGCTTTTCATTGAAACAATGAATCATCCCAATGTCTATTTTGCTGTGCGGGGCAGACCCGTTTTGAATGATGTGACTCAAGAAGATGCAATAAGAGTTGGAATGGATAAGGTGGCAAAAATCATTACAACCGGTGATGATGCCCCGGGCGCTGTATGGGAAACGGCTTCGGATGAATTTAAAAATTATTTTCTCGATGCAGATGTCGTCATTTCAAAAGGCCAGGGCAATTTAGAGGGATTAATCGATGTGAAGCACAACATTTATTTTATGCTTGTTACCAAATGCGATTTGATTGCCGGTCGTGTAGGTGCCAACACGGGCGATTTTATCGTTAAACGTGCGACCAATGCACGTTTTCAAAAATAAACTGGAAAAGAGAACGAGTATGGATGATTGCAACAGTACAGAACCAGCAAAATATTCTTGCGATGAAGTATTGAATAATGGTGTACGTGTTCATCTACGAGCCATACGCCCGGATGATAAGCAAAAATTATTGGATGCCTTCCATCATTTAACTGACAGATCTATTTATTTTCGATTTTTGGCTGCAAAAAAGGATCTTTCATCTAATGAATTAAGCTATTTTACTGAAGTTGACTTTAAAAATCACGTAGCTATTGTCGCAACAATACCAATCAATGGGGCAGAAAAGATAATTGGTATTGTAAGATATATCATAGCGGAAAAGAAAAATAATGAGTGCATTGCTGAATTGGCCTGTACAGTTGATGAAAATTTTCAAGGCATTGGATTGGGATCGCTTCTATTTAAGCATATTTTGGCTATTGCAAAACAAAAAGGGGTTACAATATTCGTTGCAGATGTACTATCAGAAAATCGAAGGGTCTTTGAAATATTCAAGCATAGCGGATTTAAAATAAATTCAACTCTCGAGGGACCGACGACTCATCTGCAATTCAGAATTTCATAACGTCAGTACTATTTCTCCTGTTTATCACCCCAATTCTCAATCGTAGGCCTTACGAGTAGATTCATCCGATAATGTTGGCTTGATGAATTCCTGCCATTCTTGTGTATCCCATGTTCCGAGATTTTTGACTTAAATTAGTCTGTCAAATGACACACACGGTATTATCTCAAGAATTTTCATATTTGCTTAAGTATGATTCAAAAGCGATGCAGAATCTTTGTCCAGATAAAGAAATGCCTGTGTATGATTGCGCAAAATAGAAGCAGGAACCCTGTTTGAGATGGGTCCTTCCAGCGTCTTTTTAACCGCCTGTGCCTTTCGCAAATCTGGAACCGTACAAATGATGGCTTTCGATTTCATAATCTGTCGGATCGACATACTGATAGCCTGCCGGGGCACCTCATCCAGCGAAGCGAACCACCCCTCGCCCAATTGCTGGCGCCGACAATCCTGATCCAAATTTACTACAATATAGGGTTCCTCCGTTTCAAAATCTGCCGGTGGATCATTGAATGCCAGATGCCCATTTTCGCCGATTCCCACAAATGCAACATCAATGGGATGCTCCAAAATTATCTTTCCTAGTCGTTCGCACTCTTCTTGGGGATTCCCCTCTCCATTCACATAATGGAATTTTCTAATCGGGACCTTATCGGCAAAACGCTCTTTCAGATACTTTCGGAAAGAAGCCGGATGTGAAATGGGCAATCCAATGTACTCATCCAAATGAAAGGCCGTAACTTTTGTCCAGTCCAAATCTTCCTGGATCAGAAATGCAAGCATTTCAAATTGAGACGCCCCCGTAGCTAAAATAATATTTGCTTCTCCCCTTTCGCTAATGGCGGCGCGAATTAAAGAGGCACCCCTTTCAGCAGCTTTCTTTCCCATTTCTTCCTTTGAATCAAAAACTGACACCTCCATTTTACATTTCTCCTTAAAAA
>CAZMRE010000081.1:0-8920 GCA_964568545.1 uncultured Deferribacteres bacterium | reverse complement strand
TTCGGCTTCGTGAGTTAACTAATATAGAAATGAGTGATGTCGATTTCCATGAGAACTTGATTCGAGTGGTTGGAAAAGGGAATAAAGAACGGTTGTTACCGATGGGGAAAATGGCTGCTGAAGCACTTCGAAAATATTTGAAAATTCGCTTCCACTTTCTCCCCAAAAATGGGAATCCAATAAGTCCTTTATTTCTGAGCAATCGTGCGAAACGAATTTCGCCGCGAACCGTACAAGCACGTGTTCATCGCTATCTGCAGCAAATTTCAGATATTAGTTCATTAAGTCCACACCTGTTACGTCACACATTTGCAACACACATGCTGGAAGCCGGCGCCGATCTGGAGGCTGTTAAGGAGCTCCTGGGGCATGTCAGTCTTTCGACAACTCAAATTTACACGCACGTGACAATGGGGAAATTAAAGAAAATTTACGATCAGGCACACCCTCGCGCGTAAGTGTTCTTTGTCATTAAATCTGGTTAGTGTGACGATAATAAAAAAATGTGGATAAAGTCAATGAACCTAAAACAAAAGGAGTTGACCCATGAGAATCTCAGTAACTGCCCGGCATTTTAAAGCTTCCGAACAATTGCAGTCGTATGCTGAAAATGAAGTGAAGCGTTTGAAGAAGTTCTTCGATGGTATCGTTGATTGTGAAGTTGTGCTGACGAAGGAACGGGCAAACCGGATCGCCACTATTTCGATTGGTGTCAATAGTCACAAGTTTGTGGCAACTGAACCATCGGAAAATTTTTATAAATCCATAGATTTTGCAACGGACAATCTGGAGCGCCAGCTCAAACGATTCAAGGAAAAGATTCGAACCAGGGCTTATCGAAATAAAGAAGCCGAGGTAGTGGCCTCTGAAATCGATACCGAAGATTTTAAAGAGGAGTTGTAGAGAATAAATAATGAGGGAGAGATGGGATTTTACACATCTCTCCTTTTTCGTCGAAGTTGGAGCCATCCCGTGAGGATGGCTTTTTATTTCTAAAGAAAGTAAAAATTCTACTTGATTTTTTGGTGGAATATATTATTTTTATGTGGATTAGTTCTTGTTGTTTTAATTTAGGTGCAAACGGATTTGAAAACGGCACGGGAAGAGTAAAAATTGGCCAATCAAAAAAAATACATCACCGTTGAGCAATTTTTTAAAGACAACGAACAGGATCTTAAATTAGAAATAATTGTTAACGAAAGCGGATTTAATCGGCGAATCACGGAAACCGAAATTCACCGGCCGGGATTGGCACTGGCTGGGTTTGTTGAAGTGTTTTCTTACAATCGAATACAGGTTTTGGGAAACACAGAGGTTACATATCTTAAATCGCTTCCGGTGGAAGTGAGACGTCACGATGTTCAGCGGCTGCTTGAGTTTGAAATCCCGTTAATTGTTGTGACAAATAAGAATCCTATGGATGCGGAGCTAATTGCGCAGTGCAAACGAAAAAAAATTCCGCTTCTGCGTTCGGAATTGGTTTCCACAGAATTTGTGAGATATGTGAATGAATATTTGTCGGATGTGTTTGCACCGCGGGTTGTTGTACACGGCACCCTTGTTGATGTTTATGGCATCGGTGTTTTGCTAACGGGCCGAAGCGGAATCGGCAAGAGCGAAGTGGCCCTTGATCTGGTGGAGCGGGGACATCGGCTGGTTTCGGACGACGTAGTGGAAATTGTTCGCAAGGCCCGGGAAATTCTGATTGGACAAACCAATAGTTTGCTGCGGCACCATATTGAGCTGCGCGGCTTGGGTATTGTGGATGTGCAAAGTATGCTCGGCATTCGGGCCATCCGCATTCAAAAACGAATTGAAATCGAAGTTCGGCTGGAAGATTGGGATAAGCAGGAGGATTATGAGCGTCTGGGACTGGAAGATAAATTTGTGAGCATTCTTGGTGTGAATATTCCTCTGGTTCGTTTGCCTATTTTCCCAGGGAAAAATATCACGGTAATTGTTGAAACAATTGCACTCAATCAATTGCTTAAAATTCACGGAATTAACCCGGCTCAAAAATTTAATGAAGCGCTGATGAAAAAAATTCAGGAGAAGAAAGAGCTGCAGCAGTATCTGAAAAACGATTATGAATAGAGTGACAAGTAAACAGAGTCTGAGATGATTAATGGCATTGTGCTCACGCACGGGAACCTGGGGGGGGCATTGGTAGAAACTGCGGAAAGAATTATTGGCCATGTTGAGAATCTGTCGAGCCTCTCCAGTAGCAGGATGTCTCCAAAAGATTTAAAGAAAAATCTTGAAAAATTAATAAGAATTGACGATGAAACTAATAGAGATTATTTTATTTTTGTTGGTTTAAAGGGTGGGCACCCTTGGCATGTTGCCTGCACGATTGCGAGAGAATATCCAAATGTGGCTGTAATATCGGGTGTAAATTTGCCAATGTTATTATCGTTTCTTGTCAAGCGGGAGAATTTTCCGGCTCAAGATCTGCTTCAGCAACTGAGAAAAGATGCCTGCCGCGGAATTGATATTTTTGCAGGAGGCCATTAATTATGCCTTTTTCACTGGTTAGAATAGATGATCGTCTCATTCATGGCCAGATTGTTGTCGGATGGGTTCACGCCCTGCGTCCCGATCGCATTATTTTATGTAATGACGAGGTTGCCAATAGCGAGTGGGAACGAGACCTCTATTTGAACTCCTACACAGACGCCGATGTCAAAATAGATGTAATGACCACAGACGAAGCGATTACCTATCTGAAAAGTCCTGCCTTCGATAAAGAAAAGATAATTCTGTTGGTGGAATCTCCAAAAGACGCTTGGCGGCTTTTTGAGAAGGGAGTACCCATCACGGATATTAATGTGGGGGGAATGCACTACAAGGAAAATGCAGAAGAAATTACTTCTTATATATTTGTTTCTCAAGAAGATATAAAATATCTCAGATTGTTTTACGAAAAGGGGATTAAAATTGAGGCGCGGGATGTGCCCAATGCAAAATCATATGATTTGATTGAACGGTTAGATAAAATGGGCAAAAAATGAACGTTAAAAGTCCTGAAGTAAAAGTCGGTGCCTTTGTAGTTCTTGGGTTATTTATTTTGTTTTTTGGAATTATTTGGGCAAAAGGCTATAGCTTTTCGGCCAACAAGTACAAAGTCGACATCCTTTTTAAAAATGCCTCCGGGCTCGGAGAGGGTGATCCGGTAACAGTAAACGGTGTGCACAAGGGGAAAGTGGATCGCATCATTTTAATGAAAAATCAGGTGTTGGTTGAAGTGCTTTTAGACAAAGATGTGCAGCTCTACCAAGATGCCCGAGTCTCCATTGAAATGCTCGAATTAATGGGTGGAAAACGAGTTGAAATCAATCCCGGATCAAAACTTCCGCTATTGGATTTAAAACATCTCAAATCGCCTCTTATTGGAAATTATTCGGCTTCCATCCCGGAATTAATTGGAATGGCCGGTGAATTGGCGAAGGAAACCCAGGACATTATGAGCGTGTTGAAAACCTCAATTAAATCTACTATCGGTGATTCTGTAGCACAGAATTCCTTTCGCCAAAGTATACTCAATATCGAAAAAGTGTCAAAAGAGCTCACTCAGCTCATCAATAAAAATAAAAAACAGCTTCAAACATCCATGGATTACCTGAATGCCAGTACCAAACAATTAAATGATTTGGTTGTGGCACACAAAACGGACATTGACACCACACTCACACAATTCAAACAATTTTCAATCGAACTCAATCATTTTTCCAGTTCCCTCAGCGCTATCACATTTCAACTCCGGGACAAAAAAGGTACCTTGGCAAAGCTGATTTATGATGAGGAAATGTACAGTAAATTCCAGCGATCGGCCAATAACCTGGATTCTCTTTCCGCGAGCCTTCAGCAAAATCTGGGAAAATATTTAAAGGGAGCCAATTTCCAGCTTTTTAAGATTTTTTAAAGGAGTTTAGTATAAAAAGGATATCTCCCTCTAATTTCACGAATTGTCAAGAATTGATTTTATTGAAGTTAATGGAATTTAGCTCGGTATAATTTGTATGATTGGTGGTTTTTAGAGTGCACTCTTAAATGACTTTCCACTTTCTGCATTTTCTTTAGATTCCTCTCTATTTTGAAATGATAAGATTACTTCATCCGCCCGACAGGGTATTTTCATATTATTTGAACCGAGATTTGCAAAATCCATTTCAAATCACCAATTATTATTGAGTGATGTGATCGTCGAGTGCTGGCTCTATCCATTGTATCAAGACGATCTGTTACCGTGCTCACCGCCCGGTTACCTCGGTACACCCACCTCGGGGCCATTGGCGTCAACTTAAAATTTTGTTAACATTCCGTCCCTACGGGACTGAATTTATTATTTTTAACGATGGGTGAACCAAAAAGTCAATTAAAGCGCCCTTAGGTGCGAAATGTTTGTAGTAACCGATTTCATCCGATTCATTTAAGTGCCGTAGGTACGAAATGTTAACAGATGGAAATATTTGGGGTTATCCAAAATTCAAAAATTCTTGGGCTGAGGCCAATTACCCCGGGGCGGGCAGTCGGTGTCCGGATTTTTTGCTTGTAATTTTTTCTTTTTTGGAAGCAGGTAAAAAATAAATGCAAAAAAGTATTGCCTCATCTAGCAAAAATGATTATATTGAAACAGTTCAAATAAATTATGGTAATTTCGATATAAAATGCACTAACTAATTGAAAATATGGTTTCAATATATTTTGGCTTTTTAATTGGAACGGTTTAAAAATATGAAAATAACCATTAATGATATTGCGAAATTAGCGGGTGTTTCCAAATCGACCGTTTCGGCTGTTTTGAATGACAATCCTCTCATTAGGGATGAAACAAAACTCCGCGTACGCCAAGTCATGGAAAAATTGGATTACCGTCCCAATGAATTGGCACGATCGCTCGCCCGAAAGCAAACCAAAACGATCGGTCTGATCATTAAGGAAATCGATAATCCTTACTTTGCGCGGATTACCAGCGGTGTGTACGATTCAGCCAACAAAGAGGGTTACAGCGTGTTGCTTGGAAGCTCGGAGCTAAAACCCCTGCAGGAGCAGGAGACTCTGAACGTACTGCTCTCAAAAAAAGTTGACGGCCTTATTATTTCCAGTCTTCGGGATAATGGGGATTTTTCACATTTACTTGAACTGAAACGCCGAAATATCCCATTTGTTTTGCTGGATAATGTGGAGATGCTTCAGGCTAACATGATTGATATTAACAATGTGCAGGCCAGCATGGAAGCGGTGCAGTATCTCATAAAAAAAGGCCATCGGCGAATTGCGTTTTTGGCCGGGCCTAATTATTCCGTTCACTCATTTCAGCGACTCGAAGGCTACAAATTGGCTCATCTGCGCAGCAATATTCCCTTTAATGAAAATCTCATTTTCGCGACGGGATCTTATCTGGAAAATGGAATAAAGATTGGCAAGGAGATCGGTCAAATATCCACCCCAAAACGACCTACCGCTTTGTATTGCTTTAACGATCTTGTGGCAATTGGCAGCATTTACGCGTTGCGACATGAGGGACTGAGAATTCCCGAAGACATTGCTGTGGTTGGAAACGATGACACGCCTTTGGCGCAAGCAATGTTTCCGCCGCTAACAACCGTTCATATTCCCATTTATGAGATTGGCCAACGTGCTGCGAAACTTTTGATTGATCAAATCAGGCAGAAAGAAAGTCCGCTTAATAAAAAAATCATTTTGGAAGCGCATCTTGTTGAAAGGGAATCGGCCTGAGATCGGGAATGGTCTGCTTTTGGGGGTGACTGACCTCACAAATATTCAAGAAAGGAGATGCTAAAATGGATATTCGTCTCGATGGTAAAAATGCTCTGGTTACCGGCTCCAGTACAGGAATCGGTCGCGCGATTGCCTTAAGATTTGCCGAATCCGGTGCGGATGTGGTGCTTCATTACTATCGGTTCAAGGACAGTGCCGAGGAAACGGTCCGATCAATTCAAAAAATGGGGCGGAAATCCGCGGCATTTCAAGCCGACTTGGGTGTGACAGAAGACATTATTCAATTAATTGATAAAGTAGCGGATTTTTTCGATGGCAAAATCAATATTCTGGTAAACAATGCCGGTACATTAATTCAGCGAACGCTTTTCGATGAGGCCTCGGAAGAGTATTGGGATCGCCTGATGGCGATCAATTTTAAATCGGTTTTTCTGTGCAGCCAGAAGGTGTTGCCCTTTATGAAAACAGGGGATCGGATCATTAATATTTCTTCGGTGGCGGCTCGAACGGGTGGCGGTCCGGGTTCGGTTTTGTATGCCGCTTCAAAGGGAGGTGTTAGTGCACTTACGATGGGAATGGCGAAAGAGCTGATTCAAAAAGGAATCTGGGTGAATGCCATTGCACCAGGTGTTATTGATACGCCTTTTCACAAAAAGTACACGCCGCCGGCCGTTCGTCAGGAATTTTTACAAAGCATTCCCATCCGGCGAGAAGGCACGGCAGATGAAATTGCAAATGTGGCGGTTTTTTTGGCATCTCATTACTCGGATTACCTGGTAGGTACGGTTGTAGATGTCAATGGCGGAATTTGGGTAGGGTAAATTGAGGTTGATCCAATGTATCTATAATTTTGTCATCTGTAAAACAAATAAGAAAATACAAACAAATTATTGACAGGATTGACAGGATTCGGAAATTTATTCTTAATCCTGTAAATTTTGTCAAAATAGCAATAATAAGTTAAAGGAGAAGCCATGTCATCAGAAAAAGATCAATGGACGCCTCATTTTCTGGGGAAAATTCACCATCCGGCGCTTGGCATTCGAATTCCAGAAATGGTCTTGCCCGGCATATTTGCCTCGCTAAAAAAACACGGTACCGCCGCCACTATGATGCTCTCTTTTGGGCGCGAAACCGCACCTCAGGCGGTTATTGATGCCCCTCCCGGCCGCTATGAAATCACGCTGGGACACACGGGCACGTCCATCCGAAATTACCAGAACGAGGCGATGAAGGGTGCCCGAAAATACGGAGTTCCCATTGAAATTGAAGCCGATCACCTGATTGTAATCGGTTCCTCCGCCAGCGCGGTGAAGCGAATTGCCGGTGTGCACGTTTCGGAGCATTTAAGCACGGAGCAATTGGAGAAATCCCTTGCGTATAATTTTTCGGCTGTGGATGAAGCCATCGAGCACGGGCATGTGGATGTGTTTACAACGGACACCTCCGATTTATTCTGGCTGGATGCTGATGGATTAAATCCCCACGAACTCGACAGTGCCTTTTCAAAAAAATTTCCGACTGAGAAACAATCGTATTATTTGCAGACCTTTGCGAATAAAATATCCTCTTTTCAAACCGAAACCGGAAGAGAATTCGCCATTCAATTAACCGAAGCCGATGTCAAACGTCTGGCGCTTAAATTTCACGACAGCATTGATGTAAATCAAAAAATATACGAATATATTCAATCGCACATTCGCAATCCTTTTGGTTTTGAAATCTCAATGGATGAAACGGAAGCCAAAACCGATGTGAAGGAGCTTTTCTTTTATCTTAAAGAATGGACAAATCGGGGATTGCCGGTTGATTTTGTGGCTCCAAATGTGGGGTTTAAAAAACGCGCGGATTATGACGGTGATCTGGCTGATCTGGAAAATCTGGCGGCCGAACACGCCGCCGTAGCTCGTTCGTTTGACGGTGCGCTGCTTTCCATTCACTCAGGCAGCGGCACCACGCCCTATTCGGGCAAGGGTATCGGAACGTATGAATCCCTCCTGAAGGCAACAGGCAATCAACTCAAATACAAAATTTCGGGGGTTTATTACGAATTGTTCATGGAATTGCTGGCCGCTTTTCCCAGGGACACGGACGAGCGAAGTCTGTTTGAACAGATTTTTACCTCCGTGCAAAAATATCTGGAAAATGAAATTGAAACCGATGGTCTTCTATCCACTGATCTTCTTAAAAAACAACTGGAAGAGTACCACCAAACGGTTGGGGAAAATCCCGAAAAAGCGCTGGATCCCCGAGCGGATTTTTTCCGATTCCATTCGTATCTGGCGATGAATTTTAGAAACTCCAAAGGCGTGCGAATTTTTCGCAATAAACTCACCACGCTCTACCAGTTTTCGAAGGCTTATCGTGAAAAAGTGGATGCGGAGGTGGAAGGGCTGACGGATCGGTTGATCGAAGGACTGAAGTTTGAAAATAATCTGGCAAAATAGAAAAATTAGCCCACGAATTTGCACGAATTAACACAAAAATTTATTCGGGAGATAATTTAAAATGAGCTTTGTGGAAGAGATGTTTGGTTTGAATGGGAAGGTTGCCGCGGTTATCGGCGGCGGCGGTGTACTGGCGGGAGCGATGTCAACGGGACTGGCAAAAGCCGGTGCGGATGTGGCCATCCTGGACATTAATTTGGAGAATGCCCGGGCCCGAGCAAAAGAACTCGAATCCTACGGGATTCACTCACTGGCGCTTCAGGTAGATGCCACATCGAAAGAGCAAATTCAATCCGCCAATGATGAAATTCTAAAACAATTGGGGCGGGTGGATGTGGTCATTAATGCCCCCGGCATCAATTCGGGGACGCCTTTTCTGGAAATTACAGAAGAAGAGTGGATGCGCATTCTGAATGTCAATCTTAAGAGCATTTTCTTTTCCTGTCAGGTTTTCATTAAAACCATGGTTGATCAGAGGGAGGGCGGCAGCATCATTAATATTTCCTCGGCATCATCGGGGCCGCCGCTGTCAAAGGTGTTCACATATTCCGTCACAAAAGCGGGAATCAACAATCTGACGCAAAATTTGGCCCGGGAATACGCCAAACAAAATGTGCGCGTGAATGCTATTGCACCCGGATTTTTCCCGGCAGAGCAGAACCGAAAGCTGCTGACGAAAGAACGCATCGCCGATATTTTCCGCCACACGCCCATGGAGCGCTTTGGCGAGG
>CAZMRE010000080.1:0-8985 GCA_964568545.1 uncultured Deferribacteres bacterium | reverse complement strand
CCACGAGCTAAAGCTCGTGGCAAGTCAAATTAAGCTGTGTAATTCCTATTATCTGAAAAAAAATAAAGAAGATGGAAGTAGCAAATAGACGCTATTAAATCCTGCCAGGGCGCGCTAAGTTGACGCCAATGGCCAGCTGGCGGGACACATCTCTCAAGAGTGGAATTTTACGGGCTGCGATAAAATAAATGTCCTGTTGCGCAGGTAGTAATTTACAAGACAAATATTATGTAGTGTGGCAATGATAAAAATTAAAAAGAGTGAATAAAGGAGTACGGTTCAATGCGTTATCTCAGTAGAATTTTTTATCGATTATTTATCGCTTTGGTAATCCTTTTCTTCTTTGGGGGTTACCAAACAAAGCTCTTTTCCCAGGAAAAGCTCACAGTCGAAAAAATCTACAGGAGCAAGGATTTCAGGGGAAAATCCTTCGGACAAATCCGATGGACACCGGACAAAAAGGCTTTCACGTATTTAACTACAAATACCAAAACCGGTGATCTGGAAATCTGGCGCTACGCACTCAAGTCTGGCAAACAGAAGCTGCTTCTTTCATCGAAAGATGTTCCGCAGCTTCACCCGTCGGTGCGTGAGAAGCGATTCCTGTTACCCAGCTATTATCTTTCTCCCAATGGAAAAGAAATCTTGTTACCAGGCTCAAATGATTTGTTCTTGTATAATTTGAAAAACAAACATATTTCTCAATTAACCAACGATGCGGAAAATGAGCGAGACCCGCGCTTTTCTCCTGACGGGAAAATGATTGCTTTCCTGAAGCATCACAATTTGTGGGTTCTCAGCCTTTCTGACGGAAGCGTTAATCAGGTAACCATTGGCGGTCAGGAGCACGTGTTCATCGGTCGTTTTGATTGGGTGTACGAAGAAGAATTTGGCATCCGAACGGGATTCTTTTGGTCGCCGGACAGTAAGAAAATTGCCTTTTTTAAGGTCGATGAACGTCCTGAACCCAAATTTCCGATTGTGAATTTTATCCCGATCCACAACAAGGTTGAATGGGAGCGCTATCCAAACCCAGGGGATAAAAATGCCATCGTTGACATTGGGGTTGTTACAGTCGCCTCAAAAAAAATTGTCTGGATGGATACCGGAAAGGATAACGATCACTACATTCCCCGAATCAAATGGCTTCCGAACAGCCAGCAATTGGCTATCCAGCGACTGAATCGCCTGCAAAATAAGCTGGAGGTTTTAGTGTCGGACATTACGGATGGCCATTCGTTGACCATTTTAACAGAAACCCGCTCCAATGGCTGGATCAATGTTAATCATGATTGGACGTTTTTGGAGCGCGGGCATTATTTTCTCTGGTCATCAAATCGATCGGGCTACACGCATCTTTATCTTTACAATTGGAAAGGGAAGGAAATTCATCAGATTACCCACGGTAAATGGGATGTGACGGGGCTGGTGGGGATCAATCAAAAGAAAAAATGGGTCTATTTCATGGCCGACAAAGAAAGTCCCTTGGGCCGCCAATTCTACAGAATTAAGTGGGATGGAACGGATCTTTTGCGCCTGTCAAAACGGCCAGGGATGCACTCTGTAACCGCCTCACCGGATGCAAAATACTTCTTGGATTCCTTTTCAAATGTAACAACGCCTCCACAACTGATTTTGCGGAATGCATCAGGGAAACGGATTCGAATGATTAAAAATGGGCAAATCCCTGCGCTTCGGAAATACATCTTTGCCACCCCAAAATTTTTTCAAGTAACGCTTTACGATACACTCAAACTAAATGCGTATATCATAAAGCCGGTCAATTTTGATTCCACTAAAAAATATCCGGTGCTCATTTACACGTACGGAGGACCGGGTTCTCAAACGGTTACGAATTCCTGGCGGAATGGCTGGGGAAATCTCTGGCACCAACTGATGGTACAGAAAGGCTACATTGTTTTCAGTGTGGACAACCGAGGAACCGGTGCACGGGGAGCCGCTTTTCAATTTCTGGTGTATAAAAATATCGGCGGCTACAGTGTGGACGACCAGATTGCCGCAGCAAAATATCTGAGCAAACTGCCTTACGTCGATCCCAAACGCATTGGCATCTGGGGCTGGAGCGGTGGCGGCTACATGACAATTATGTGTATGCTCAAGGGGTCAGACGTTTTTCACACCGGGGTTGCCGTAGCGCCGGTAACCGATTTTCGCAATTACGATTCCATCTGGACGGAGCGGTACATGCAAACACCGCAGTTGAATCCCGAAGGCTACAGTAAGAGTTCGGCACTCAAATATGCCGGAAATCTAAAAGGGAAATTGCTGATTCTTCATGGTCTGTCAGATGACAACGTACATTTTGCCAATACCGTGCAACTGGTCAAAAAATTTCAAGACCTGCAAAAGCCCTTTGATCTGATGGCCTTTCCGCGCAAACGGCATTCTATTCGCGGAGCCGATGCTCGGATCTTTTTATTCAATAAAATAACGAATTATCTCTTAAAGAATCTGTGAGAAATGTTTTGAATCGCATGGGAATGTGAAAAACTTTTGCATTTTTTTCTCTATTTTTGCGAGTTTTGTAAAATTGAATTGGAAAGAAGTTTTTCAGTTATGACCTATTTTTGCACACGTTTGTTAAGAATGAATCAAGATAAAGAGCCCAAAAGTCCCCTCTATCAAGAGGGGATTTAGGCGTGTGTTATTATGAAAGTTATAAAGCCATTAGGCAACATATCCCGATCCGACAGAGAATGATCAAATAAAAGCGCCGTTAGGTGCGAAATGTTTGTAGTGGCATAATTTCTTTGTCCTTTTTGAGTGGCTTTAGCTACAGCATGCTATATTTGTTTGCATTGTTTTTTCTAAAAATAAAATTGTTTGAATAAATTTTAAAAATCAAAAAACACGGGAAAATTGAATGGAAAAGTCAACCTACCGCTGGATTGTTTGGGAAGATTTAAATGCGTTTTTCGGATTAATGCTGGACAATGTGACGAATCTGGTCATGCTAACGGGTATTCTGGTGGGCGTGTTTCACTATCCCGTAAAAATTGTTTTTGAGCGGATGATTCCCGGCACAGCCTTGGGAGTTTTGTTTGGGGATTTGGTGTACACCTGGATGGCCATCCGACTTGCCAAAAAAACGGGTAAAACGGATGTTACGGCCATGCCTCTGGGGTTAGATACCCCATCGACCATTGGAATTGCGTTCGCCGTTCTGGGGCCGGTTTACGTGGCCACAAAGGATGCCATGCTTACCTGGTATGTCGGAATGGCCATGATGATCATCATCGGATTGATTAAGGTGTTCTTTTCATTTTTTGGCGGATGGATTCAAAAAATTGTCCCTGAGGCCGGATTGCTGGGTTCTCTGGCAGGAATCGGTTTGGCATTGCTGGCGTTTTTGCCGCTTATTGATGTTTTCAAAATGCCGATTGTGGGATTGGTTTCTCTTGGAATTATTATTTACACGATTGTAGCGAATAATAAATTTCCCGGAAACATTCCTGCCGTACTGGCGGCCGTTACCATCGGGACGATTGTTTACTACATTCTTGGCCCGCTTCACCTGCTGGGGGCGCCTTTTAAAACACCGGAAATGGCCCTCCACCTGGCCTGGCCGATTCCAACGCTTGGTTTCTGGAAAGGAATGAGCGCAGCTGTGCCGTACATTCCCATTGCAATTCCTTTTGCAATTTTAACAATCGTGGGCGGAATTAATGTGACCGAAAGCGCCCGCGTTGCAGGCGACGAATACAAAACGCGCGACATTCTGCTGACAGAGGCCTTTGCCACGCTCATTGCCGGCCTTTTTGGGGGTGTGGCGCAGTCCACACCCTACATCGGACACCCGGCCTACAAGGAAATGGGCGGACGCGCGGGCTACACATTGCTGACCGGTTTGTTCATTGGAATCGGTGGGGTTTTGGGGTACATTTCTTTTATTGTCGATTTGCTTCCTGTGGCGGCTGTGGCGCCTATTCTGATTTTTATCGGATTGGTAATTATTGCCCAGGCATTTCGCGTGTGTCCCGATCGACATGCCCCCGCAGTTGGATTTGCCTTTTTACCAATCGTAGCCGATCTGGTTCTCATTGAAATGGGAAGCCTGCTGGGTGTTCTGGGCGGCGACATCTCGAAACTTCCGGCAGACCTGGCCAGTACCTACCAGGTAGTCATGGTTCTGGGCCACGGATTTATTTTAACCGGAATGCTCTGGGGTGCCATCATGGCGCTTGTGATTGATCACAAACTCAAAGAGGCCATCTGGTACCTGATTGTAACCGCCGGACTCACACTCTTTGGTGTGATCCACTCGGTGATGCCCAATGGCGATATTTATTTGCCCTGGCTCACGGGCAAAACCTCACCTTATCTCCTAACAGCGGCTTACTTGGCCTTTGCAGCGGTTTTGTTGATTATGAAGCTGACCGAGAAAAAAACGGTCGCTGTTGCCGATTAGTGGGGGAGAGGCGGGATCCTTTTTAAATTTGTGGCTTAAAAAATAGCCGCGAATGCGCGAATGAAAGAGGCCTAAGTGAATCTGAAAGATAAACTAAGTCAGATAGATCGGCAGACGCACCCGAAGCGTATGGAGCGTTCTCTGCGTCCCGAGCATTTGCAAATTCGAAATTTGCCTGAAGGTGAGGAGATTGCCTCCGCTGGAGGAAGGTTTTATCGGATTCGAAAGGTGTACGATCGGTCCCATTTGCACGGAAATCTATCGTTGGCAAAAATTCTACAGCGCCCGCTTTCACCTGCCCGATTTATTCTCAAGCAAATGGACGGCGTGCCATCTACGCCAGAAAGCCTTTTATTTTTGGATACGGAAACCACGGGACTTTCCAGCGGTGTCGGAACGATGGCTTTTCTTGTGGGCATCGGTTATTTTCGGGACGATTCATTTATCATCGAACAGCTCTTTGCGCGCGATTTCCGGGAGGAACGCGCCGCTTTGATCTATTTAAAAGATTTTACACGGCCGTTTGGAGCATTGGTATCGTTTAACGGAAAATCCTTCGATTGGCCACTTTTGGTGAATCGCTGGATTTTTAATCGAATCGCCGCGCCGGATCACCTGAAAAGCCATCTTGATTTGCTGTATCTGAGCCGACGCCTGTGGCACCGAACCATCGGAGAATGCACGCTTGGCAATATCGAAAAGGAAATCCTGGGCGTGCGCCGCCAGGGAGATGTGCCCGGGTATCTGGTGCCTCAGTTGTATTTTGAATTTCTTCGGTCACGGGACGCGATTCAACTCCGGAAGGTCTTCCATCACAATCGGTTGGACATCCTTTCGCTGGTCACGCTTTTGGCTTTGCAATTGGATATTCTGGATGGACAGGCACCGGATGTGGTGGTTGACCACGTGTCTCTGGGAAAACTTTTCTTGCAAATAAAAGAAGAAGCGCTGTCGCTATCCTATCTTGAAAACAGTCAGGAGCAGATTCAGCAGAGTGATTTTCTGGTGGAGGTGAATCTTTTTCTGGCCAAGCTCTACAAGCGTCAGGGGGAACTCGGAAAAGCCAGGAGTTTGTGGAAATCCATTATGGCCACCGGACAGTTCCAGTTAGAAGCCTACGAAGAACTGGCGAAGTGTTACGAACACATTGATCGGGATTACGAAAATGCGCTTGAGGTTTGCCTGGCTGCGAAGGAGCGCATCCGATTTCTGGAAAACATGGGTCGCCATTCGGCTTCAATTGTTGAAAAAGCAGGATTAGAGCACAGAATCGATCGATTGGAAAAGAAGCTAATGTCAAAAAGGAAGAAGCAATTGTGAAGAAGAAAGAAGACGCAGAGAGCTCTCCCGAAAGCCAGATGCGGCTGGACAAATGGTTAAAGGTTGCCAGAATATTCAAAACACGCGGCCAGGCGGCAGAGGCATGTGAACAGCGCCGAGTAAAAGTGAACGGACAAGCCGTAAAACCGGCCAAAGCCATTCGGGCAGGGGACGAGGTTACCATTCGTTTTGGCAAACACTTTCGCACACTTCAGGTTCTGGAGATTACAAAAAGGAGTTTGCCTGCGGCACTCGCAAGAGAGCTGTACCACGAGGAAAAACCTGATTTATCGGAAGAAAGTTTGGAGATGATTGAATTTGTCAAAAAAATGGATCGAAAATTTCGACCCAAGAGCAAAGGGCGTCCCACCAAAAAAGAGCGACGACAACTGGAAAAACTGAGAGGATTTTGATCAATGAAGCGCATTCTAGTCATTTTGTGGGTTTTGCTTGCCAGCGTTTCTGTGGCCAGCGGGCAGTCGGTTCAATATGACGTATTTTTGGATTCCCCGGAAACCCATTTTTTCCGTGTCGAAATGACAATTCAAAATGCACCATCGCAGGGCGTTTTGCAGGTGGCCATTCCGGCCTGGTGCTGCCTGTACCAAATTCGGGATTTTGCGCAGTACGTTCAGGGCGTGCAGGTAAGAGCTAACGGTCAATCGGCCCTGAAAACAGAAAAAATTGACAAAAGTACCTGGCAAATTGCGGGTAAGATTCCCGCAGAAATAAGAATTGGCTATCGCGTGTTTGGGAATAGCCTGAGTCCCTTTGGCACGCAATTAAATGTGAAGCACGCATTTATTAATCCCGCTCTCATTCTGTTTTATGTGGTTCAAGGTCGGAACTGGCCGGTTACAGTGGTTTACCACAAGCCGAAGGATTGGAAAATTTTGACGGCCGCTCAAAGGGATGAAACCCAAAAAAATCTGTTTCGGGCAAACTCTTATGATGAGCTGGTTGACAACCCTGTGGAGATCGGGCATTTTAAGAAGATTTCATTTCAATGCGATAGTGCCTCCTACGAGGCAGGTTTTTATGATTACCACAACGAGTTCAGTCTCAATCGGTTTGAGGAAATGCTTAAACGAATTGTTCATGCCGAAACTATCGATTTAATGCACGATGTCCCCTTTAAGCGCTACGTGTTTATTTTCCAGATTGTGGATTCCTACGGCAGCGGAATGGAACACGCCAATTCCAGTGTGATCAGTTTTAATCGTCAGCGTGCGGCCGGCGATGTGTTTGATCTTGCCAGTCTTATTGCTCACGAATTTTTTCATGTGTGGAATGTTAAGCGGATCAAGCCGAAAAATCTCTTTCGCTACGACTGGACGAAGGAAAATTACACACGCGCCCTTTGGTTTGCGGAAGGAGGAACCTGTTACTATGCCGCCCTCGTTCGCCAGCGGGCAAAATTCTGGAATCAGCAACAGCTTTTAGACCATTTTGCGGAACGAATTACGCAGGAAGAAAATGATTCGGGGAGGTTCATCGAGAGTCCCGAAATGGCCAGCTTCAATGCCTGGTTTGAAAAATATCCCTGGTACTTGCGTCCTGAAAACAGCATTTCGTACTATCGATCCGGCGAAATTATTTCGTTTTTGTTGGATTTAAAAATCCGTCTGGATACAAAAAATCGCTTCAGTTTGGACGATGTTCTTCGCACAATGAACGGACTTTTTGCCAAACGTAACAGGCCTTACAATGACAGTCAAGACATTCTGGCCGTTATCAACAGTCTTACCGGAAAGGACTACAGCGAATTTTTTGAAAAGTATATTTCAGGTACCAAACGTCCTCCTTACGAATTGATTTTTCAGGCTGCTGGATTGAATTTCCGGAAGAAAACGCAGGAAATCCCCGATCCCGGATTCACTGCCGAGCGAAATTTTGATCAACCGTTTGTGGTGACTACGGTTGAAGCGGGAAGTCCCGCACAAAAAGCCGGCTTGCAGGTGAATGATCGGGTTTTGGGAGTCAATGGCAAACCCACAGGACTGTACATCGAGGATTCCTTCAAGGGATTGAAGGCAGGGGATCGGGTAATTTTGCAGATCAAACGGGGTAACAAAGAGCAAAATCTTTCGTACAAAATTAGAATGAGATCAAAAAAACAGTACGTGCTCACAGTGGGGAAAAATATTTCCGATGTTCAAAATAAGATGTTGAAACAGTGGTTTGAAGGAAAGCCGTAATGTGTTTTGACCACCACAATAAATTGCGGTGATTGTACAAGGCATGTGATGGTTAAAAATATCGACTTACTGTGTGTTCATCAGTAAAGCAGAGGGTTAGCGGGGAACAGGAAAAGCGAACCACAGGTTTATAAAGATTACCTTTGTGGCTTGGTGTTTTCGTGGCGATTAGCCGTTCAGAAAAAAATCAGGAGGAAAAAATGTTCTGGAAAAATAATCGAAAATTAGGGATTATTTTATTAATTGGCCTGGCCTTTCTTTTTGCGCAATCGGCTCGTGCCCAATCCTTCTATTATAATGGCTTTGAAACCAGCTACGAGTTGAGCGTGCATTCCGGCGATTTGCAGTACTTTTACGTCACGATTCACGTAGCCAAAAATGAGGCGTCGCAACTTGTGTTTTCCATGCCTGCCTGGACGCCTGGCGGCTACATGCTGGGAAATTTTGCCCGACACGTAAAGGATTTCAGTGCCAAAAACGGCAAGGGGGACATATTGCCATTTCAAAAAATTGATCCAAATTCCTGGGAAGTGCAAACAAACGGCTGTCCCAAACTGGACATTTCGTACAAAGTTGATGTAGCTCATGGAGCCTTCATGGGCAAAGCCATCGATAAAAAATACGCATTGGTCAATGGGCCTTCCACCTACATGTACATTCGAGGGCACAAATCGGACCCAGTTACTGTAACCTACGATATTCCCACCGACTGGAAAATTGCCACCGGATTGGAAGAAGCACCGGTTCCCCGCACCTTTACGGCTCCGAATTACGATGTTTTTATTGATGCCCCGGCACTGCTCGGAAAATTTAAACAGTTTAGTTTTGAAATCAAGGGTGTGCCTCACATTGTGGCCATCAACGGCCCCATTAATTTTGACACGGATGCCTTTCTGCGAATGGTAAAAAAAATCGTCACCTACGAAACTCAGGGAATTTATCAGGATATTCCCTACGAAAAATACGTGTTTATCTACACCATTTATCCGGGAATGAGAGGCGGTGGTGGTCTGGAACACTTGAATTCAACAACCATCG
>CAZMRE010000079.1:0-9206 GCA_964568545.1 uncultured Deferribacteres bacterium | reverse complement strand
AGACGACAGGCCTTAAATTCTATAGAAAATTCTACCCTATTCTTAATTTGGGTTGATGTCAGTGGTTATTGAGCAGGGTGGAAATGATCGGCAAAACATTTTGCATTCCCACATGCCTGTATTCGCAGCTTGAAGAAAAGACATTACTTGCTAATGCGCGAGCGAAAATAATTCACGAAACGGCCTTTTTCTGCCGATAAAACATACAATTAATGACCATTTTGCGTGGATTGGGAAAAGCCATCGTCGCAAATTTTAAAAAATAGTAAGGTAATTACAAATTGTCCACCGGACACTTGACAATTAAAATTCTAAGAGAAAAGCTCGTTTTTGACCTTTTAAATGACCCCCATTTTCTGGCGGCCTGGAAAAACTTAAGTACCTGCCGGAAAATGGTGACTGTTATTCAGGAACCGCCTTTTGTGCTTACGTGGTACGAAAAATACAGCAACACTCACGAGCCGGTTCTGGTAGTTGGTTACGATAAAACCAATCAACCGGTTGGATTCCTGCCTCTTTCTCTTTCCAGAAAGGACGGCCGCCTGGCCCACGCCGGTGACTGGCAGGGAGAATACCACGGATGGATTTGCGAGCAGGCCGTTGAATCGGATTTCCTCATTCAAGCCATGATTGCCCTGAAAAATGAATTTCATCCGCGCCAATGGACCTGGCGGTGGATGCCGCCCGGGGCAAAAATCGATTGGCTTCGTTCAAAAGAATTGGCCAGAAATGGAATTTTTGTAAAATACATTAGTCAGCGCCCTCCGTTTCTTGATTTGAACAACGAGAAGAAAATCAAGAAAATCATGCGAAACAAATCCGTCCGGGCCAAAATCAATCGGTACAAAAAAAGGGGCCATTTTTATCTTGAACGAATCAAAAGTCTGGAAAAAGCGGCCGAATTATTTGATGTCCTGGCCGTTCAATGTGATTTCAGGCAGGAAGCCATCCACGGCGAGGCGCCCTTTGAAAGCGATCCGAACAAAAAGAAATTTTATGTTGCCCGAATGAAATATCCCCAAAGCAACCATTTTACCGTGTTGTGGCTCAATGACGAGCCGATTGCCTACCATTTTGGCGCCTGCGACGAATCCACGGTTTATCTGGGACTCACCGGTTACAATCCCGTTGAAAGCAGAAATTCACCGGGAACCATTCTTTTTGTTAAACTCATCGAGTTGCTCAGGAAAGAAGGCTATTCCCGATTCGATTTGACACCCGGCGAGGACGAGTACAAGGCGCGATTGGGCAGTGACCACTACGAGGTTGTTGAACCCACTTTTTATTTCAATCGAAAAGACAAACTTTTAGCTGACGCCATTGAACTGTTCAGAAAAACAATCAAATATCTGGTGCTGGCACTGCGGATTGACCCTAAAGGCGTTAAAACAAAAGCCGCCAACCTCAGCGATTTTTTGAAAAGAGCCAGAGTCAGCCCGTGGCCGGAAACTTTTAGACAGCTGCGTTCCCGGCTTTCAAAACGTGAAAAACAGCACTTTTTTAAGATGGATCCAAAGGAATTCCACAAAAAGGACACGGCGGATTTAGAAGCGGTTCACACTCAGCGCTATTCCGATTTTTTGCGATTCAGGGGTTCTTCTCCCTGGCACACCCGGGCGGACATCCTTCGCGAGGCACTGAGTCACTATTCCCGCGGCGAAACCTCCTACACCATCGTTCAAAACGGGATTCTGATCAGCTACGGCTGGACCGGAACGATTTCACAACTGAAAAATCTTCCAATAGGCAAGAACATTTTAAACAGCGGGATACACACGGAGGCCACGATTTTTTACGACTTTTACGTAGCTCCTCAGACAAACGCGTTTGAGTATTTTGTTCAGATGTTGGAAAAAATGCTTGGCGACCACTGGCTTTCGGGTGGAAATCCCATTTATCTCGTTCTTTCGGAACGGGAAGAAAATTTGAGCAAGGCAATTAAAAAAATGGGCTTTGAACCTCTGTCGCCAAGCATTCGGCCGGCAGCAGCTGAATTGGGAATTGGAAAATCCGGGTTGGTTTTAGATGACGAAAGGTCCCGCACACTCTTAAAGTTCCGGGGACTTATGAAAATTCAACAAAATATCAGACAACAAATTAGGGATTTAGAAAGGCCAAATGAACACGGTTTCTAAAATTTCATTCACCCTGAGAGCGCTTGCCAGATACCTTGCCGATTACAAGAGTCGGGCGCGCGTTGCAAAAGAGAAGCCGCTGCATATCGTTTTCAGCATGGTCGATCATTACGAGCCCGGAAACGGTCATGTTGACACCAAAACCGAAATTGAGCGGGTTGACACCCTTTTAAAAAAATATCCCGAATTGGTCAAGCGACATGCCGACCATGCCGGGAATCTTCCCGCACGAACCTGGTTTTTCCCGCCGCACTACCACCGATTTTATTCGCTAAAAAAATTGGTCTCTTTGTGTGAGGCTGGATACGGTGAAATCGAGCTTCACCTGCACCATGGGACGGTTCGGCCGGACACGTCTGAAAATCTCGAAAAAACTCTTCGAAAATGTGTGGAGGATTATTCCAGGTTTGGCATTTTCGGTGAAGAAAAGGGTCGGAAAAAATACGCCTTCATTCACGGCGATTGGGCGCTGGACAATTCGCGTGGCGGAAAATACTGCGGCGTCAACAACGAGATTGACATCCTTTTGAAAACAGGCTGTTACGCCGACTTTACGTTTCCCTCTCTGAACGAATCGAATCCCGCACAAATTAATTCGATTTACTACGCAATGGATAATCCTGACAAACCGAAATCCCACAACACGGGAACACCGGTTTCCAAAAATCGAAAGCCCGACCAGGGCTTAATGCTTGTACAGGGGCCTGTTTACCCCTTTTGGAAAGAAAACAGCCGATTTGGATTCCGCATTTTTGGCGATGCCGTTGACGGCGAACCTCCGGTTACGTCAAAGCGAATAGATGCCTGGATTCACACAGGAATTCATGTGGCCGGTATGCCAAACGTGATTTTTGTGAAAACCCACACTCACGGCTCCGTTTACGCACGGGCGGTTCTGGGCGATGAAATGGATTTTATTTTCAGCTATCTGGAATCGACCTACAATGACGGCAAGAACACCATTCTCCACTACGCCACGGCACGGGAAATGTACAACATGATTTCAGCCATGGAAGCCGGTGAGAATCCCAAAAATTTAGAGGATTTTCGAAATTATCGAATCTCGCCCCCCAAATACGATTCCTCGGTCGACATTGAGGGAGCATCTGATGAGTTGCGCCATCTGGTTTGCAAGACCTACTGCGAGTAAGAGAAATAGCACAGCCAAAATCTCTATTTTTTGCAAAAGAATTAGCCGCAAATGACGTTTTTTATTCGAATAAAATTTGTGAATCCGTGGCGTTACTCTTTTTCAATTGCAGCTTACGGCGCTCTGAAAACATTTCAAATCCTTCACGTCTTCGAGTTTTGGTGGCGGTGAAAGATTCAGACTAAAAAAGCCCCAACAAACAGGCTTCCAATTTCCCGGATAGCGTTTCTCTGGAATAATTTTTCTCAACAAACGTACGGCCATTTTTCCCCATTTTTTCACGCAGCAGGGGATCCGATTTCAATCGAAGAATCGCTTCGATCATTTGCCGGGTGTTTTCCGGTTCCGCAAAAATGCCTGCCTTCGCTTCTTGCAGAACTTCTTGGGCTTCCCCTGCCACACTCAAAATAATCGGCCGCTCACAGGCCATACTATCGAAAATTTTGGAAGGCAAAGCACCGGTAAATAGCTCATTTTTTCGAAGGGGCACCAGACTCACATCGCAGGCAGAAATGAACCGGGCAATTTTTTCACGGGGAATTTCTCCCAGAAGGGTTAAATTGGTCAGCTTTTTCTCCGATTTCAGCGATTCAACGGTCTGTTTTTTGGGTCCCTCTCCCACAAATACAAAGTGAACGTCCCGGTAAGCTTTCATTTTTTCAATCACGTCGCAAAGGAATTCCATTCCCTGAGCCAGTCCCAAAATTCCAAAATAACCCACCACGAATTTATCCTGCAGCCCCAGTTGAATTTTTCCCCCCGCCCCGGAATTTTTGAAATAGCGGGTATTTGTTCCATTCTTAACCAGACACAATTTGCCCTGGGGAATTTTTCGGCGCAGGAGTGTATCCCGGATTCCGGAGGTTACCACAACAATTTTTTGAGCCTTGCGGTAAAAAAATTCCTCAAGCACTCTCGCCCATCGAATAAATCGGATGTTGTTCAATTCCCCCAAAATAACGGCGGAATCCGGCCACAAATCCCGGACTTCAAACACAAATTTGGCATTTTTTAAACGACTCAGAATATATCCGCTCAGTCCCACAAAAAGGGGGGGCGACGTAGCGTAGACAACATCAAAAGGCCCGCGAATAAAAAGTCCCGCAAGAAACGAGGAAACTGCAAAGCTCAAATAGAAGAGCATTCGCTTCAAAAAGCTTTTTTTCGGAGAGGCGTAAACCCAGGTTCGACACACACGGAAATTTTCCAATTCTTTGAATTCAAGAAATTTATGCCGGTATTTTCCGGGCATTATTCCACTGGGGTGATTAGGGAATTCTCCAATAACCGTAACCTGATGTCCCCTTTCCGACAAATAATACGCCATGTCAAACGCCCGTGATTGAGTAGCGCCGACTTCAGGCGGGAAATATTGAGATATGTAAAGAATTTTCAGAGACCGAGTTCGATGCTTTTCCACTTTTTTCGATACGTCCATAAAAAGTACCCAATTATAATTGTTGCAAATGTTCCAAATCCCATCGATGCTGCCTGGGCGGCTCCAATAATTCCGCGCATGGGAATAAATATCGTGCAAAATGTTACATCCACCACAACCCCAATAAATGGTGCAATAATCGAAACATTGGGAAATCCTCGTCCCCAAAGATTGACGTTCAGAATTGATGCCACGCTCATCATCAGAATTCCGGGGAAAAGCCACATGAGCGCATAGTACGATGGACGAAAGGATTCCTTGTAAAAATAAACAATTAGGGGCTCTCCCAGGAAATAAAAAAATACGGCAAGGGAAATGCCGATCAAAAATGCAATGGCTGTTACTCGCAGCGTAAGATTCATCTGGTAGCTTCCCTGGCTTTCAGAAACTTTGGGAAAGAGAACCGTTCCCGCCACATTCGGAACCCGCTGAACGAGATTTGCAATATTCATAGCCACGGCAAAAAGTCCTGCCTGCGCCAGTCCCGTTTTGTAGTTTACAATGTACAAATTGGATTGAATCAAAAGGTAAATCATCAAATAGGCCAGTGTGGCTCGGCTTCGAATGGACAAATCCCGTAAAAACTGCCCCAAATTCGGGCGGAAGTAAATCTTGTGCTCCCGCTTAAAAACAATCAAAGAAACTACGAACACAAAACTCATGGCAAAAATATAGTCCGTTAGGACTAAGCGGGTGGTCATCTGGCTAATAGTAAAAAAGAAAATAGCGTTGAGCGTAAAAAAGACTAATGTTGGCCCGATGTACGAAAGATTGTAGTGCCAGAATTGCTGCAGTCCCAGGAAAATGCCCTGAATGCTTCGATTAAAGATGAAAAAAAGCGCGACGCCAATGCCAATCCGAACGTACAGCGGCCTTAAGCCGGGAAAAACAAATTGGTACAGCCTCCCGGGAAGCAGCAACAGCCCCAAAAAAACAAAAAAAATAATTACCCAATAAGCAACAGAGTTTGAGAAAAGCCTTGAAATATTATCATCCGATTTGTCGCGGCTGGTGAGAAAAACGTTCGCCCGGTGCACCCCCTCACCAAAAAGCACCAGAAGTACAGTCGCAAGAAAGACGACCAGGCCGTATTCACCCCGTCCTGTTGGGCCAAGGGCGCGGGCAATAATGACACCATTGAAAAACCCAACGACCAAAATTAATCCTTGAGAAAAAAGCGTTACCGCAAAATTTTTGACAAAGCTCATAAATTCTCGGCTTGATTTGGATCAAATTTTCAATTTTTTAGACTGTTTCATTCAACAAACTTTAAATATACAAAATATTTTTTATTTTTCCTATTTAATTTTTCATTTCCTAAATGAAAGAAAAACTTGATTTTTAAAGGAATTTTGGGCTATTTTAAATTTGATATGTGAATGAATTTATGCCATTGGAGAAAATAATGCCAGAATCATTCCAAAACACCGAAAGACGCCGCTACCTTCGGGTGCATCCGGCACAGACCAACCCGATTAGAGTGGCTGTGAATTTCCAGGATACGGTTCTTGAGGCCGAACGGGTAAAAGACGTCAGTTTGGGTGGGATTGCTTTTCATTTATCGGAAAAAAAACATGCCCCTCCAATCGGACAAAATTTGAATTCCATTGAGCTGGAGCTTCCTGTGTACGGAAAAATCCAGGCGCAAGGCGTCATCCGGCGCTATGATTGGGAAACAGGGACAGAGATGCCGGTGATGGCCATTGAATTTGTGCGGCTGCCCTATTCGGGAGAGAAAAAGCTGTTTCAGTACATTAATGAGCGGCAGCGTGAGCTGCGAATGTTCGGTGCTAATTAGCGTCCGAACGGAAATGTAACACAAGCCTCCGGCTCGGAAATTTTATTTTGGTCAACTCCTTGTTTCTAATAACAAGCTACCACAAGCAAGATGCTTACGCTACATTTTTCGGCTGTTTTCGTTCAGACACTAATCAATTTTGAGTTTTTGACATTGCTCCAAGATCAAATTCTTTAACAGATGTAGGTAAAAAAGCGCGTAATTTTATGTCGCCTCAAACCCGAAAATATTCATTCCTCTCATTTGCAATTGTAGCCCTCGCCATTGCCAGCCTCAGCATTGCTGACATGTTTTTTCAGAAACCGTATGACGGCATTACTTCATCCTATCAAAACGGCGCCCTGAAAATTGTCGAAATTGCCCCTGGCAGCCCGGCAACTCAAATCAGCTTGCAGCGGGGAGACATCATCCTGGGAATCGCCCACCAGATTGTCAAAGATCCCTCTGATGCGGCAACCGTGTTAATGAAACAAAAAATCGGCCAAACCATTCCTTATCTGATTCAACGCGGGAGCACCATTTTTACAGTCTCGTTAACACTGGGCAAATATCGACTTGCACGCACATCTTATTACTATTATGCCGTCATTGGCTTGATTTTTTTCCTGGTGGGATTGCTGGTTTTTCTTTTTAAGCCAGAAGATGCAGCCGCCCGGCTTTTTTTCCTGATGAGCACTTCCTTCTTTCTGTTCCTGGTATGCAGCCTGCGCCCCCATTCCTATTATTGGGTGGATTGGTTTGTGCACAGCGCCGGAACGTTTTCTCTGTTTCTCCTGCCCGCCTTTTTTCTACATTTCTTTCTGATTTTTCCCCAGCCGAAAGTCTGGCTTGTAAAACATCCGAAAATCCTCTATCTGGTTTATTTTCTTCCGGCACTTTTATTCCTGCCTAATTTTTTCTCCTACTTCGGCCAATTCCCAACTCCATTCATTCTCAAATCTTCGTTGAGCTGGGCGCTTTTGGTGATCTACTTTACATTGGGAATTTTAAGCTTCAGTCGCACGTTTCTGGAAGCTACCGATTTTGAAACGCGGCGAAAACTCAGGGTTATTCTTTGGGGCGTTATTCTGGGACTTGTTCCTTTTCTGATCTTCGGGGTAATCCTGGGCTCTCTTCTTGGAAATACCCATTACCTGCTGGTCGGTGTCATCCCCATGGTTTTTGTACCCATTTCTTTTGCCTATGCCATTATTCGCTTTCAGCTAATGGATATTGACATTCTCATTAACAAAAGCGTTGTGTACACGCTGACGACTTTTGTCATTTCTCTGCTGTATGTCGTTTTGATCGCAACCGTAGACGCCCTTACTTCCTTCACCAGACTAGCCAATTCACCTGTGCTTCCCTTCGTTTTGGCCTTGTTGATTGTTTACTTTTTTAATCCTTTGCGCGACCGCATTCAAATTCTTGTCGACCGCACCTTTTTCAAGGAACGATACGATTATCGCAAGACAATGGACGAAATCTCAGAGGCCATTATTTCCATTTTGAAATTGGATGAATTGCTCAATTTTCTCACCCAAAAATTGAAAGAAACCCTGCGCGTGGGCCACGTCTCGATCGCTGTAAAAGCTGCGAACGGTTCCGACTTCCAGATTTTTCCCGGAGTCGCGGGCAACCCGTTAAACCTTATTCGCAAAAACTCCGCTTTGGTCCGGTTGATGGCGTCCAGTCGAAAGCCCATTCGACGGAGTGATCTTCAGCCCTACGTCAGCAACCGGGCACTCCTGGAAGAACTCCAGCAGGTGCACGGCGAGCTCATTATCCCACTTGTTTACGAAGATCAATTAATTGGGAGCATTAATCTGGGATCGCGGCCCGGAAATGAACCGTTTACCAAAGAAGACATCCAGCTTCTGAAAACCCTTGGCAATCAAACGGCCATTGCCATTGAGAACGCCACACTTCACCAAAAATTAACACATCAGGCAGAAATTACACGCGATCTAAAAATCGCTTCGGATATGCAAAACCACCTTTTGCCCACCACCCATCCTTCCGTTAAGGGAATTGAAATTCTAACACACACGGTTCCGGCTCAGGAAGTGGGGGGTGATTTTTATGATTTTATTGAGATTACCCGCAACACAAATCAAATGGGAATTACGATTGGGGATGTCTCTGCCAAAAGCATCAGCGGAGCCATTGCAATGGTGGCCGCGAAAGAAATTATTCACTCGGAAGCCAGAGATCACCAATTTCCGTCAGAAGTGCTGCGCGAAAGCAGCGAGCGCCTGTACGGATTGCTGGAAAAGAATGTCTTCGTCACCCTGTTCTACGGCCTTCTTGATATGAAAGAATTGTCCCTCCGCTATTCCTGCGCGGGACATCCCCTGCCGTTTGTTGTCCGGCCCGACGAGAAAACGGTTTTCAAACTCGACTCAACCTTGATCCGCTACCCGTTGGGACCGATTCAACCCTACGACTACGACGAGAAGAGTTTTTCTTTGAAGCAAAACGACATCCTTTGCCTTTACACGGATGGATTGACCGAAGCGATGAACGGGAAAGGCGATCTCTTTGGAGATGAGCGGCTCCGCGCAGCGTTACTGACTCATGCGAACGGCTCTCTGGATCAACTAAAATCAGGCATCCTAAATGAAGTGACTTCTTTCCTGAATGGCAATTCCCAGGGAGACGATATTACGCTGGTTCTTCTAAAAATCGTGGATGCCGAAGCTTCTC
>CAZMRE010000078.1:0-9450 GCA_964568545.1 uncultured Deferribacteres bacterium | reverse complement strand
CCTGCTGCAAACCAATTTCATACTGAACCGTTCGCTGGGCATCCAGGTTGGGATTGCCAACAATAGTGCTTCCCGACGACTGGGTTACCTTGTATTCGGGATTTGCGTAAAGATATTCAAAGAGCGGCATCTGAAAAAAATGACCGTAGGAAAAATGAATGACACCGCGATCAGTAATCGGATACGCAATTGCTAACCGGGGACTGATCTGCATTTTCGGTTTGACACTTTTGTACCAAAAGCTTTCCCGCTCGGCAAGCGTATACGGAACAAGGGCAGAATCGGGAACGCCTGGCGCATAATTTTTATACCGATGCCGGGATCTCGCCGGAAAATATATATCCGGGTCGCTGGGATCCGAAAGGATTTTTGCATCGGCGTAGAACATATCGTAGCGAATGCCAATATTCATGATCATACTTTTTAATTCAATTTTATCCTGGGCATACACCGAAAATTCATAAGGATGATGGGCATACACGTCGTGGTAAGGCGTTGTCAGATCGGGAACCGCGGGCTCAAACGGGCGAACCTCCTCATTGCCCACGCGTTTCGGCTGGATACGGAACCAATCATATTTCAATTCGTATCGCCGAAATTCAAATCCCGATTTTACCTCATGTTTGGAATTCACCTGACTCGTAATATCAAACTTGGCCACCCAATAGGCGGTACTCCGCTTGAAATGATCCATCTGCGTGCCCGCTCGTGCCAAACTGTACGACACCGGTGGATTCAGAGAATCAGGATGGACATAGCCGTGCGGATTGTTTGGATTAATGTGATAAACCGTCGAATCTTTTGGATCCCGAATATAATCTGGCGTATCAAGGGGATTTTTGTAAACGTAATGTTTGTATTCGTGGAAAAAATTCGTCACGCGCAGCGTGTAGTACGTAGATGGCGAAAGCACATGATCCAAAGCAAACTGATGCGTCATGCTGTTTTCGAAACGCTTGTAATCTCCATTGGGATTATATTTGAAATACTGATTGTAGTTTTTGAAATCGTGGCCGTTGAGAAATATCTGGTAATTTAATTTGAGGGAAGGCGTAATTTTATAAGTTAATTTAGTTTGAATAAGATATCGCTTGTCAAAATTCATGGGAACCCAACTGCTGTCGCCGGGTAAGCCTTGAGGCAAATACGCCCGCCTCCCGTAGAGCCAGCCGTCATCATAAAAATGGCGCGCCATTGCAAAGAACAACAACTTCTTTTGGGTAAATGGAACCGGCCCGCTGGCTGATGCCTGAATATTGTGAATGCTCAGAGGATTAATCGCATTAAGATGGTTGAAAGTTTGTGTGTGTTTTGTTACATAATCGCCAAGGTAAGATTTTATCTGTCCCTGGTAATGGTCAGAGCCTTCCTTTGTAACAATGTTGACAATTCCCGACATCGCCTGGCCGTATTCGGCATTAAAGGTTCCGCTAATGACTTGCATTTCCTTTATGGAGCTGTTATCCACCTGAATGCCAAGATCGCCGGAATATACATCGGTTGCGGCAACACCGTCAATCCAATAAGCCACTTCTCCGGAACGCCCGCCTCTAATGTGAAGCCCGCCAAAGCTATCCTTTACCAAACCGGCTTGTATCTGTAGCACATCGCTCATTTCCTGAGCAGGCAGGCTCTTAATCTGATCTGCCCCAACAGCGGCCATTGAATATGTCATATCTTTCTGTACAGGGGGACGCTCTGCAACAACGGTTACCGCCTTGGCAGCCCGTAATACGGTAGAATGCAATTGGAAATTAATAACGGTGGTTTGATCAATATTTACTCTGACTTTTTCTTTGCGGATGGGAACATAGCCGATCATTTGTGCCTTGATGGTATACACTCCGGGAGGCATATTTAAAATAAAATATTCCCCTTTTAAATTAGTCGCCGCTCCCATAGTTGTGCCTTCAACAATCACATTAACGCCCGGAAGCGGTTCTTTTGAATCAGCGTCCATTACTCTGCCAGCAATTTTGCCCCGTGTACCAGCCCAGGAAAACTGTCCAACACCTATTAACAGAATCACGAATGCCAAAAAAATTAATCGTCTCTTCATAAGACCATTCCTACATTTTTGAAATAGAATTTAGGGGAAAGCAAAAAAAGACAAGGAACAAAATTAGTCACTCATAATAGAGTTACAAATGCAATTTAATTATTTTTAGGGAGTTTGTCAAGGAAAAATTTTAGCGGAATTAATTTTTTTTAAGATTTTTGTTGGAAAAGCTAAAGCCAACGATTGCTTAAATGCGAAAAACAAAAATTTAATTCTTATTCTTTCATCTTTTGGTTCTTCACCAAATCTCGGCAAGGTGTACTATAGTATTAGCAATCCATTCTTTGTTTTTTTCACAAAAGATTTAATCGCAAAATTCGTAATGCATGCACAGGGAATCCATTTAATCAGACTTGGGAGGGGCAACGACCAGTGAATGAATTTCTTAAAAAAGCCATCGAAATATTCCACCAATTATAAGAGGAATTTTCACCAGATCCAATTTCCGCCCGGTATGCGGATGCTTCCGATTTAGAGAGTCTTCGCAAGTCATTTTACGACATCGATTTCGTTTGGTATTCTCCACTATAACAAAATGGGCGATGCAAATTGCAGAAACGGCACTTGAAACAGGCATTGATTACCTGGACATCTACTTCCAGCAGGATATTCATCCAGTGCTGGAAACAATGCAGCAACGAATCAAGCAGGCTGGACGCTGTTTTATCACGCAGGCGGGTTTTTATCCTGGATTGCCGGCAGTCTATATCCGGAAGGGTGCTCAATAATAATGTAAACCAATATTGAGTGCACTCTAAAAACCACTAATTGCACAAATTATGCGGGATCTAATTTTATTAACATTAATAAAATCAATTCGTAATAATTCGTGAAATTCGTTGAAGATATCCTTTTTAGACTGAACTCAATATTGCTTCAGTCAAAAAAATAATTTTTCCCTTGACTATTAACCTTCGGTTTTTTAAATTTCTTAAGTACTTAAAGAAGGTGTTCTTATGATTTATTCTACCCTAAAACGCGTCGATTGGCGAATATCCTTTTTTCACACTTTTTTTGTCTTAATCCTGCTACAAATCCGTAAAAATAATGGAAGCGGTTTTCTCTTGTTGTAAAACATCTGTGAAAGGTAGTTTATGAAATAGCAGTTGCAAAAATTTCTCTTTATTACGAGGTGTGGTACGTACTGGGGTGGAATGCCGCTTCAATGAAAAAATCATAAAAAAGGAGAATGATAATGGAAAAAATCTGGCTCAAGCATTATGAAAAGGGGGTGCCGGAGACAATCGATTACCCGGACAAGCCTCTTTTTAGATTGGTTGAAGAAAATGCAAAGGATCACCCCGACACACCCGCCGTAATTTTCATGGGCAAGAAAATTACATTTAAAGAATTGCAAAAAGCAATTGAGCAATTTGCAGCAGCGTTGTACGACCTTGGGATTCGCCAAGGGGATAGGGTGGCTATTATTTTGCCTAATTTGCCTCAATATCCAATCGTTCACTATGCCCTTATGAAATTGGGTGCAATCATTGTGCCCACGAATCCCCTCTATGTGGAGCGTGAACTTGAATATCAAATGAATGACAGCGGAGCCAAAGCAGTTATTGTACTCGATCTGGTCTATCCACGTATTAAGGCGATCAGGGAAAAAACATCTCTCGAAAAGATTATTGTAACCGGCGTAAAGGAGTATTTGCCGGGATTACTCAAGTTACTCTACCCCATTAAAGCCAAAAAGGAGGGATCCTTTGTTAAGGTGGAAAAGGAACCGGGTGTCTATTTCTTTCAGGATTTGATGAAAGGAAGTTACAAGGCGCCTCCAGAAATAACCGTTAAAACAGATGATATTGCTATGCTTTTGTACACCGGCGGTACAACGGGCGTTTCAAAAGGTGCGGTTTTGTTGCACAAAAATCTAATCGCCAATACATATCAGGTGCGTTATTGGGTAACGGATGCCCACGAAGGTAAGGAAGCCATTATTGCAGCTCTTCCCTATTTCCACAGTTTTGGAATGACAACCTGTCTTCACATGTCCGTGATTCTGAAATCGCCCGCTGTTTTGATCCCCCGGTTTGATGTAAAACAGGTACTCCATTCCATCCAAAAATACAAGGCTTCCCTGTTCCCAGGCGTTCCGACGATGTATGTAGCAATCAACAATTATCCCGATGTGAAGAAATATTCATTTGATTCTCTGCGGGCATGCATCAGTGGCGGAGCGGCTCTTCCGGTAGAAGTTCAGCGCGAATTCGAAAAAATCACCGGAGCAAAATTGGTGGAGGGATATGGCTTGACGGAAACATCCCCGGTACTAACGGCCAATCCCATTTACGGATTACGAAAAATCGGATCTATTGGTATTCCAATACCTGATACGGATATCATGGTTGCGGATCCGGAAACCCACAAGGAATTGCCTATCGGAGAAATTGGTGAACTTGCCGCAAGGGGCCCGCAGGTCATGCGGGAATATTGGAAGAAACCCGAAGAGACAGAGCAGGTGATTAACAATGGTTGGCTTTTCACAGGCGATATGTCACGCGTGGATGAGGATGGTTTTTTCTACATTGTGGATCGCAAAAAAGACATGATTATTGCCAGTGGATTTAATATCTATCCAAGGGAAGTGGAAGAAGTTCTTTTCCAGCATCCGAAAATTCAGGAGGCAGCCGTGGTAGGCGTTCCTCACGAATATCGCGGCGAAACGGTAAAGGCATTTGTGGTCTTAAAAGAAGGTGAAACAACAACCGAAAAGGAAATTATTGATTTCTGCACAGAGCGTTTGGCAAAATACAAAGTTCCCAAAATAGTCGAATTCAGAACCGAATTACCAAAGAGCATGATTGGGAAGATTCTCAGACGTGTTTTGTTAGAAGAAGAAAAGAAAAAACTGGAACAAAGGAGGAAATCCTGATTTTTTAAATGTATTTTCACTTTTTAATTGGTCTCAACTATTTTGGCTCTTTCGCCGATAATGTGAATGGATTTGTAATATTATCAAAACAGTTGTGGGTGGAAACGGGATGTAATTCTGATTTCCACCCTTCATTTTTTTCAGAAGATGGGGTATTCTTCACGGATGACACGATCAAAAATAATTATTGAAAGAGGACAATCATTTTCAGAACCCGTTGTACTTTTACCCACAAAAAGATTCGATTCTACAAGGGATTTGGGGTTATTTCAGAAAGCGCTATTAAATCTCATAAATCAGCAATTTGAAAAGATTATTGTGAACCTTCAAAATGTTCCTTTTCCTTCCACAAGTTTTATTGCCTTTTTGATTGAAGCAGCCAGCCGATTGCGGCGCGAAAATCGAGAGTTTCTCATTTCTGAACTTGGTAATTCCACTCGCGTCAATTTAAGCAGTTTTTCCCCTCTTTCATTTCTGACTGTAATCAAAAACAAGGAAGAGGAATCTGAGAAAGAAATGGCCTTGGGACAAACAGAATCGGCGTCCACATCCTTTTCCTTGGACGATTTGTCGGAAATTGAAGAGATAAGCATCGACAAACACACAGAGGATTTATTGGAAAAAGCCATTGATTCACCCTTTGATTTTGATATTGTTGATCAAACAGCGCATTTGGAGGAGAAAGACCTCGACAAACCATTTACTCTTTATGATGAAAGCGAGAGTGAAAAAGCCTCGCAGCCGGACAATCCCATATTGGCCGAAGAAAAAAAGGGAAACTTTCATATTGTGGTGCGAAGTCAGGAGAAAGATCTGTACCAGATTACGGATTTCGTGGTTCACCATGCACAAAATGCGGGATTTTCCGAAACAGATGTGGGTAAAATCAAGATTGCCGTTTACGAAGCTGCAATCAATGTAGTGGAACATGCATACGAGTACAGTAGCCACCATTTTATTGATGTGATTGTTAAATATGATTCCGATACATTTACAATTGTTTTGATGGATCGTGGAAAGAGCTTTGATTTTGATAAGCAGATGGAGCCGTATAGTGCCGATGAAGCTGTGGAACGCAAGCAGACAGGTGGTTTTGGTCTCTACATTATGAAGCGCTCCATGGACGAGGTCACGTACGAATCCGATCCGGTGTGGGGCAATAAATTGACGATGGTCAAGAACATTCCTCATTAGTAGAAAAATAGTATTTGAGGTTCATCCGAACCTGTTTACATTGCGAGTTTTGTAGGGGTCAAGCGACAAGTTTAAATTTAGGAGGAAAACGTGGCAAGGAAAGAGCGTTTATTAGTAATCGGTGGAGTGGCTGCTGGAATGAGTGCCGCCAGTCGGGCAAAGCGCCGCAATCCGGAAATGGAAGTGATTGTTTTGGAAAAGACAGAATTCATTTCTTACGGTTCCTGCGGATTGCCTTATTACATAGCAGATATCGTTAAAGACCACAATAAACTGGTTATCATTCCCCCAAAGGTAGCTCGTGAAAAGCGCGGCATTGATGTGCGTCTCTTTCACGAGGCGGTGGAAATCAATTCCAAGGAAAAATGGGTGCGGGCCATCAACCATGAGATTCACGAGGAATTAACCTTTCCTTACGATAAATTAGTAGTTGCTACCGGAGCTGGAGCCGCCCGCCCGCCTATTCCCGGCATCGATCTAAAACACATTTACGCACTTCGTACGCTGAATGACGGCGTGGATTTAAAATCCTACATCAATACGGGTATCCCCAAAAACGCAGTCATTATTGGAGCGGGTTATATCGGTTTGGAGATGGCAGAGGCCTTTAGCGCCCGTGGGCTGGATGTAACGATTATTGAAAAATTACCGAATATTTTGAATACAATGGATGCAGAAATTAACGAAGTGGTAGAGGCTGAACTGAAACGCAAAAAAGCCAAACTTTTCAAGAACAGTACCGTTACTGCATTTGAAGGCAATGCTGCCGGTGAGGTAAAAGCAGTGGTTTTAGAGGATGGTTCCCGTTTTGAAGCAGATTTAGTGTTGGTTGCTACAGGAATTAAACCGCACGTGGAATTTGCGGAGGCTGCGGGCATTCAATTGGGCCCGACCGGGGCGATTTCCGTCAATGAAAAACAGGAAACCAACGTTGAAGATATTTATGCCGGGGGTGATTGTGCTGAGTCGAAACATCTAGTAACCAGCAAGCCGACCTACATTCCGCTTGGCCCCACAGCTAACAAGCAGGGACGGGTAGCTGGTGAAAATGCCGCGGGGGGATATGGGATTTTCGAGGGTATCGTCGGAACAGCCGTATTTAAAACATTTGGGCTGGAAGTAGCTCGCACCGGCTTGAGTTCCGTAGAAGCGGAAAAACAGGGATACAATTTTGCCACCTCAACGATTACAGACAAATGCTGCGCGGGCTACTACCCCGGGGTATCGCCCATTACCATTAAATTGGTAATGAACAGGGATGATGGACGCCTTTTGGGTGCAATGATGGTTGGACAAAGTGGTGTATCCAAAAGGATCGATATTTTTGCGACGGCTCTGTACAACAAGAATACGGTGGAGCAAATTTCTCATCTGGATCTTTCGTACGCGCCTCCATTTGCCCCGGTTTGGGATCCGGTGCTCATTGCGGCAAATATTGGGCTGAAAGCCTTGAAAAAATAAAAATGTCATCGGCAAATAAAAATAGGTTGAAAATTATCCCTACAAAAAACAATGAAATACAATTGAGAATTTTTTATTTTTTTCGCCATAAGTTTTTGATAATCGGGCGGGAATTGAAAATCCTTCTCACCGGCAATTTGTGTTTACTCTTTTATTTTGATTTAAAAGTCCCCAGCATTTTTAGAGTGCCGGGGACTTTCGATTATTCAGATTGAAAACTGGCTACGGCACGGTCGGCTGTTTCGTACGTTTCGAAAATGGTGATGAGTTTGGTGATCATGAACAAATTCTTAATCTTCTCCGTTGTTCCGGAGATTTTCAATTGACCACCGGCACTGTTCACGGAGGTCATGCAGGCCATTAAAATGCCAAGCCCTGAACTGTTCATCCATTTCACCTTGCTCAAATCAACCACAATTTTTTTAAGCTTATCGCTCAAAAGGCTTTTCACCTTTTCGTGAACTTCCATACCTTCGGGCCCCCCCATGAGATTTCCCTTTAGATAAAGAACCGCTACATCTCCACGAATTTCTTCTTTGATTTGCATGTGAGGTTTCCTCCTTGTTCATGTGGTTTGGCCGACAAATAAAAGGCAATTATTAGAGTTCCCTGGTGCGGCTAACCCGCAATTTACAGCACTGTTTACGATGCTTCATATTCTTAGGCCCATCGCTTACGGCGGGCATAGGAAAATGAAATGTTAATTTAATCAATTTATGATAAATTTAATAGTTCTGCAATAATAAAATCAGGATTGCTCGTTTTCCCGAACTCCGGATAATTTTGATTTTTTTTTGGATTTATATTTGGTTAAAATGACTTCCGTTCCTTTGGAAGAAAAGTTATACACGATGTCGTCCATAAGTGATTTTAAAATCAGAATCCCGCGTCCGTTTTCGCGCATAATATTTTCCGGTGCCAGCGGATCGTGAATAGCGCGCGGACAAAATCCTTTTCCCTGATCCTTTACATGAATCACAATTCGATCCTTCAATCCCTCAACCGTGATTTGAACCGTTTTCCCGGGATCTTTTTTATTCCCGTGAATAATTGCATTGGTGACGGCTTCTGTTGCCGCAATCACAACATTGTCCCGGTTTTCCGGGCAGTAATGGAGGTTGATGAGGGCCTTTTCAATAAAAAGAGCAGCTTCTTCGATTTTCTCCAATTGACTGGAAAGCGTTAGTTTGTATGTTTTCATAAAGGTGTTTGAAACTGTTTGATAGTATTACAGCAAAAATTATTTTTTATAAGAAAATTAGCCGCGAATGCGCGAATTATATTTTTCATTCTAAATAAAATTCGTGAATCCGCGGCGTCAGAATTTTTTAATTGCGGCTTGCAGTGCGTGGGTCTAATCCGAATGCACACGGTGTAAGCTTTCTCCTATTGAATGGCTTCAAATTTCTTTTTATATCTAAAATCGTATTGAGCATCAATTGTTGCCAATCCCTTCTTTAGAAGATGCATATTAATGAGTGTTTTATTTTTTAATTGGTGAAATTATTTTTTTGACAGTAAAGTAATTTTCCCTCAGAACGCCATTTTGATTATCGTGTTGATTTATTTTTGAACCGAATTTCAATTTATTAGGATCAACCTTTTTGTCAAACTTGATCGGATCCTTAAATCGGTATTCAAATTTGTTAATTTCATGCTTCCAATTAATCGATTGATCATTTTGTTTTTTGATTATCAAATCCGGCAACTCAAAAAATGTGCTCTTAGATTGCTGGAATTTTTCCTGGATAATGGGAAGGAACTCTTCCTTGATTTCCTTGCTAACTGGGGGTGCTTTTCCTTGCTTTTTGAAAATCAAAATAAATTCATAATCAATTTCAACAATTCCATTTCTTGG
>CAZMRE010000077.1:0-9489 GCA_964568545.1 uncultured Deferribacteres bacterium | reverse complement strand
TAGCGGCCGTCCGGCGCGATGGATGTTACATCATCGGAGCGAAGACCGGTAATGTAGCGCCCCTCGTAATAATCCCATTCGCCGGTTTTTCGATTCCAATGTGTAATTCCCTGAATCTCATCCTCCTGATCGATTCCACCAATCCACATATCGCTGCCCTCTGCGGCAATGGCATTTACATTTTTCTGAAGCAGGCCGAAGGGAATCATCTCTAAAAAATTGGTGCGCATATTTGCCTTGGCGCTCCCAAGGCCTCGCGTTCCCAGCCAGAGTGTTTGCCAGGGATCTTCCGTGTAATAGGACACCCCAAAATTCCGATCATTCACATCCTGAAAATAGGGGTGACTGGCATCCGGGAAAAAGAGCAACGAGGAATTCATCAAAAAATTGGGAAGGGACATCGATTTAAAGCCCAATTTCCCAAACCAGGAAATCGAATCCGCCGGAACCTGTGCGATTTCTTTCAGAGGAATCTGATTAAACGTGCTGCTATTTCGGGTTCCCTTCAGAGCCACATTTCCCGTCGTTATCAGATAAATGTAATTCTGATCGAAGCCAATGGAATGTACCTGTTGACTTCCCACGCCAATTTCCCGGTAGCTGTAATTAGTCCACCGCCTGGATGCCGGATCGCGGACACAAAGGGCCAGGGCGGTTGTGCAATAAACGGAACCGCTTTCGAAATCAAAGGCAACTACCTGAATATTGTCATCGGGAAGTCCATCGCTAAGCGTAAAGGGCTCCACCCAGCGATTTCCGTAGAAGTCGTAGCGGGCAATGCCCCCCGTTGTGGCAAAATAGGTGAAACGATTTCCAACGGCGATTGAATGAACGTATCGGGTATCTGTGTAGCTAACCCAATCCCCGACTTCATATTTTGGATTGGTGCCCTGAATAAATGCCGGTTTTTGTGAGTGAGCGGAAGAAACTCCTCCAATCAGGAAAAGAATTAGAAAAAAGGCTCCTAATTTTCCCCGAGGGAAATAATTTTTCATGAGCAGCCCCTACAATTTTTGAAGTGCTTTCAACGCAAGATAGGCCATAAATCCGGCACCCACAGGCAAAGCATCCTCGTCGATGTTGTATCGTGAATTGTGCCAGTATTCGGTAATTCCCTTTTCCGGATTTCCCGTGCCCAATCGATAAAATGCGCCCTTAACCTTTTGCAGATAGAACGAAAAATCTTCCCCGCCCATGCTTGGCTGTGGAACCTCTTTTACGTGTTCCGGGCTCAGAAATTCTTTCCCGGCCTCCACTAAAATATCATTTGCCTGATCATCATTTACCAAAACCGGGTAGCCGAAATCGTATTTCAATTCGTAATCCCCTCCGTAGGCGCTGGTAATTCCCTTAATAATCTGCTCCATTATCTTAGGAATTTTTTGTGTCACTTCGGGATTCAACGTGCGAACGGTTCCGAGCATATTCACTTCATCGGGAATAACATTTGTCGTGTGGCCACCCTCGATTTTTCCGATTGTAACTACGATCTTTTCCTGGGGATCCACCATTCGGCTGGGAATTTTTTGAAGCCCCATAATGACCTCGGCCGCAATAACAATGGGATCCACCGTAAGGTGAGGGGAAGCGCCGTGGCCGCTTTTCCCCTTAATTTTGATGCGGATTTCGTCCGGCTCGGCCATCATGGCACCGTACCGGTAGCCGATGTCGCCAGGACGGTAGCGAGGATCGCTGTGCAGTCCAAAAATCATGTCCACTTTGGGGTTTTCCAGCGCGCCGGCTTTGATCATTAACGAAGCCCCTCCGGGGTTTTTTTCTTCACCCGGCTGGAAAATAAATTTGACGGTTCCATTAATGTAATGCTTAAAATGATTGAGTGTAATGGCTGCACCCAGCGCCACGGTCGTGTGGGAATCGTGTCCACAGGCGTGCATGACGCCTGGATTTTGGGATTTGTAAGGCACGTCGTTTTTCTCCTCGATGGGCAGGGCATCCATATCTGCTCGAATTGCCACCACCTTGCCCGTTTTTTCACCTTCAACCAGAGCAACCACGCCGGTATTTGCCACGCCTTTCTGGTGGGGAATACCGTTTTCAGACAAAATCTTTGAAACATACTCCATTGTTTCGTATTCCTGGTACGACAACTCCGGATGCATGTGAATGTGCCGGCGAATCTCAATCAGTTTGGGCGTTAATTCCTGAACAAAATTCTTTATCTCTTCCTTCAAATCTGTCTCCATGTCTGTTTTTCCTTAATTTCTATTAAAAGCAACTGTTTCAAAATCAGATTTACTTTTCTCCCGATTTCGCTGCCAGATCGATTCAATCTGTCCGTGCCGGGCACGGACGTGCAAAATCAGATCCCCATTTACGTAATCGCTTCCCAGTACCACTGTTTCCCGATAAATATCGGAAATGATGGTTTTGCTCTGCGGGTTGACGGAAACATCCGTTTCGTAGAATTGTTCTTCAATAAAGGATAACAGCTTCTGACGCAGGTCGTCCAGAAAGATACCCCTAACGGCAGAAATGGTCACGCTGTGGGGAAAATGCTTCTTCACGTAAGCGATCCGCTTGCGATCTTCCAATAAATCCACTTTGTTAAAAACAAAGAGCACCGGTTTTTGGCCGATCCCGAGTTCTCGAAGGACGTGTTTAACCGTGGCAATTTGTTCCTTAAATTGTGGGTGGCTAATGTCAACTACGTGGAGCAGCATGTCGGCGGAAGTGGTTTCCTCAAGCGTACTTTTAAATGATGCCACCAGGTGGTGCGGCAGTTTGCGAATAAAACCAACCGTGTCAATCAGGAGCAGTTTTTGTCGGGGGTTTAGCCGAACAGAACGAACCGTGGGGTCAAGCGTAACAAACAACCGATTTTCAACGGTCACGTGTGATCCTGAAAGAATGTTCAACAGGGTCGATTTTCCGGTATTGGTGTATCCCACCAGTGCAATTTTAAAAATCTCTTTTCGGCCTTTTCGCCTGGTTTTTCTCTGATTTTCAATCTTCTGCAGCTCATCAGACAGGGCCGAAATGCGCTTTTTGATCATTCGGCGGTCAACTTCCAACTGTGTTTCGCCGGGACCCCTTGTACCGATGCCGCCCTCTTGCCGGGAAAGGTGCGTCCAGCGCCGGGTAAGCCGCGGCAGCAAATACTGCAATTGCGCTAATTCCACCTGCGTTCGCGCCTCGCGTGTTTGTGCACGGCGAGCAAAAATATCCAGAATAAGCGCGCTTCGGTCCAGAACTTTCACATTCGTAACATTTTCCAGATTGCGAATCTGCGCCGGCGAAAGATCATCATCAAAAATAATTAGATTCGCATCCAACTGAGAAACCAGGCTCGAAAGCAACGACGCTTTTCCTTTTCCAATAAAAAAGGTCGGGTCGGCGCTTCGGCGATCCTGTACCATTCGGCCCACTACATCCGCACCGGCGGTATCTGCCAGCAGGGCCAATTCATCCATATAATCTTCCACCTCCCAGCGAAGCTGAAAGGGCCCGCGAGTTCCCACTAAAACGGCTTTTTCTCGCGCTTTTTGGGTTTCCTGTTGAACTGAATGTAAGATTTTCATGAATTTTCTAGGGCAATTCCTCCTTTGCTTGATTGCTTTTTCCCGGTGCCGTGCGCGCCAGGATAATTTCCAACACCAATAAAATTAAAGCCAAATAAAGAAAATAGGGCGTCAGCTCTCTTCCAAATCGTGATTGCTTGATTTTTTGAGAAAAATTCCCATTCAGGGATAATTCCCACACATTTTTCCCCAGTATTTTTTTAACTTCTCGGGCGGTAAGCTGTTCCAAATTCGATTCAATGGGATTAACATTGACCGCCCAGGTTTTCTTTTTCTCCCGCCCCTCAAACATCGTATAAATTCCCGGTTCGTCCGTTTCTGTAAATTTGACGTACCCGCTTTTTCCCCGAAAGACCGGCCTTACATCAATTTCAGTCCCGTCCGGTTTTTTGATGACGATTCGTTTATCGGTTTCGTTAACCGAAAATTCAATGGGTTCGCCCACGGTTCGGGGTACTTCCTGCAAATTTCCCATCGAGGAAAGGTAACTCACCGTCCGATACATTAGTGGCGCAAAAATTGGGGCGAAAGCCCAGTCCGACCAATCCGGATTCACTCCACTGGTGAACAGAAAAACATGCCCTTTCCCCACGGGAACATCAGCCAGAAACGGGGAACCGTTCCGGTATTGAATAATCTCTTTGCTAGTCTTTGTCAGATCCATTTTTAAGGCCAGATAAAAATGCGGCGAATCAATAACCGGTTTCTTTTCACGAAACATTCCCTGAAAAATCGGATGGCTAAAATCAATGCTTCCCCAGCTTAGGAACGACTGGCTCTGAGCCGGGCGGCCAATTGTCCCTTTGAAAATGGGCAACTTCAGGGGCAATAAAAAACTTTCATTCAATAGTTTTATATCCATTGATTCCCCCGGAATAAACACCAAATGCCCCCCATTTTGAAGATATTGTTCAAGACGATCCAGTTGAACCGTTTGAAGCGGCTGAGGATCCACCAATACCACAACCTGTTCGTCCTCGATTGAAATGCTCTCCGGATTCCATGCGGCAACTTCGGTAATCTTGAATTGTGTGTTGTGTTCCTTTTTCGGAAGAAGTGCCAAGCGCACGAACCGCGTCTCTTTCGGGTTACCGATCAACAAAATATTCACTTTGTCTGGCACAAAAAATGTGAAGCAGGCCTCGTTGTCCTCCAAAAGCGGATCATCGTCAATTTCCACCTTTCCCTCCTGAAAGCCTCTGGTTTCAGGGGTCACACCAAAAGTGACGGGCCGGGTGGCATGTGCATCAAGAGAAAGACTGCTCTGTGCCACGCGCTTCCCCGACAAAAACGCCTGCACCAGACGATCGGGAGCATTGTCGCCGCCGTAATTTTTCACGCTTGCCTGAATTTTCACAGGGCGGCCGGGTTCAATAATTTGATCCAGCAACTTTGCGCCGGTAAAACCCAGGTTAGGCTGAGTTGTTGTTTTCAAGAAGAAAATGTAGGTGCGGATATCGGGATTTGTTTGAAGCAATTTCAACGGCTTTGAAAAATTCGAACGCTGGAAATCTGAAATAATGTACAATTCTTTATTGGGATTAATTGCTCTTTGAAGAATTCTCACGGCCTCCAGAATCGCTTCTCCCATTTTCCCCGGATAAGCTGTTAACGGCTCCTTTTGAAGTATTTCTCTGACTTTTGAAACGGAATAGAGATTTTTTTTCAGATGAAGCGAATGCTCGGGCGTGGGAGATAAAAGAACGATCTCGTCTCCATTGTTAAGATTTTGAACCACATTCAGAGCCGCCTTTCGTGCCAATTGGAACAATTGCCCTCTTTCCGTATCCGTTCCCATGCTCATGGAATTGTCCAAAATAATGACGGCCGTCGTCCTTACATTGGAACCTTTCAGCAAAAAGGACTGCGTTTTGATTGTCGGGCGTGCAAATGCCAGAACCAGAGAAGCAATAATTAAGGCGCGCAACACAAGCAAGAGCCATTGACGCAGCTTCATCCGCCGCATTTTCTTGTGCTGAAGCATCTTCAGGAATCTCAGCGAGCTAAACTCGACCTTCTTGGTTTTTTGTCGATTCAACAAGTGAATAAGAAATGGAAGTGTAACGGCCAGAAGACCAATCAGGATGGAGCTATTCAGAAAACCAAACATATTAATGGTATTTTCCTTAAAAAAAATGAATCTAATCCGGCTGAACCTAAAAAAAACTGCTGTTTTTTAAAAGTTTGCTAGCAACACGCCAAAGCAGTTAAGCAGCGGTCGTCTTGGCAAATCCGCCTGCGGCCATTGGCGTCAGCCTAAATTTGGAATTAGGGCAAAAAGATTCCAAACCTATCGTCCCTACGGGACTCAAATCTTTTTTGATATGATTGTACTACAAATATGTCGCCCCGCTGGGGCTAAACCCTAACTCATAATTTTTGAACAGGTTCATACAGATCCAATAAAAGCGCCGTTAGGTGCGATATTGGGGAACAATATTTTAAAATTCTCCCAACCAAATCATTCCCCGGAAAAATGAACCCGGTAGGCACTGATTGCCAGTCCAATTGTAAAAAACAGAAGAATAAAAACCTCTTCGTCCCCAAAAAGCCAATCGAAAAGCCCATTAACCAGAAATCCAGTTACCGAAATAAAGCCAATGACGGCCACAGATTTTAGAAAAGCCCTGCTTTCCGGAATCCGGGCGTAATTGTCGTAAAGGACAATGAGAATGCGAACGAACAACCAGAGAAACGCAGCCAGGCCCGGCACGCCTGCAATCATTGCCATCATGACCAAATTGTTGTGAAAGTGCCCAATGGTGTAGGCGCCATCCGTCAAATCGGCCCCTGGCGGGGCATATTTTCGATGAATAGCCCCCAAATCCACCCAGCCAAAACCAACAATCGGATGATCCCTCAGCATACTCACGGCATCCCGCCACTGCGTCAGGCGGACCTGCGTGCTGTGCACCTTCAAATCCGTGATACTTTTCACCCGATGCTGAATAGAGCTGGGAAACAGAAAGTAAATGCCGATCAGAAAAATCAGAAAGTACACAATCAATTTCCGGCTACGAATCCACCCCAGAACAATCAGGCCAGTTAGAAGACCCAAATATGATCCGCGAACGTAGGAGAAAACCTGTGCCACCAATTGAGGAAGTGCCCCAAGCGCGTAGAGAATTTTCCATTTCTTCTGAGGAATCCCAACCAACAGCCCTACCCAGAAGATTACAAAAAACACGGACAGAGCGCCCCACGTCATCGTCGTTGATTGTGTGGCAATGACCTTTGCCAAACTGCCCACCAAGTATTTAACAATCCCGTACAATGCGGTAAGGAGAGCCATCAGTAAAAGCAAATGAACCACTCGCCAAAGGCGTTCCTTTGTTCGAATAAAAGCCGGGAGAATGTAAATCAGAGGAATAAAAAACAATTTACGTAAATTGTAAAAGCTTTCGCCCGGGTGAATCGAAAAAACGGACGCCACAATCAGAACCAGCACCAACACTAGAAGGGGAATTTCCAAATCCGTTTTGTAGGCCGGAAGTTTCCTGTTTTTTCCCCAGATAAACAGCCAGACAAGCGCCAGCAACGCGTAGGCACTCTCTTCCCCGGCAATGGAAAAGGGGACAAAAAAGGCCATAGCGTAAAGGAAGAACATCCCAATTTTATCCCGCAAACCTGAGGGCTGTGCCGGCTTTGCCCCTGTCAGAGAACGCGCCACCCTTATTTATCCCCAAAGAGAAACTGCTCAGCTATATCACACAAAATGTGGCCGATAGTAATGTGGCCTTCTTGAATTCGCTGCGTGTCGAAGCTGGGAACGATAATTGCCGTGTCCACAAAATCCTTTAGTTTTCCTCCGTCTTTGCCCAGCAAACCAATGCGGTAGAGTCCCTTTTTCTGCGCCATTTTCATGGCCTCAATCACATTGACCGAATTCCCGGAAGTGCTGATCCCCAACAAAACATCGTCCTTTTTCCCAAAGGCTTCCACCTGCCTCGAAAATGTTTGAGTGTAATCGTAATCATTTGCCATTGCTGTGAGCACCGACGTGTCGGTGGTGAGAGCGAGTGCCGGGATAGCCGCGCGTTCCATTCGCAGGCGGCTTACCAGTTCTGCGGCCAGATGCTGAGAATCGGCTGCACTGCCGCCATTTCCGCAAAGAAACAGCGTGCTGCCGGAATTCAGGCGACTGGCAATTTCGTACCCCGCTTCCAAAATCTGTGGTAAAATTTCTTCGGCGATTTTCAGCTTCGTTTCTGCACTTGCTTTCAATTGGTTCTGAGCCAATTCCGAAAATCGGTTTCTAAATTCAATGTTCATTTGCTGCCTATTCCTATTTTTTTTAAGAAGTTCCGAATTTTATTGGGCCTTTTTGTGTTTTCTGTAAAAGGAATCGGTTCGCGCGTTTCAATTTTTTCAGCCTGAATGGCTTTTCGCGGATTCGTTTCCATCAATTCGACCGCCCGCTCTTCTCCCCAGTGATCGGACACGTACCGGTACACATCTCCCAAAAAAATAGGTCGGGAATCAACATTGTGGCCGTCACTGGCAATAAAATGAATGAGATCGTGATCCATTAAATCGTGGGCTAGTGATTTCGCATGTTCTCCAAAAATCCCCAGAAGGCTTCCGCCATTCATTTGAAGCAAGACGCCCATTTGAGCAAATTTGTACGCGTAAGCCGGTGTGCCGAAAATTTTCAGGTTTCGTTCCGGATGCGCCAAAATCGGCTGGTAACCTACCATTACCCAATTGAAGAGCATTTCCGGCACAAATTCCGGAATGGTACGAAGGGAAAATTCAACCAGCATGTATTTTTTATTATTGTCGAATGTTGAGATTTTCTGATCCACAACCGTGTCCGGGTGCATGTAAATTTCAGATGCCAGATGAAATTTCATATCCAAGTGTTCTTGCCGCGCAATTTTCTTCACTAGTTCAAATTTTTCAAAGATTTCTGGCTGGCGGTCGTAATCAGCATTACTCAAAACATGAGAGGTTGAAACGATTTCCCGAGTACCCCCTTCGAACGCCTGGTGGAGCATTTTTCGTGTCATTTCTTCATCCATGGCGCCGTCGTCATAGGCCGGAAGAATGTGAGAATGAATATCAATAATCATAAAACGGCTTTCTGAAATCCTTTTTCAAATTTTGTGAACAGCATCGGAAAACGCACGCAGAAACTCCGCATCGTGTTTTCTTTCCAAAATATTTCCGGTCACAATGAAAGAAGCTCCGGCCTGTACCTTTTCATGGGCTTCTTCCGGTGTTCGGATACCCCCGCCCACAATTACCGGCAAACGTGTCTGCTCGGAAACCGCCCGAATCATTTCAGTGGGCACCGAAAACTCCGCACCGCTTCCAGCTTCAAAATAGAGCATTTTCATTCCCAGATATTCGGCAGCCAGAGCGTGAGCCACAGCAATTTCCGCTTTGCTGCGGGGAATCGGACGGGTCCCGCTTAAATATTCCACTGTGGTTGTATTTCCCGATTCGACCAGAACGTAGCCAGTGGAGATGGGCTCCAACTGTAGCGCCCGAATAATCGGGGCCGCAATCACCTGTTCACCGATCAGATAGTTGGAATTTCTTCCGCTGATCAATGACAGAAACAAAATTGCATCCGCATACGGGGAAATTTGCCTGGAACTTCCTGGAAAAATAATGACTGGCAGGCGCGTGTATTCTTTCACCTTTTTAATAAACGCGTTAAGGTGATTGTCAAAAAGAAGACTCCCCCCGACTAAAATGGCATCCACACCGGATTTTTCCGCCAGTGCCGCATGCCCCCCAATCTTGTCGCGATCGTAATTATCTGGATCAAACAGCACAAAATAGCCGGCACCCCTATCCTTACATATTTTTAACAGCTTTTCATAGGTCGTTGTCAACTTTTTGCCTCGTCCTCAAGCCTTTTGCTCACGATTAAACATTTGGGAATTAAATTCTGTCCTCAAAATTATTGTTCTTTACAATCAAATCGGAATGATAATATTTC
>CAZMRE010000076.1:0-9678 GCA_964568545.1 uncultured Deferribacteres bacterium | reverse complement strand
AAAAAATAAAGAAGATGGAAGCAGCAAATAGGCGCCATTAAATCCTGCCAGGGTGGGTTAAGTTGACGCCAATGGCCGCTTGGCAGGCCCGGTGGATTGGAAAGCCGCAAAAGGGTATCTCGCACCTACAAAGTCGCAACCCGGCCCATTATTTTTGAAAGGAGTTTGTGCTGTCCAAGGCGGCGAAAAGGGCACGGCTTTACATCAGCGGTCTGGGGTATTATGAAGTCTCAATAAACGGGCGGCGCGTGGGCGACCACGTGCTGTCTCTCAATCACACCAATTACAGCCACCGAAGGAAGGCCCATTTTGAGGAAAAGCGCATAGGGCACATGAAAAGCCGGGTGTTGTACGAAGCCTTTGATGTCAGCCGATTTCTGAAATTGCGGACGATGCGCCAGCGGTGGTTTTGGGAAGCAGGTGGTTTTTTTCAGAATAACCGGGTGGAGGATCTGCCCTACTCCTACAGGCAGCCGCGGCTTCTGGCCCAACTGGAAGTCACATTGGCCGACGGCACAACGCAGATCATCGCTACCGACACGAGCTGGAAAGCCGGCCTGGGACCTCTTCTGCACAACGGCGTTTACACGGGCGAGATTTACGACGCTCGCCGGGAAATGTTCGTTTGGAGACGGCCAGGTTTTAACAACCGGGATTGGGCTTTCGCTGAAGCCCTGTCTGCCCGCGACGGAAAACTCTTGGGGTAAATTTCTGCACCCGCGGCCCTCTGGAATTTCGACATGGCGGCATTTTACACGAAGTGGCTTTGGGACATCGACGACGCCCAAAATAAGAAAACCGGCTACATTCCCAACACCGCTCCCTACCAGAGTGGCGGAGGTAGAACGCCTCGGGGCTCGGCGATTTTCATTATCCCTTGGGAGGTCTACCTTTTCACAGGCGACACGCGAATTCTGCGCGACCACTACGCCGTCATGAAGCTCTGGGTCAACTACCTGAGCCGCCAGCGGGGCGAAATGTTTTTAGACTAATGATGCTAAAATAGATTAAAGTCCCGTAGGGACGATAGGCTTTAAATTCCATAGAAATTTCTACCCTATTCCAAATTTAGGTTGACGCCAATGGGTGGGCGGCGGAATGGAATTGAAACTCGAAATGGCCGGCTCGAACGGGGTGAGGGCAAAAGTTTCGCCCGCTAATTTTTTCTGGCGGAAAAAGTAGCGGTTGGGCTTGTTTAAAAATTGCGCCCTTGCTTTGGAAATTCCGGTTGCAACGGTGTTTTCTTTTTCGTATTATTAAAGAAATGGAAGAAAGACAACAATCCAAAGTGGCGCCCTTGCGACCCAAAATTGGCATGCTCCTCGAGGCAGAATTTCCTCCCGACGTGCGTGTGGAAAACGAAGCCCTGGCCCTGGCCGAAGCCGGGTTCGAGGTTCATCTTTTTTCACTGACCTTTGAGAAACGTCCGGCGCTGGAGGAGTGGAAACCAGGGATCTGGGTGCACCGAAAGGCCCTTTCGCGGCAGGTGTTCAAGAAAATTCACATTACCGTGCTGAAATGGCCCTTTTACAGAAACCTCTGGCAAAAATTCGTGCTTCGCGAAAAGGTAGGCCTGGCTGCCATTCACGTGCACGATTTGCCCCTGGCTCAGATCGGCGCCAACTTGTCCCGCCAATTGAACATTCCTCTTGTACTGGATTTTCACGAAAATTACCCTGCCGCTCTGGATATTTGGGAGCACAGCCAGACCCAGACGGGGCGGCTCTTTCTGGACGTGCCGAGCTGGCGCCGTTACGAATTCAGAATGGTACAGCAGGCCAGCCGGGTGATTGTGGTGGTTGAGGAGGCTCTTGAGCGTTTCTGTCGGGCCGGGTTCTCGCTTGAGAAGTTTGTGGTTATTTCCAATGTGCTCAATTTGAAGTCTTTTCCCTTGCGCCCCGAGGAAGGAGGCAAACGCACAAATTTGGATCATTTTCACCTCAGCTACGTGGGGGGCTTTGGGGTGCACCGCGGGCTGGAAACAGCCATTCAGGCCCTGCCCTTGATTCTAAAAGAAGAACCTGCCGTCCGGCTGAACCTTGTCGGCGCCGGCCGAAATTTCCTTGAGCTAAAACAGCTCGCCCGGAGTCTGGACATTGAGGAACACGTTTATTTTCCGGGCTGGGTTTCGTTTGAAGAGAGTGCTCGCTTCATTCAGGCAGCAGACATCTGCTTGATTCCACACCTTTCCACCGAGCACACAGACACCACGGTGCCACACAAACTCTTTCAATACATGTATTTGAAAAAGCCGGTACTGGTAAGCAGTTCGCCTCCGCTCAAGCGAATTGTGGAAGAGACCCGGGCCGGATTGGTTTTTGAGGCGGGTCATCCGGCTGATCTGGCCGAGAAATTTCTTCAAATGATCAGGAGCGGGAACCTGGTTGAGTGGGGCGAAAATGGGCATCGTGCTGTTGTTGAGAAATACAATTGGAAAAAGGAAAGCGAAAAGCTAATTAGAATTTATCGAGACCTGTTGGGTAGTTCTTAGAATGTCATTGAGTTACTTTCATAAAATCAGAAAGCAATTGATACAATCATGACGGCTAATGTTTCGGATAAAATCTGGCAATCCATTGAAAAACTTGATAAATGGCTAACAGCAAATGGGTGGGAAGGGTATGACCCCTACGATTTGCGGGGGACGCCTGCTTTTCTGAAGGTCAGCCAAATTAAATTTTTGAATATCCCTCAAAAAGGCCTGTTCTTTCTGGAATCTGCCGCGCCTCGCTTGTTGAGAAAACTGTTCTTCGTTCAAAAAAGAATCAACGCAAAGGCCATGGGATTATTTGCGGACAGCTATCTCGATCTGTATAAAATAACCGGCAAGACATCCTTTTGGGATAAGGCACAAGAAACCATTCAATGGCTTGAGACGAATTACAGCAGACAATACTCGGGAAAATCCTGGGGTTATCCGTTTAACTGGCAATCCAACGTGCTTATTCCCGCGGGAACGCCCTCCAGCGTGGTAACGGCGACGATCGGAAATGCGTTTTGGAATTTTTATAAATACACCGGAGCGGAAAACTATCTGACCACATGCACTGACATTTGTGATTTTTTTGAGGAAAATCTAAATATTTATCAGAGTGGAAATGATAGAATTTGTTTTAGCTACACGCCGTTGGATGATTTTCAGGTTCATAATGCCAACTTATTTGTAGCGGAATTTTTAATTCGAGTCGGGCGGGAAGTTGGGAACGACCAATGGATTGAATTGGGCCGAAAGGCATTGAATTTTACGCTTTCCGAACAAAATGAGGATGGATCGATTTGCTATTGGGGGAAAGAACAGAGCAAGAGCTGCCACATGGATCATTATCACAGCGGCTTTGAAATTCAGAGTCTTTACTCGATATGGAAGCTGACAGACGAGCAAAAGATTTATCGCGCCGTAAAACGCTACTACGAATTCTATTTACACCATTTTTTTGAGGCCAAAACCATTCCAAAATTCAGACCCACCCAAACCTATCCGATTAATATTCACGCCTGCGCTGAATCAATATTGTGCAATGCTACCTTAAGTACAGATTTTCCAGAGGGAAATGATTATTTAAAAAATGAAGCTCTTTGGACCATTAGCAATATGCAAGACAGGATGGGATATTTTTATTACAAGATACAAAAATATGGATGGATCAAACGGAAGATAAAAATACCTTATTTGAGATGGGGTCAGGCATGGATGTTAAGAGGACTCACGCAAGTGGCTGTGAAAAATGCCGGTAAATAAATTAACCCTCTCAGCGAGAGATCAGAAAATATGAAGATAAGCATTCTCACGGATGATTTTTCAAGGAACAGTTTTCACCGGCCCTATGTATTGGCCAATGCGCTGAATCATAAATATGATGTTGAAATAGTTGGCCCTATTTTTGGAAATAGCGTGTATGAACCATGTAGACAACCTATTGTAAAATATAAAATTATTAAGGGACGGTGGTTTCCACTGTTTTTCGCTTCTGTTAAAGAATTGTTGGCCAGCATCGAGGGGGATGTCATTTATGCCAGCAAACTTATGCTGCCCAGCTTTGGTGTGGGGCTCTTGAAGAAGAAAACCTCGAAAAGGCCGCTTGTTCTTGATATTGATGATTGGTCGGCCGGGCTGTGGCTGGGGGAGTGGCATAAAACCGTTTTTAAACGATTCGTGGAAACCTATTACAGGAATCCATTTAAATTGTTGAATCCGACGACGCATATTTATAAGGTGTGGATGGAGCATTTTGCGACATTTGCTGACCAAATCACGGTGACCTCTGATTTTCTTCAAAGGCGGTTTGGCGGAATAAAATTGCCTCATGCTCGGGACCCCCAGGAATTCAATCCCCAGCGGTTTGACGCAAAAGAACTTCGAAAACAATGGTCGATCGATCGTTTTAAGATTATCATGTTTATTGGAAATCCGGCGCCCTACAAAGGCATTGAAGAGCTCGTTGATGCTATAGAATTAGTTGACAGAAAAGACCTGAAATTAATGTTAGTCGGAATAAATACAAAAATGCCTTATTCAAAACAAATTATCAAAAGAGGTGGGGAGCATTTAATCACAAAGCCACATTTGATTTCTGTCTCCGATGTTCCCAAGGTATTGGCGATGGCCGATTTGGTTGTCATTCCTCAAAGGAACACGCCCAGCACCGTCGGGCAGATACCTGCCAAATTAATCGACGCTATGGCGATGGCCAAACCGATTATTGCAACGAATGTTTCAGACATGCCTAAAATACTCGACGGCTGTGGAATAATTGTTGAACCAAACGATGTTGAGGCATTAGCCGAAAGGATAGCGTTTTTATTGGATAATCCGGTGGCTGCAGCAGAGTTGGGGAAAAAAGCGCGGGAAAAATTCTTGGGAAATTACACGCTCGATCATCTACAAAAACAATTGACAAATATATTTGAAAGTTTCGTTTAAAATTCACTCATCCGAAAAGGTTTTGGCAATCATTTGTTGGTCAAATATTTAAAGCAATTGGTTCAGCATTCAGCCATTTATGGCACTTCCAACATTCTCAACAAGGCATTGGCCATCTTTCTTGTGCCACTTTATGTCCATTACCTGAGAATTGCTGAATATGGAAACTTAGACATATTTTTTGTGACCCTCAATTTTTTGATTCTCTTTTTCCCCGTCGGTCTAAACTCCGCGATTTTTGCATTTACGATTTCCAACGAGGGAAATGATCCCCGGGAAGTTTTCTCGAGCGTATTGAATTTTGAAATTTTGTTTACCGGCTTCCTGAGCGCTCTGCTTTTTCTTTTCAGTTCCGATATTTCTCAGCTAATATTTAATAACAATCAAGGTGCCTATTTTTTTAAAATTATTTCGGCAGATGCCTTTTTTTCCTGTTTGCGGCTAACTCCTCTCGCCAGGTTACGGGTTCAAAATAAATCCATTACCTATTCTCTTCTAAATACCCTAAAATTCTTGCTTAACCTCTTGCTCAACATTTACCTGATTGTCATTGCCAAAATGGGAGTTGAAGGGATTTTATTGGCCGGGCTTTATAGCTCCATCCTGACGGCCGCGGTTGCCTTGTGGATTGTTCGGAAGGATTTGATTCTTTTTAAAATTTCCTGGAATTTGCTTAAGAAAATGCTGAGTTTTGGTGTCCCCCTTGTGCCCGCTTCAATTGCAAGCGCTATTTTGTTGACGTCCAATCGGTTTTTCTTAAAAAAAATCTCTACGGCTGACCAGTTAGGCCTTTTTGCGCTGGGCGTTAAATACGCCACAACCATTACCTTTTTGACGATGGCCTTTCAAACAGCCTGGCCGACTTTTTTATTCATGATTGCAAAAAGGGAAGATGCCAGGAACATTTACTCCAAATTTTTGACCTATTTTCTCTTTGTTTTATTTTTCATGTTCCTGCTGATTTCAATTCCTGCACGAGAAATAATTGATTTGATTTCACCTCCGGAATTTCACATGGCCTACCGGGTGGTTCCTTTCATTGTTTTATCTTATATATTTTACGGCGTTTATTATATGACGGCCGTGGGGGTCAATATTAAAAGGAAAACCCAATACATGCCATTCGTGGTCGGAGCAGCTGCACTGGTTAATTTAGTACTAAATTATTTTTTGATTTCTCCTTATGGCATGATGGGTGCTGCCTATTCATCCGTCATTTCCTACTTCCTGCTGGTGATTTTGAGTACGAAACTTTCTTTGTATTATTATCACATTAATTATGAATATATTCGATTGATAAAATTAATTCTTACGACAGCCTTTTTGTATTTCTTAAGTTATTTTACTGTAACCAAGAGCTTTCTTCTCGAAAAGACTCTAAAGGCCATACTCATTTTTGGTTATCCCTTGTTGTTGTACGCCATTCGTTTTTACAGTAAGAAGGAGCTATATAATCTAAGCGAAATACTGAGGATTAGAAAAAAGAGTTTGAATATTTAATTCTATTTTGCGTGTTTCATCCTGTTTATTATGTTGAGGACATTTAATATGAAAAAATTAAATTTGGGCTGCGGAACAGATATCAAAAAGGATTATATCAATTTGGATATTGTGCCTCTGAAAGGGGTCGATGTGGTTTCAAATCTGTCAGCAATTCCCTATCCCTTCAAAAGCAATACGTTTGGAGAAATCCAAATGCGCCATGTTTTGGAGCATTTGCCAAATGTTCTGGAAACCATGGAAGAATTGTACCGAATTTCAACCTCTGGGGGCTCCGTTATGATTGCTGTGCCCTATTGGAATAGCTATGGCGCGGTCGTTGATCCCACACACAAATCCTTTTTCCACCAGCGAACATTCGATTATTTCGATCCGAGCAAAAAACTTTGTCAAAGCAAGGGGTTTTATACGCTTGCACGATTTAAAATTGGGAGCATTTCTTATATTCATGAATCCAAATTATTGCAGCTTTTGCAGAAAATAGTGCCCTTAAAAAATAAAAACGGCAACTATAAAATTCCCGGCCAATTTAGGGTAAGGGGTAAAATCTCCAAATGGATTCTTGAACAATTCGCCCATTATTTTTGCAATATAATCAATTCTATGGAAATCCATTTAATTGTTTTAAAAACAATGTAACTATTTTTGCGATTTTTTAAATTCTTTCCTTGATTTTTTTGGTGGAATTGTTTACTATTGGAATATGCCACAAAGTCTCAAAGACACAAAAGAATGTTTGAGTTTTTGTGCCATTGTGGTGTTTTTTTATAATATCAATTTGGAGAACATTCATGGCTCAAAAATCAAAACGAAAAAAATCTCATAAAAAAACATCTGTAAAACCCATTGAAAAATCTTCTGCTTCCTGGGTGGAGTATTTTGAAAAACACCCCAATATTTTACCACTAACCCTGATGTTTGTGCTCTTGCTCATTTTTTTCAATCAAGTAATTTTCGGCGGGAAAACATTGATGCCGCCGGATGCGCTTGCGTCAAAAAGTGTGCAGCCGTTTTTAAAAGATGCCTTCCGCCACCACATTTACCCGCTGTGGAATCCTTACATTTTCAGCGGGATGCCATCCTTCGCAAGCCTATCCAGTGCACCGTTTGTGGATTTGCTGGGCGATGTAATTAACGCCGTTATCTGGGCATTTAAATTAATATTTCCTCTGCCGGATTTTACCCGCATTTTGCTCAATCTGTTTCTGTTTGGCATTTTTATGTACATTCTCATGAAAAAACATACGGGTCTGGCTTTCGTGGCTCTTTTTTCATCTGTAATTATGCTTTTTCAGCCCCAGGTGGTGGCCTACCCGGCCTTCGGGCACAACACAAAGCTCCTTACCGCCAGCCTCATTCCGCTGATTTATTTAGTAACAGAGGAATTGCTGGAAACCCGTAAAATCCTCTATTTAGGCTTACTGGGATTGGCCATTGGCCTCCAACTGCTCCGGGCACATGTGCAGATTGCTTACTACACCTTTCTCATGGTGGGTCTTTTTTATCTTTACTGGGCCATTGAAACAATCGTTAAAAAGAAAAATTGGAAAGCGGTGATTACCTCCGGTGTTTTACTGACTGTGGCCGTTGGTTTTGGGATAGCAGTTTCCGCCTGGCTGAATCTTTCGGTGTACGAATATTCCCATTTCTCCATTCGAGGCGGTGCAGCAGGTGGGTTAAGTTACGGTTACGCCACAAGCTGGTCTTTTTCGCCGTTGGAAATTCTGACATTTTTCATTCCGTCGTTTGTGGGTTTTGGCGGACAAACCTACTGGGGGCACATGCCTTTCACCGATTTCCCGCTCTACATGGGTCTCATTCCACTGCTTTTGGCGGGATTTGCCTTTCTGCTGTACCGAAACCGCGCCACCTGGTTCCTTGGGATTTTGGGCGTTTTGGCGCTGTTTGCTTCCTTTGGAAAAGAACTCCCGGTGCTTTACGGCCCCATGTTCAAACTTCTTCCTTTTTTCAATAAATTCCGGGCTCCGAATACCATTCTGATTTTGCTTCAGTTTTCTGTGGCTGTGCTGGCGGGAATCGGACTGTTTGCTCTGCTGCGTCTAAATCGCGAAAAATTAGACAAATCGACACTAAAAAAACTCCAGAATTACCTTTACGGATTCGGCGGATTTCTGCTCCTCCTGTTTCTGTATCTCCTGGTTGCCAAAGGTTCGCTTCTGGGAAGCATAGCTGAATCTGGAAAAGTTACAAATCCAGTTCTTCAGGAACGCGCCTACAAAATGGCTGTGAATGATGGACTCAAGGCTCTGGTGCTTTTCGGCTTTGCCTTTGGCTTGATTTGGCTCTATTTGAAGAAGTCCATTCAGGGCAGCATGCTTAAGTGGGGGCTTTTCATTCTGGTGATAATTGATCTCTGGGCGGTGGATTTCAAAATTATTCACCCTCAGACAAAAGCGAGTGAGAATAATTTCTTTGCGGCAACAGAAACGGTTAATTTTCTGAAAAATGATCATTCCCTCTACCGCATCATGCCGGTTCTGGACGATAAACCTGCCAACTGGTACATGTATCATTTGATTCAAAACATGTACGGCTACCACGCGGCAAAAATCAAAATTTATCAGGATATGCTGGGGGAATCCGGGCTGCCCCGAAGCTTTTTCATGAAATATGTAAAACCTGTCATGCGAAACGGACGACAGGGAATGGCTTACCGAACCCCTCAAGAGTTGGACATGAAAGAATGGCATTTTCACAAGGTTTTGCTCGACATGCTTAACGTGAAGTACATTCTTTCGCCCTACCCTGTTCCCGATCAAACCTACGAGGTGGTTTTCAAGGGAACGCACAAAAAGGTACTTAGGAACAAAGATGTTCTGCCACGCGCTTTTTTTGCCGACAGTGTGGAAATACGACACGGTAAGAGGGCCATTTTCCAACGAATCAAGCAACTGAATTTCGATCCCCGCAAGGAGGCCATTCTTGAAGAAAATCCGCCTTTTGCTGTTAAAGCTTCTGCCGAAAATCGTGTCAGGGTAACAAAGTATTCCATTCACCAAATTGATTTAAAGGCCTCCGTCGCCAAACCCGCTCTTCTAGTTTTAAGCGAGGTGTACTACCCCGCCGGCTGGAAAGCCTTTGTGGATGGCAAACCAACAAAAATTTACAAAACCAATTACCTTCTTCGCTCTATTTTTCTAAAGTCCGGCGAGCACACAATTTACTTTGTGTTCAAACCGAAAAGCTTCAAATTGGGTTTGATCGTTACGATTATTTCGCTGGTTATTCTTTTCGGA
>CAZMRE010000075.1:0-10091 GCA_964568545.1 uncultured Deferribacteres bacterium | reverse complement strand
CTTTTTCCTGAGCCACCGAGCGGGCTCGAACCGCTGACCTGCTGATTACGAATCAGCTGCTCTACCAGATTGAGCTACGGTGGCAAGTAAAATTTGGTTTAAAAATATACGAAAATCAAATCTCTATTTCAAGAAAAATGTTTTCGCATCTTAATATTTTTTTTGAATCGTTACACCGCTGACTTTTTCGGCAAATTGAACCAGTGCCCCGTGATCCAACTCTCCCTTGCCTTCAGCAATCAAAGCCGTAATCATTTGTTGCACAAGCGCCGTTAACGGCAATGGCACATCAATCTGATGGGCAGTCTCAAGAACATTTTTCAAATCTTTTTGATGCAGTTTCAGCTTAAACCCGGGCTCAAATTGACGCTCCATTACCTTTGGGACTTTAGCGTCCAGAACGTGACTTCCCGCAAGTCCATTTCGAATGGCATCATACAGGGTTTCCGGATCGAGGCCAGCTTTTTGGGCCAATACAAATGCCTCACCCACAGCCGCAATGTTCAGGGCGACGATAATTTGATTGGCCAATTTGGCATAATTCCCGGCGCCAATTTCTCCCACCCGCTTGACAGATTTCCCCATGGTTTGAAGAATGGGTTTCATTTTTTCAAAAGAAGTCTCCAAACCGCCGACCATGATCGCCAACGTTCCGGCAATAGCCCCAGCCTCGCCACCGCTTACCGGCGCATCTAAAAAATCAACCTTTTGACGATGCAAAAATCGTCCAATTTCCTGGCTGACAACCGGCGAAATCGAACTCATATCAATTACGGTTGAATGCGGTCGTGCGGCTTCGGCTACACCATTTTTGCTCAGAATCACGTCTTTTACGTCAGCAGAATCGGGAAGCATAGTAATGGTCACATCGGCCTGGCGGGTGCAATCAGAAATAGACTCGGCTGGAATTGCTCCATTTTCCACTAACGATGCCATCTTTTCGCGCGTGCGATTAAACACAAACAGCGAATATCCGGCTTTCAGCAAATTGGCTGCCATGGGCTTGCCCATAATCCCCAATCCGATAAAACAAATGCTCGGCTTTCCCATCGTTTCTCCTGCCTATCATTCATAAAAAAGCCCTGATCCTGTGGGTAAATCAGGGCATTTAAATCAAATCAACGCCTTAAAATGGTGTCAACCAGCGCTGCCAATTGTTATCCTGCAGTTCATTTCGGGCGGTAGAATGCACCAACTGATAATCACCAAAACCGCGGACATCAACAAAATAGAAATCCACACCTCCCTGAATGTGATAATAATGCCAAATCTCGTAGGCTCTTGTCTCGCTGCTGTTGGGATATCGCTCGATTTCATTGGGCTTTCCGTACATTAAATAGACCCGTCCGCGGTCGCTTCGCCAGCCAGGTTTCCCCGATCCAAAATGCGAATTCACATACGCCAGTCGCTGCAAATAATCCTGCCGGAATTCATTTTTAATAGTCGTGGGATCCTGATCGCGCCGAATCCAGAATTTTTTCATAAATTCGCGTTTTCCGGGTAAATCCAGATTCTTATAGACTTTCTTCTCCTGGCCGGTAGCCATATAACTGGCCCCGTTGAACTCCGCATCCAATTGTTTGGCCGTCATTTCATCATAAACCTGATATTCCGGGCTATTCAAAAATCTTGATAATTGGGAAATTTTCAATCGCTCTTTTTTCTCCTGCTTTGCAAAATCGGATCTTCGATACACGTAAAATTTTTTCATCGAATAGGATTTTTGCCCGGTTCCCAGATCAGAGGCAATTAGTCTGAAGAAATACGATCCGGAGGGAAGTGTAATGATATTCACACCTCCTACTTCAACGGCGGACGAGCCGGGTTTTTGCCGGGTGATGGGATTAAATTCGCGCACAATTTTTCCGTCGCGATCCAAAACCTGGTACCTTACCTGATAGCTGTCAGGCTTAGCCTCTTTTTTCATGTTGTATATTTCGGAATAGAAATAGAGAATCGGAGCTCCCTGTCCGTACAAAGCCCCGGGATTAGGAATGACCTGATAGCCATTCTTGGTGTACATATTAGGCTTATCGTTTTTCTGAATCAGCGATGCGAATTCGATATCGCTGACATCCATTGAATCAGCAGAAAAAGGATTGATTTGAGCAGGCATTTCAATAGTGCCGAAACGATCATTATTCAGGTCGCGAACCGTGACCTTTAAATTATATTTTCCCGGCCGAATGTACACTCGAGATACGTCCGGAAGCCGCTGTGTTTCCGATACTTGCGCCATACTATCCGCATATGTGACCTTTCTGACGGCATCCCGAAACAACACAGAATCTCCTTTTGCCACATCAATTTCAATTTTAAAATTTGCTCGAAAATGACGAGTACTATCGTTTACAAATTTTAATTGACTGCGGTAAATAGCCGAATAGACCTCCAGATAATCAAATCCACTTGACGCACGAAAGGCGGCATAATTCAATTCAAAGGGCAATTTGGTTTGATTAAATGTTTGAGCAGGAAGTTCTGACATTCCAAGCATAAAAAAAATGCTAATCGTTAGTAAAACAAATAACCTCTTCATAAAATCCTCTCTTTTAAAATACACATTTTGCACAAATAAATCCAAATTCTTCATTTGCCGATTTTTTGGATTCTTGCTCCCAAATACCTGCGAAAAAACCAAAAAATGGAAACACCTATCACAATATTTGTATCTGAACAAAAACACTTGAAAAATGTAAGGCAAGCATCTTGCTTGCATTAATTTTTTATAAGAAACAAATAATTAACTAGATCAGATTTCACAAGCCGGAGGCTTGTCTCACGTTTTCGTTCAAACACGATTTAAGCTTTCACATTGGATCCATCAACGGCAAATTACGATCCATTAGAATAGTTTTTCAATTAATTTTACGTTAGAACTGAAAAAAGTTCCCCCAGAATTGCCACTTTTATGAGCTGACTTCGGCGGACGCATTTTCTTTTTCAAACCGCACCGACACCAGCTTCGAAATACCTTCATCAGCCATCGTAACCCCGTAAATATTGTCAGAAGCTTCCATAGTGCCTTTGTTATGCGTGACCAGAATAAATTGCACCGTATCGGAGAAATCGCGTACCGCCCTTAAAAAACGGCGGAGGTTCACATCATCCAGAGGGGCGTCGACCTCATCCAACACACAAAACGGGCTCGGCTTTACCTGATAAATCGAGAAAAGCAGAGTGATGGCTGTTAGTGCTTTCTCTCCAGCCGAAAGCAGTTCCATCGAAGTGATGGCTTTGCCTTTGGGACGCACCATAATTGAAATAGCTGCCTCCAGCGGGTCTTCCTGATCGAATTTGATTTGAATATCTCCCTCCCCTCCATCAAAAAAAGACTGAACATTCTTGCGAAAATTCCCTCTAATTTTCTGAAAAACGTCGTAAAATTTATCGTGAGCCGTTCTATTGATAACCGAAATGGTTTCCAATAACGTATTTTTCGCTTCCAAAAGATCATCCCGCTGTTTTTCTAAAAACTCCATTCGCTTCGATTCTTTTCCGTACTCCTCTAATGAGAGCAGATTAACCGGCCCAAAACTTTGCAGTCGCGTACGCAGCAATTCCAACCGCTCCCCAATTTCCTTGTATTCGGTTGGCGTTTTGGGATCGGCAGGGACAACCTCAATCGCATATTTTTCATTCATAATGTGCTTAACATTATCCGCCCGAAGTTCAAGCTCCGATATCTTTAATTTTAGATTTCGCAACAAATCCGACGAACTCTCCCCCGCCTCGCGAGCCTGTTTTACCTCATCTTCTTTTGTTTTTAATTGCTCCCGCAGACTCTCCAGATCACCTTGAAGCTTATTTTTATCCTTCACCAGCACCTCGCGTTGTGTGTACAATTCCGCTAGCGTCGTATGCGCTTTTTCGACTACAGCTTCCAGATAGGCGATGTCCGTTTCAGCTTCGCCGATTTCCCGATCGCGGGAGGCCAACGTTGTTGTTAAGTCGCGAATGGTTCGTTCCATCCGTTCAATTTCAGATTGAATATTCTTTTTCTCGGCGCTTGTGCGAACAAAATTCAAATTGATTTCGTGGGCGGACTCCGCCAGTTTATTCCGCTCGTCCTCCAAATCCTGGACCTTTTCCAGTAATCTCTCGGAATCCTTCTCGAATTGTTCTTTTCGTTTTGAAAGCCGCTCGATGGCCGGCATAAGCTGATTTATTTTTTGGTGGGCTGACTGAATTGAATTTCCCGTATTTTCGATTTCCAGGGACACACTTTGAATGAGATCAACTGCTTTCTTGTAGGATTCCTGGTCCCTTGCCAACTGTATCTGTTGATGAAAATTCTCTTCCTCGTAACGTTTCAAGGCGCGTTTTTGGGATTCAACTTCCTTCCGAAGCGATTCGAGTTTTTTCTGTTCAGCCTCAAATTTTTCCGTCAGTTTTTCCTGATCGGATTCCAGGGATTTAATCTCAGCAGAAAGTCTTTCTATCTCGCTTTTGCGCCCCACACCGACCACATGTTTTCCACGCGCATACTGTGAACTTCGCAAAAGGCCGTGCTCAGAAATTAGTTGGCCTGCCACGGTTACCACGTTTATCCCATGTTTTTTGTAAATTGTTTTTTGCAGATGGGCATCTTCCACGACCAAAAAATCCCCCAACAGCCAATCTACGATTGGCTTGAATTTTCTCCCCGTCCGCACCAGCTCGTTTGCCCAACCTAGCACGCCTGAACCCGAAATATTTGGGCGGTTTGCTTTCGGGAATTCCTTCAACCATTCGAGCACAACAAATGTAACCTGCCCCAGTTTTTCTTTCTGAAGGCGCTCAATAGCAGCGTAGGCATTTTCAGCTTTTTCCACGACTAGAAATGAAACCATTCCCGAGAGAATTGCTTCAACGGCATTCCGATAGTTTCTAGGAACATCCATCAAATCTCCCAGAGGTCCCAACAGTCCAGGAAATTCCGAGTGGTGCTCCAACAAAAATTTTACGCCTTCCGGGAATCCTTCATTTGCCTCAATAATATGCTGAAGGAAATTTATTTGCTGGTATTTTCCATCCAAATGACTCTTCACATTCAGCAAGTCTTCCTGTAATTTTCGGCAGTTCTGTTCCGCGTTATAAACAGATACCTCCGCTTCCTGAACAGCCTTCGTCAATTTCCGGTGGTTGCTGCTCGAAGCAGAATCCACTTGCCTTTGTTCAGAAAGCGATTTTTTTAGCCGCACTTCCTCATCGTGAGCCGCCGCCAGTTCTTTCTGAAGCTGCTCCTGTTTCCCCTGAAGGTGAAGAATTTGGGCTTCGTACCGACTGCGTTCCTTCTCATTTTTGTCCAATTGTTTTAAGAGATCGACCAATTTCTTCCGATAATCGTTGGCTTCCAATCTGCGCCGGTTTAAGATTTTTTCAAAACCTTCCAATTCTTCTTGCTTCAGCCGAAGTTTTAATTTGTACCCGTCGCTAATTTCTTGTATTTCAATCAGCTTCGGGCGGGTTTCCTCCAGCCGTTTGATTAGAATTTGCTGTCTTTTGCGAAGCTGCTTCTCTTCGGTTTGGTAGCGGGTAATTTTTTCTTTCAGCGCTCGAATCCGCTCCTTTGAAACGGCCAGCTCATTTTCTTTTTGATGGACATCCTGAGTCACACGATCCAGATCCAATTGTACCTTTGAAACGTGATCCTCCAAAGACAGAACCTCCGCCCGCATCTGCTCGAGATAGGCTTCTTCCTTGCTTAACATTGATCGATTGCTTTGAAATGCCTGCTGACGCTGGTTTAATTGAGATTTTAGTGGCTGCAATTCCCAAACAATTCTCCCCAATTCCAGGGATGCGTGACGAACATCCAACTGTTCAATTTCTTCCGACAGTTGTTTGTACCGCTCCGCCTTGTTCACCTGCCGCTTCAAGGAATTGACATTTCGCACCACCTCCGAAATAATATCGTTTACGCGATTTAAATCTTCCTGCGTGGCACCCAATTTCCGCAGTGCAGCCGCCCGCCGGTGCTTGTATTTGTTGATACCCGCCGCCTCTTCAAACAGGCGAAGCCTCTCCTCCGTTTTAGGACTCAGAATGGACTCCACCATTTTTAACTCGATGACCGAATAGGAATCCGGCCCCAGACCTGTATCCAGAAACAAATCCGTAATGTCCTTCAAGCGGCACGGCTTTTTATTGAGCAAATATTCGCTCTCGCCCGATCGGTACAACCGTCGGGTCACCACAACCTCCGTGTACTCAGACGGAAGCACGGAGCGGTCATTCTGAATGGTCATTGAGACCTCAGCCATTCCAACAGGTTTTTGGCTTTTACTGCCCGCAAAAATGACTTTTTCCATTTTATCGCTGCGAAGGATGCCCGCTCGCTGTTCACCCAGAACCCAGCGAATGGCATCTACAATATTTGTTTTGCCACTTCCATTGGGTCCCACAATGCACGTAAGGCCATTTTTAAAAATGATTTCTGTTTTCCTGGCGAATGATTTAAATCCGCGTAATTCTAATCGTGTCAGGTACATCTAATCCTCATAAAGAAAATGGAAATCTTCAATTCGGACATTCGCGGCAAATACATTGTAATAATTTTTCATGAAAATTCCTATTTGTGTAAATTTGTGGGCATTATCTAAATGCCCGTTGTCCAAACATGCACTACATAACTTAAAAACGGCCAAAAATTGGAATGCATCTGATAAAACCAGGCAAAAAGAGCAAAAATCCCTCCAATAAAAGCTATCATGCTCAGAGCCGTTTTTACAGCCGAGAAATGCAAAATAACAACCATTCCCCGAAAAATGCGGTAAATAAACCAAAGAAACAAAACCAGCAGTGTCAGAAAAATGAAATACCTGATCACTGGATAGAGCCAGATACGAGCAGAGATCATGGCAAAGGGAATCAAAAAAATGAACACGCCGCTCAACCAGAAGATCATTGTTAGTGCGTTGCGAAGCGAAAGCGAGCGAGCCGCTACAATCGTGGACACCCGAATAACAACTGCCAACAATGAAAACAGAAAAAAGAAAATAGCCGTTAGAACCAACACGAAAACACTCGGATTCCAGACTAGCGGCACAAAGAATTGCTTCAACCAATGGAAATAAAGCAACTGCGACATAAAATAATCAAACAGAAGAGATTCCCGATAATAGAAAAACAGGCTTGCTGCGAAAATGGCCAGCGTCGCCGAGCCGCTAATACTGATAACAAGAGAATGCCCCCATGCAATTTTTCGCCCTGATTGCAGCTCTTCATAAAACCCCTTCGGACGCATGAACACCCGAACAAAATTCCCAGAAACATGGCGATTCCCCCTTAAAAAATAGAGGAAAAAAATAATGACCCCGAATCCCCACAAAATAAAAGAGACTTCTCTGGGATCGCGTTTCTCAACGTAATCGGCATAATTTATCTGCTTTCCCTGGTACAGATCGTGAACCATTTTCCATGCGATTCTCGGGGGATCGTTTATCTGTGTTTGCAATCCGAAATGAAACTCGCTCCGGTTTCTATCGTAAGGATTCAAAAAACTGGGATACGACCCCGGGTAATCCAGGTTTGTAAAAACGAAACAACCTGCTACATCCGGTGATTTGTACATGTCGCGAAGCATTTTCCACAAATAAAACCCCTGGCGCTTTTCGTAGCTGAGTTCATTTTCCGGAGCATCAAACAAATTTACAAAAGGTGCCGACACCTGTGTAAACAAAATGGGCGTTTCGGGATGTTTTTTCCGAAAATCAGAAACCACCTTTTTCCACTTCGGATGTCGAAACGTCGTCAGATCAAATCCAACCCAATCCAGAGGAAAATGTTTGACGCGAATCTTTCCTGTGCGAAAAGAGGCTCCAGAGAAAAAATGAGTCCCTCTCGTAAGGCTGTCTCTCCTAAGGGCTTGAAAGAATTCCTTTGAAAGCCCGTCGTTTCCCACGCCCAAGGTGGTACTAAAAAATGACGGATGCCCTTCCCCCATTTGACAAATCGTACTCCAAAATTGACAGACATTTTCTCTGAAGGAAGGGTTCTTCCAATTAGCCGCCGGCGTATTCCACAGGGGCGGTCCCGTTAAAATAAAAAATCCCAGTGAATCGGCAATCTGAAACAGCTCCGGCCTCGGAGGATAAATAAAAAGAACGGCATTGGCTCCCAGCCTCTTAACCGCTCTTCCAAAATCTCCCGGAGGCAGCCGTCCGGGAAACACCGATAGTCCTTTTAATTTTAAGCGATTCCCATTTAAATAGAAGTGACCGTTCCGACGCTCCAATTGTCGGAATCCCGTTCGACTTTTCCACACATCCAGAATCGTTCCGGTTTCCGTTTTCAGGGAGATTTCAATTTCGTAGAGTACCGGATGATCCGGCTGCCACAAGTTTCCATTCAGCAATTGAATTGTTTTCCGAAAGCGCTTCCCCGAGACGCGCAGGTTGCCTTCGTACACAACCACTCCGTCGGGAGAGGTGACACGAATGGCAATCAGCTTTGAATTCGATGCTGCAGAATCGGTACCGCCAATTTCGCCTGAAAGAGTGAGAGCGATTCGATTGTTTTCCCGCACACGGTACGCCACCTCCGTATTCTTTAGCGAGACAGCGGGCTGAGCGTACAACGCTATTTCGCCCGTTATCCCCCGGGGAATCCTGGGCTCCAGTAGCCCCCCTTTAAGCGGAAGGGAGTAGTCGAAATTCTGTGAGGCATCGATCTCCAGCTGAATAAAATTCCTTCTGTCGTGAAGAACTTCCGGGTCCAATTGGAATTCCAGGGGCTCAAATCCGGCAGGCACATCTCCCACATAGTGATTATTAATGCTCACAGATGCCCTAAAATTTACGCCGTCTACCAGCAGAGAATACGACTTGTTTTGGTAAGAAGCGGGGAGACGAAAATTCCGCTTAAAAAAATAGGTGGCCGACTCCGACACACTTCCGGGGATTTTCATCGTTTGCCAGCGATCGGATTCCTTTCCGCGAAAAGACCAATTCCCGGACAATGAAAATTTGTGGCGCGTGACCGTTTCAGGATACCGGGAAGCGATTCCGGCAAGGGAGGTTTCAATCAGAAAGAATAAAATTATCGAGACAGAAAAAACTCCCCGAAAGGCAAACCGCAGTATTTTGATCATGAATAACAGACATCCCTGTTAAATTACGGTGAAAATCCACAGATGAAATTAATCAAATTTAATAAAACCTCGGCGAAATTACAACCATTTTTTATGAACTAAATGTAAGCCTATTTCAAAAAGATGTTAGCCACCAATTTCCCGAATTCATTTTAAATTTCGATCAGCTTTTTTTCCACCCGTGCATAGATTTTATCAATTTGCTTTTGCAGAGAAATGGTTTTAGCGACAGCCGTAACAATTCGACTGTACGATCGGGGATCGCTCATTTGTTGTCCCTTGCGATCTTTCAAATATTTGTACAAAACCCGATAACCACCAATGTGGTAGTTCCATAATTCAGGCGAGATGTTATCGAAATATTTGTCTAAATTGATAAAAATTCTCCCTGATTTTTCATCGTATTTAATCTTTGTTATGAGATCATTGTTTCCAGATCCATGAAATTTTGAAATAGGATTGGTCAGCGCTTTGCTTCTCAGTAAGTGAAGATCGGCCAGTTCTTTTCCGTAGCCAGCAATTTTTTTAAAAATCTCAAAATCTGATGTAAACGGCACACGAGGAAAATCGATTTTTAAAAATTCTGCATATTTTGTACGATACGTATTGGAGTAAAAAAAACCATAGATATAGTAAAGAATCTCCTCGGGTTTTGGCCTTTCTCCAAAGGTTTGGCTTAATTCCTCAAGAATTATTGGATCAATATTAGGTCTGCGGGCAACATATTTGGCTTGAGGCTCGAATACCATCATAAAAGTGCGGCCAGAGCTGGCGGTATTTTTCTTTTCTTTGGGATAAATGTAAAGCGGAGCGAGATAGCAGGTCGTTTTTGGAGACAGCGCACCATGCTCAATTATGTTTTTAGTAATCAAAAAATGAGAATATGGGGTGTCTAATTCTTCCCTTTTGTGAAAAATCAACCCAACATTTTCTTCTTCAAGCATATGCCTCATGATTTTTTTCACAGTTCTCCAAACAACCGAATCGTGATAAAAAATCCACCGAATGTCAAAAGGTC
>CAZMRE010000074.1:0-10301 GCA_964568545.1 uncultured Deferribacteres bacterium | reverse complement strand
CCGTGATCGCGCAAAATTCGAGCAATGGCTTTCGGCGTCAGTTTTCCTTTTTTTTGCTCCATCATTTCCATGGAACGCGCCCGCCTCTTTTTTGCTCCCGAAAAATAGGTGTAAAAAAATCCCTCGTAGTGCTTTTTTAAGTTCACCCGACCCGATTTCGATTTTTGCAGCCCGGGAGAAACTTCGTCGTAATCATCCCTTAATGTGGTGCAATTTGAAATGGAATAGGCGCCAGATACTTTTTTCACCGCCCATTCGCGGCCAAAGGTTTCCAGAACATAGGCACCAGTATAATCAGCAATTAAGAATGAATTGTGGTAAGTAAATTTCTTGTCGTGATAGCCGCTGGCCCCACCCTGACCGTAGGTTTGCAGAAGATCAGTTATCACACGAATAGCATGGTCTGCCGTTTCGCTTCGCTCCAGAGCGAGCCGCATCAGATCCATTCCCAGTAAGCCGGGTTTCTTTTCTACGCGGACTTTTAGGAACATGGCTTCGTTGCCCACTACTACGCCGTTTTCATTGACGCCCATCTCGCATCCCCACATCCAGAAGGGCTTTGCCAGAATCACTTCAAATGTGTGTCTCGCCTGAGGAATGGCAAGATAGGTTGTTTGTGCGGTTTGATTGGGCGGATAATCAACGGCGGGAAAACGAACAATCTCGTGAGCCTCATCCGGTTCGCGATCCGAATTTTTCCCAAACAAAATGCTTCCGTCGGACGTGTAACTTGAAAGAGCAACGAGTGTGTCACACATGGCAAAAACCCCTTTTTATCAAAGGAAACTTAGGTCGTTTTCTTTTTTTGAGCAGCGATTTCACTTCGTTCTTCGGTCAAATCGTGTAACAATTTCTCAAGTGTCCAATTTATGGAATAAGGCGTTACAGCCGCAAATAGCGGTCGCGGCAGATTTAAGGTTTTGTAAACGGAAATAAAAGCAGTGATTTCTGGGCGCTGAAAATTATGAAAAATAATAAATCGCTCCGTGAATCGTTTTTTTTCACCCGAGCCCGCCTTTTGCTTCAATATTTCACCAATTGTCAATTCAGATTGGTTGGGGGAAACCTCGATAAATGGTGGAAAATCAATATCCTCAAGAAGTTGACTTAAAATACTTTTTTCACTGTCGGTAAAACCACCTAACAGCATTTGACGATGTTCTAACATCAGCGCCGTTCCTGCATTTTAGAATTGATCGGGAGATAATTTAGATTTGTCTCTATTCGGTGTGATGGGGTCTCCCCAAATCCATCACTTAATTTTGAGGGAATGATTGGTGGGCGATACTGGATTTGAACCAGTGACCTCTGGTATGTGAGACCAGCGCTCTAACCAACTGAGCTAATCGCCCTTTAAAATTGACATAAATATACGCAAAATTATTTTATTTTTCAATAGAATTTTTAAAAAGGCAACAGGCCGAACAGCCTTCCCGCTATCCATTGCTGTCAATCAAAAAAAATTTGACAGGATTCACAGGATATTTTTGATTCTTTTACCGTTGCGAGTTTTGTGGAAAAACCACAACCGGGATTCTATTTTGAATTAGGAATAGGGGAATGTTATTTGAGGTCGTTAAGTGATCCGCCAGCTGGCAGTGGATTGAAATCTTTCTTGCCCCAAAACCTCACCTGCGTTCCTGCTGAAGAATCCAATTGGCAGCATCAAGCAAATCATCGGCCACATAATCCGGCGTAACCTCGTAGGTGGCATCGGTGCCCGCGTGGCCGGTTCGCACCAGGATTTTTCGGATTCCCGCCCGGCGGCCCGTTTCCAGATCGATGGTCTTGTCGCCAATAAAAAAACTGTTCGGCAAATCAATGTTAAGATCGGCCACTGCTCTCTCCACAAGCCCAGTGTTGGGTTTGCGGCAGGTGCACTTTTCAGCAATACTATGCGGACAAAAATAGATTTTGTCGATTTTAATTCCGGCCGGCGCCAACTGCCGAAACATCTCCCGGTTTACCCGGTAAAAATCTTCTTCCGTGTAATATCCCAGGCCAATGCCGCCTTGATTGGTTACAATAACCAGTCGGTAGCCCATATCTTGTAACTTTTTCAATCCCTCCAAAACATGGGGAAGCAATTTGAATTTGCGGGGATCATGAAGATACTCCATTTCGTCATTGATCGTGCCATCGCGGTCGAGAAAAACAGCCGGTACCGCTTTAAGGGGTCTTCTTGAAAAATGAACGGCGCCTTCTTTTTCCACCACCTGCTCTGCTTTATCTCCTTCGGCGCTGACAATTCTTCCAATAATCTCCGTTGTGGAAATCTGCGTTTCGATTGGAATGAGCACTACCCTTCCCCCAACGGATTCCACAATTTCCTTCGATGTCAATTTCTCCGAAGAGTAATCCCCTGCTTTGATGTAAAAATCTGGGCGAAGCGCCAAAATGTTTTGCTGGTTTCGCCTCTCGTCAAAAACAAAAACAAAATCAACCGAAGCTAATCCCGCCAGAACTTTTGCCCGGAGAATCTCCGGCACAAAGGGACGGTTTTTACCCTTGTAGCGCTTGACGGAAATATCCGAATTGATGCCCACAATCAGCACGTCACAAAGGGCTTTGGCCTTTTCCAGATACTCCACATGCCCCGCGTGCAAAATATCGAAAACACCCGACGTAAACCCGATTTTTTTCCCTTCCCGATGAAGCCTATCACAAATGTCGGACAGTTCCTCTCGAGATTTTATCTTGGTACGGGCTTCCACCTGCGGAGTGGTTTTCTCTATTTCCTCCAAAATCGTTTCCAGATTTTTTGTAATTTTTTCAGCTTTTTAATTTCTTTCCGGGCAGTTTTTGCGTACCAACTTTGAGGCGCCAGTTTGACGACTTCTTCATATTCACGAATGGTGTTGTCGTAATCCCGTTTATCCTTTTTGTAATAGGCCTCGGCCATGTAAAAATGCGGCTCCGGATTTTTGGGCTCCAGAGCGGAGGCTTTCCCAAACTCCTCGATGGCATCCCAAATTCGACCCAAACTTCCCCGTTTGTAATAATACCGACCTTTTGCCATGTGAAGCAGATACTTAGCCCGCTCGTTATCCGGTTTAAGAATAAGCGCCTTTTTCAGATATTCAATGCTTTTTAAATACCGCCTTCTTTGAAGCTGGCTTGCGGCCTTTTTTGTCCACATTTCGGACTCTTTCCGGTCGTTTCCAAATAACTCAATTTTTTTCTTCAAATCCGTTCGTTGAGGATTTAGTTTGATAACCGCACGGTAATCCTTTGCCGCTAAATCCAGCTCGCCCAGTTCTTCATAAAGCTTTCCGCGTTCAATCAGTGCCGGGAGAAAAGTGGAATCTTTTTCCAGCACAGATGTCAATTTTCGAACCGCCTCCCAGCGATAGGTTTTATCCTTTGCCAATTTCTTCGCACTGAGAAAATCGGTTTCCAGAATCAGGTGCTTGATCTCAGCATCTTCGGGCTTGAGCAAGGCAGCCTTTTTGAAACTGAATTTAGCCGAATCCAATTTTCCGATCGCCCGATAGCTTTCTCCAAGATTAATCCAGCCTTTGACATTGGTAGAGTCCTTTTTTAGGGCGGTGCGATAGCTCAAAATAGCCTGCCGGTAGTTTTTTTGCTTAAAAAAAGAATCTGCCATTTTGGTAGAACCGGCACAGCCAACCACCAGAAGCAGCACTCCCAAAGCAATTAATTTCGAAATGGAACGAATTTTCAAGTTGTTTCCTTCTTCTTTATTTTTTTAGAGATAATAGGAATTTAGCGGCCTAATCTGAATTGCCACAAGCTTCAGCCCGTGGATCACAATTTATTCCATATTTCCGGGGTTTTAACCCCAATTGACTGAAAGGACACTCCCTATCCCCAATTAAAACAGAATTCCAATGGCTGTTTTTTCGTCAAACTCACAACGGTAAAGTTTTATATGCTAACATATCGTGCCTACGGCATTTAAATCAAGAGAGCATAATAATCACCATAAACATATCGCACCTAACGGTGTTCAAAAAAATATGAGTACAATTTTTCATCAGATGAAGTCCCGATGGGGACGGAATGTTTATGGTCATAGAATAACAATAAGTTAAAAAGTCCCGTAGGGACGACATTCCTATTTTCCAACGAATCTAATTACATTACCGAAATCTTTATTCGCGCATTCGCGGCAATGGAATAATACGTTTCCAAATCCGGACTAAAATATCTCTGTGGTACTCTGGGATCCTCTGCGGTATTCCATGTAACCTAAAAAAATAACACAGAGAACCGCTGAGAAAAAAGCCTACACCGGCGTTTTCTTCTTCCCGAAATCCTTATCCAATGGAATAAATGGTAACACGAGAAAGCCGGGGATGGTTGCAATCATGACCCAGATAAAGAAATGCTTGTAGCCAATCACTTCCTGCAGCCAACCGCTGAACATTCCGGGAATCATCATTCCCAGAGCCATTATTCCTGTGGCAATAGCAAAATGTGTTGTTTTAAATTTTCCCTCCGACACATAAATCATATAAAGCATGTAGGCAGTAAAACCAAAACCATACCCAAATTGTTCCGTTGCAACTGCCAGATTAATCGTTAAAAGATTGTACGGCTGAAAATGCGACAAATAGATGTACACCGCATCCGGCAGATTGATGGAAATTGCCATCCACCAGAGCCAGGCCTTTAAGCCATACTTTGCAGCCAAAAATCCGCCCAGAAGTCCCCCAATAGTAAGCGCCAAAATGCCGACCGTGCCGTAAATAAAACCCACCTGACCAGTGGTCAAAGCCAGGCCGCCTGCTTCCTGAGCGTCCAGCATAAATGGCGAAGCCAATTTTACCAATTGCGATTCAGCCAATCGATAAAGAAGCAAAAATGCAATAATCCAGCCAATTTTATCTTTCTTGAAAAACAGAACAAATGATTCAATGTATCCCTTGATAAAATTGGACGAATCCCCCACACTCGCAGGCTTGTCAGAGGCAGGGTACGGTAAAATAAATTTATGGTAAACAAAAAACAGGAAAAACATTGCTGCCAGAAAGAAAAACGTTACTGACCATGCCAGCGGGATGTTTCCGGAAGTGGCCTTGAAAACAGCCGTAGTAGAGCCTCTCAATTTGGGATCGATTTTAATAATGGCAATAGCCGGTTTTTGCCAATTATTTTTTGTGAAGACAAAACGTTCCCCTTCCACAAGAGAAATGCTTTTATCTCCCCTGATCCGGCCAAAATGCACAACAATATTTTTCTTGTCGTTCGGCCGTTTGCTTAAGCGAAAATAAATCGCTCCAAAATTTCCCGCGTTGTTTTTTTGGATAACAGGCTTCCTCTCTCCGAAATGCTTTCTTAAATAATCCGCCAGAGGATGCGACACGTGATTTTGCCACCAGGAAGATTCTTCTCGCTGCTGCTCAATTGTTACTGCCTTGTGTTCAATTTTGACGAATCCATTTTTTTCATTCCACTTCAGTGCAAATTGGACAGCGGAATCCAGTTCGGCTTTCGAGCGTGCAGCGGTTGTGATTTCCAATTTTTGAGGAAAACTCAACACGCGCATTTTTCCACCAGGCGATTCAAATTTTACAGACTCAGGGGAAATCATTTGCGTCACGGCCGCATTGGGCTTTGTTTGCACGTGAATATTTACATCGGCCAAGCCGCTGTGGCTTTCGATGTAGCCTGCAAGAATAATCAGCAGCCCCTGGCCGGTAATCATTGCCAGGCGGTAAAATGTGCTGCGTACCCCCACAAACCAAGCCTGATCGTGCTCGGAAAGACCCAGCATATAAAATCCATCTGCGGAAATATCGTGAGTTGCAGAAGAAAATGCCAGCAGCCAAAAAAATCCAAGTGTAAGCTTAAAAAAATTTGGCAGAGGAATGGTTAACGCTACGCCTCCCAGACCCGCGCCGACAATCAACTGCATGGTTACAATCCAGAAGCGCTTGGTTTTGAAAAGATCGACAATCGGGCTCCAGAAAGGTTTAATCACCCAGGGCAGGTAGAGCCAACTGGTGTATAGGGCAATGTCCGCATTGGAAATCCCCATTCGTTTGTACATGATTACGGAAACCGTCATAACGACGACGTAAGGAATGCCTTCTGCAAAATAAAGGGAGGGAACCCAGAGCCAGGGATTACGTGTCTGTTTTTTCATGCCTTCTCCGGAAAATAGAATTTAACATAACAGGTTCTTGACGAAAACGCGGTATTTTTGTCACAGTTTTGTTATTTTTCTTTTTAATTCACTTAGATAAAAATCCAGTCCGGTTAAAAAAAAACCTTCAGTCGTTTACTGAAGGTTTTCAAACCCCTACAACCAGTCACATCATATTTAGAAAAATTGAGTGAACCACCGCAATTTCACACAAAGGGGCTATGATTCCTTACCTTCGTTTTTCGTGAGCTCTTTAATCTCATCCCGGATGCGGGCTGCGTCTTCAAAACGCTCCTCATGAACGGCACGCTGGAGTTGAAGGTTCAGTTCCTCCAATCGGCTCATGGCAGGCTGCGCTTCCTCTGCTGACGAGGATTCCATGATTCCGGCTTTCTGCATAACTTCTTCATCCACAAAAATGGGCGCGTGCATTCGAAGCGCTAAAGCGATTGCATCACTGGGGCGGGCATCAACTTCCCGATCAAGGCCATCTCCGCGAAGGCTAATGATGGCATAGTAGGTATTTTCTCGAAGGTCATTCACCACAATTCGCGAAACATGCATCCCAATAATTTCGAGAAGATTTTTCATTAAATCGTGGGTTAACGGACGCGGTGGTGTAATGTTCTCAAGCTGGAGGGCAATTGCTTGCGCTTCTGCAGAACCGACCACAATTGGTAACCATCGTTTATTTGTGTCATCCCGTAAAATCACTACAAAGCGATTGGTGGATGTATCAAGGGTTACCTTTTCAACCCGCACAGCAACAATCATAATGCCTCCTCAAAACAACTTTAATCGCCAATAAAATCATCTCAATAATTATAAAAAATTATTGCTAAATATTCAAGTTTAATTTACTTTAAATTTGGGCAAATGAGCCACAATTCCCCCAGCGACGGCAATTCATGGAAGAACGTCCCCTCTATTTTTCCAATTCCGTCTCCGCTTCAATCTTGAGTGCCATGATCTTTTGTTTGGTGGCCTTTACAATTTGGATCCGGTATCCGTTGATCGCCAAAACCGTCCCTGAAGGAGGGACGCCGTGGGTTCGTTCCAAAATGAGCCCGCCAATGGTTTCATAATTTCCAGCAGGCAGATTCCAATTCAGATCTCGATTCAGATCGTTTATTCCGGCCCGGGCACTGGCAATAACCGTGTTGGTACCAACCTTTTTAAAAAGCTTTGGCTCGAAATCGTATTCATCCTGAATTTCACCGAATAATTCCTCAATGATATCTTCAAGCGTCACCAGGCCGGATGTGCCGCCGTATTCGTCCACAACGATGGCCAGGCTTATTTTTTTCTGGCGGAATTCCTGAAGCAAATCAATACACAGTTTTGATTCGGGAACAAAATAGACTTCCCGCAAAATCTCCTTCACAGAATTGGGCATCTTTAAAAGGTCTTTTGCCAAAATAACACCGACCACATCATCCACACGCTTTCGAATAACTGGATATCTGGAAAATTTGAAACTCTGCACGGTTTGAATAACAGTCGGAATGTTGTCCATCAGATCAATGAACACGATGTCGGTTCGTGGAACCATTATTTCCCGCACGCGCAATTCGGACAGGTGAAAAATCCGCGCAATGATTTTTTGTTCCGACTCTTCCACAATGCTGCTCTTGGCACCTTCACGAATCAGAATTTCCATGTCCCGTCGATTGAAAAACTGGTGCATTTGCCGCGGACTGACCTGAAAAAAAAGCAGAAGGAACCTTGAAAATGAATTCACAACAAAAATAAGGGGAAGCATCAAATAATGAAAAATGAGCATGGGAACGGCGAGGAAACGAACCACCGAGTGGGCTTTTTCCCGCAAAATGGTTTTTGGCAAAATCTCGGCAAAAATTAGGACAATAAAGGAATTCAGCAGAAGAATGATGAAGTCATTTAAAATGCTCTGAAAATAATAAGTTACAAATGAAGAAAATGTTACAATAGCAATATTATTCCCAACAAGAATGGTTACAAGAAGCGACTCTGGACGTTGAATGAAATGATGAGCTTCTCTGGCTCCGAACCGCTTTTTGCGGAGCCAGATTTCCGTCTCATAAAGCGTGACAGAAATAAAGGCCGTTTCTGAACCCGAGAAAAAGGCAGACAGTAAAAGTGCCGTAATAAGTAGCAAAATTTGGTTCAAGGGTTCGATAATCCTTCAAATTTTATTTGTCCCCCCGTTCCATTCACGAGAGCCTCTTGAAAATCGGCCGCCTTACCAATAGGCACGTGCACCTGAAGCTGCACTTCTTCGCCGTAATTGGAGGCGTACACCTTAGCCCCGAAGGCATTAATCTCCCGCATGACCTCACTGATATGGCCGTAATCAACGTTCAACAGGAATCGCTGCAAGACAGGAATTTCAAGGATTCTCGCCCTTTTTAGGGCTTCCTGTGCGGCTTTTGTGTAGGCTTTAATTAGGCCGCCGATTCCCAGTTTGGTACCTCCAAAATAGCGAGTAACCACCACCAGAATATTGGTTAGTTCCATTCCCTGAATTACCTGAAGAATGGGCTGCCCCGCTGTTCCTGCGGGTTCTCCTGCGTCACTGCTGCGGTAGCGGGCGGCATCCCCCACGCCAATCTGATAGGCGAAGCAATTGTGGGTAGCATCGTGGTATTTTTTGGAAATTCGCGCCAGTTCGTCCTCGGCATTTTCCTTTGATTTCACCGGAACAGCCGTCGCAACAAAGCGGGAGGCCTTCACTTTTATTTCGGCCGATATCGAGGATTGGATGGTTTTGTAGATTTCTGGTGATGAAGAACTCATGATTGGGGCACCCATTCTTAGGAAAGATTTCCACGGACCAACTGCATGGGGTAGGCTCCGGACTCCTGACTTTTCAGATAATTCATGACTCGGTTTTGATAGGCATGCCAACTGCGTTTATTTTTCCCGAAGGAATGGTAATTTCCAAAATTTGCTCCCAGAATTTTTTCGATTGCTTCAGCCACATCGGCTTTGCCGCTAGCAGAATCCGATTCAAGGAAATGAAGTAGCGGCCGAACGGCCCGCCTGTCGCCAATATCGCCAAGCGCACGAACCAATTTTTGGACAATGCGCTGAGTTCGCTCAAAGCCAATCGGCTGTGACTCCCGAAGAAAGGCCGTCAAAACCATAGTTGCCCGGCGGTCGCCGATTTTTCCAAGCGCCACGATTAAATATTCTCGAATATTGACATTCATTAAATTTCGCACCACCTGTGGAACAACGGCCGTTCCCAATTGGACAATTTGATCCACCAGACGATACTGGCGTATGTAATACGAATCTTCTGCCAAATAGTGATCCCGCCAGGCAAAATAATTATCAATCATTTCACTAATGTAGATTTCCGAAGCAATTTCGAGGAAGATATTTCTGCCCCCATTTTTCTTGTGAAACGCCTTCAATTCGGGAATGGCCGGAGTGCCAATTTGCACCAGAACATCCCTGTAGGCGTTGATCATTTGATCATCTCCCAAAACAAAGTATTTCTGCAACCGAAATAGAATGCGCGGCACCGACCATGTCGATTTCGACATCAGGCTCGTGATAACCGCATCCAGCCCAACGTAATCGCCTTCACGCACAAATGCTTCAAGATCATCCAGAAGATTTTCAATCTCATTTATTCGCCGAACATCCTTAAAATTGTAAATTTTGGGTGTTTTGCTCACTAATTTATTTTCCTGTCTTTTGAAATAAAAATTCTAGTACTACCAATGCGTGAATCAAAGATTCATTTTCGTTATTTTTAGCCTGAATGAACGCTGTGGATCTCTAAGCATCTCCATGGAACTCTGTGTAATCCAAAAAAAAGTAACACAAAGAATCTCAGAGGAAAAAAAGAGTGCCGCCGAGAAAAAACACTTTGAGATTCAAAAGCTATTGCGATTGGGGCTTCATTTTTATTTTTACATTCGTTTAAATTTGCCGGTTTATTTGAAAAACAACAAACATGCACATTATTTGAATGAACCATATTTTAATATATTAAACCTACTGATTCTAAACAAGGATTTTTTCATTGATCGAAATCAGAGGGCTTTAGTTAAATCGGCAATATCCATTTTTGTGGATTCTCCCCGGCTGTCAATGCGTTCAACCGCAATGGGGATGCCTCTCTTTTCGTCCAGTTGTACAAACTGATTGGCTGTTTGAAGCAAATCAATTGGATTGACGCCGACCTCCGGAGGAAAAA
>CAZMRE010000073.1:0-10306 GCA_964568545.1 uncultured Deferribacteres bacterium | reverse complement strand
TGGAATGGATATTACCATTTGCACGACCGCGAAGTCAGATGAAGAAGCGTATGAACTGTTGAAAGAATTTGGTTGGCCTTTTATCAAACGTTAATGAAGAAGGAGTAGTGAGTTTTGGCTAAAAAATCAATGATTGTTAAAGCGAATCGGCCCCCCAAATACAAAGTAAGACGTTATAATCGTTGTAAACGTTGTGGTCGTGCACGTGGCTATATTCGAAAATATGGACTCTGCAGGATTTGCTTTAGAGAATTGGCCCTGAACGGGGAAATCCCCGGCGTTACAAAGGCCAGTTGGTAGAACTTAAAAAAGCGGGTATCAGGAGAAATAGCTTATGTCAATGACAGACCCAATTGCAGATTATCTGACAAGAATTAGAAATGCAATTAAAGCTGAACATAAAAAGGTGGATATCCCTGCCTCCAATTTGAAGCGGGAAATGACGCGAATTTTATACGAAAACAAATACATCAATAATTATGTGAATATTGATGACGGAAAACAAGGGTTGATTCGAATTTATTTAAAATACGATGAGAACGAGAGGGGCGTTATCAGCGGTTTGAAACGGATCAGTAAACCGGGCCGGCGCCAATACGTGGATGCGGATCATATTCCACGCGTAATGAACAATCTGGGTATTGCCATTCTTTCAACATCCCGGGGCGTTATGACAGGCCTTCAAGCGAAAAAAGAGCGGGTTGGGGGCGAAGTGCTCTGCTATGTTTGGTAAATTGTTATCAGGAGGAAAGAACATTGTCTCGAATTGGTAGAGCCCCTATTGCTGTTCCGGAAGGGGTTACGGTAGATATTCAAAAGAATACAGTGCGGGTTAAGGGACCCAAAGGGGAGCTTGAGCAGCGAATTAATCCGGATATCTCGGTGGAAATGCAGGGAAATGAAGTACTTGTGAAGCGCCCAACGGATAATCGCCAGCATCGCTCCATGCACGGTTTGTACCGCTCGCTTTTGAACAACATGGTTACGGGCGTGTCCAAAGGATTTGAAAAACGCCTGGAAATTGTGGGTGTTGGTTATCGGGCAGAGAAGAGGGGGAAGAGTGTTACGTTTTTGTTGGGTTATTCTCATCCTATCGTTTTTATCCCTCCTGAGGGAATTGAAGTAGGCGTTGAGAATAATACTCAGATTTACGTGCGAGGGATTGACAAAGAGTTGGTTGGTCTGGTCGCAGCAAAAATCCGATCCTTCCGTCCTCCTGAACCTTATAAGGGCAAAGGGATTCGTTATGCGGGTGAAAAGATTCGTCGCAAAGCGGGTAAATCTGGTGCAAAGTGATAGATTTTGAAATAGGATGAGGAAAAAATGGCAGACAAAAATATAAAAAAACGATTGGCCAGGCTTAAACGTAAAAAGAGAATTCATCGAAAGGTTTTGGGCACCTCTGAAAAACCTCGCCTTGTGGTTTTTCGAAGCGCCAAACATATCTATGTCCAATTGATTGATGACACCAACGGTAAAACACTTACAGGTGTTTCCACTCTGACGAAAGGCATCCAGGATACATTGGCAGATGTTCGGAAGAAAGAAGGAAAAGTGGGTGTTAGTAAATTGGTTGGGAAGGCCATTGCTGAGCGCGCGAAAAAAATGAATATTGAGTCTGTGGTTTTTGACCGCAACGGCTTTATTTATCATGGCCGTGTGAAAGCTGTGGCGGATGGTGCACGCGAGGGTGGTTTAAAATTTTAGAAACTCATTCCCCACTATTTGCGAAAAAGCGTAGAAAATGGGAATATCAATTAAGAAGCGTTAAATTCACTCAAGGCGGATTTGATAATTAATCGTAATGAGGAGGTCCTTTGGAACGGATTAGTCCCAGTGAATTAGATTTAAAAGAGAGAGTTGTTCATATCAATCGAGTAGCCAAAGTCGTTAAAGGCGGACGTCGGTTTAGCTTCAACGCGATTGTTGTTGTTGGAGATGGCAAGGGATATGTGGGCGTTGGGTTTGGAAAGGCCAATGAAGTAACAGACGCCATTACAAAATCCACCGAAAACGCCAAAAAGAACCTGACTTACATTCAAATCAGCAAGGGAACCGTTTCGCATCCAATTATTGGCAAGTACGGCGCGGCGCGCGTGTTTCTGAAACCGGCTTCTCCTGGTACAGGTGTTATTGCTGGCGGTCCCGTTCGTGCTATTATGGAGTCGGTGGGTATTACAGATGTGTTGGCAAAGATTTTGGGATCCACAAATCCCCACAATGTGGTAAAGGCAACCATGAATGCTCTGGAAAGTATGTTGAATGTGGATGCCGTAACGAAGAAAAGAGGTATTTCTGTAAGAGAAGTGTTTTTAATGGATTAATTCAAATTATGAATTGAATCCGGAATCGGAAGAAATTGATTTTGGAGTTAATGACGAATGGCAAAGAAACTAAAGATAACGCAAGTTCGCAGTGCAATCGATCGTAACAAAAAGCAGAAAAAAACACTGGTTGCGCTGGGAATTCATAGAATGCACGATTCTGTTGTACATGATACAACTCCCCAAATTCTGGGGATGGTTAAATCAATTGAACATTTGCTGAAGGTTGAAGAAGTCGATTAGTGGAAAAGTTGAGGGCGATATGAATTTAGGATCTTTACGATTCGCAAACGGATCGAGACATAAAGAGAAGCGAATAGGCCGCGGTGAAGGGTCTGGGCATGGCAAGACTGCCACTAAGGGACACAAAGGCCAAAGGTCGCGTTCAGGTGCAAAATTTCGAGCCTGGTTTGAGGGTGGTCAAATGCCCATCCAGCGAAGACTTCCCAAGCGTGGGTTTTTTAATCCTTTCCGTAAGGCTTATCAGATTGTAAATGTATCTGATCTGGAGCGATTGGAGGGCATCGAAAACGTAACTCCGGAAGTTTTGTATGAAAAACGCATGGTTCGAAAAAAGAATATGCCTGTAAAAATCCTGGGGAACGGAGAAATTACAAAAAAGCTTGAAGTTTCGGCTCATGCATTTAGTGAATCAGCTCGGAAGAAAATTGAATCTGTTGGTGGAAAGGCGATCACCTTATGATTGAAAGTTTCCAGAATATATTTAAGATACCGGAGCTAAAACGTCGGATTCTTTTTACTTTGGGGATTCTCATTGTCTATCGGTTTGGAGGCCACGTTCCTACCCCAGCAATTGACACACGGGCAATGGCTGAATTTTTTGTTCAGGCACAAAACACCTTGTTTGGCCTTTATGATATGTTTGCCGGTGGAGCCTTCAGAAAAGCAACCGTGTTTGCCTTGGGCATTATGCCTTACATCTCTGCATCCATTATTATTCAGTTATTGGGTGCGGTTATGCCCTACTTTCAGAAATTACAGAAAGAGGGTGAAGAAGGGCGAAAGAAAATCACGCAGTACACCCGTTACGGAACGGTTCTGATTTCCGCTTTGCAGGCATACGGGGTAAGTGTCTTTTTGGAAAATATCCCTGTAACACAATCGGGGCTGATGGTCGTTCCGCATCCGGGAATGGGGTTTCGCTTGCTAACGATGCTCACCCTGACGGCCGGTACGGTTTTAATCATGTGGCTTGGTGAGCAAATTGACGACCGAGGGATTGGAAACGGCATTTCCCTGATCATCTTTATTGGAATTATTGCTCGATTTCCGAACGCCGTTTTGGATGAAACGCAGCAATTGATTGCCGGCAACCGTGCCTTGTTGATGGAAATTTTTCTGTGGGCATTGATGTTCGCAACGGTGGCGGCCGTTGTTATGCTGACCCAAGGGACGCGAAAGATTCCGGTTCAATATGCAAAACGCGTGGTCGGGCGAAAGATTTACGGCGGACACAGCACACATATCCCCATGCGGGTTAACACCGCTGGCGTGATGCCAATCATTTTTGCCCAGTCAATTATGTTCATTCCAAGTACGTTTGGAACTTTTTTTCCAAACAACGAATTCGTTTCTTCACTGGTGGCTATGTTTGATATTCAATCGTGGCTGTACTGGTTTATTTACGGAATCATGATTATATTTTTCACCTATTTTTACACGGCTATCACCTTTAATCCGGTTGATGTGGCCGAAAATATGCAGAAATACGGTGGATTTATTCCAGGTATTCGCCCGGGTAAAAAAACTTCGGAATACTTGGATTATATTCTAACGCGAATTACATTGCCAGGCTCTATTTTCCTGGCTTTGGTTGCAATCTTTCCGTATTTTATTATGAAATATACGAATGTCAGTTATAATTTTGCTTCTTTCTACGGAGGTACCGGATTGTTAATTGTTGTTGGTGTGGCATTGGATACACTGCAACAAATTGAATCGCATTTGCTCATGCGGCATTACGATGGTTTCATGAAAACGGGTCGACTTCGCGGAAGAAGAAGAGCCTAAAAGAAGGAAACAATCTGTGCGTTTAATTATGTTGGGGGCTCCCGGTGTGGGCAAGGGAACCCAAGCAAAGCGGCTGCAGGATGAGTTTGGAATTCCGCAGATTTCTACAGGTGATATTTTAAGGGCAGCTGCTCGGGATGGGACGGAGTTGGGAAGAGTTGCAAAAGGGTATATGGATCGCGGGGAATTAGTCCCGGATGATGTGATCATTGGCATTATCCGTGAGAGAATTTCCCAGCCGGACTGCGAAAGGGGATTTATTCTGGATGGATTTCCGCGAACCATTCCACAGGCGGAATCGCTGGATAAGATTCTGGCAGAAATGGCGCTCAATCTGGATACCGTTCTGGAGATTTATGTTGATCCGGAAAAAATTGTTCAGAGGCTCAGCAATCGTCGGGTCTGCAGTCAATGCGGTGCCGTTTTTAATCTTTTAACCGATCCTCCTCCGGCGGATGGGAAATGTCCCAATTGCGGTGGTGAAATCATTCAGAGGGATGATGATAAGGAAGAAACGGTTCGGAATCGATTGGCCGTTTATGAAAAACAGACGGCACCGCTAAAGGAATTTTACAGCAAAAAAGGGATTATGGAAACAATTGATGGTGATGATACGATTGAAAATGTGTACAAGAAAATTCTGGATACGCTGGGATTGGAAAAAGAAAAATGATCATTATTAAAACGCCGTCCGAGATTGATCTGATTCGTCAATCTTGTAGAATTTTGGTGGATACGTTCAAAGAGGTTGAGGGATATTTAAAGCCGGGAATTACAACGGCGGAAATTGATAAAATCGCTGAAAAGTACATTCATTCACGAGGGGGAGTTCCTTCTTTTAAGGGTTTTCACGGATTCCCCGGGACAGCCTGCCTTTCGATTGATGAGCAGGTCGTTCACGGAATTCCCGGGAAGCGCCGCCTTGAGGAAGGACAAATTATAGGCGTTGATATGGGGGTAATTTACAAGGGATTTTATTCGGATGCCGCTCGAACATATCCCATTGGGAAAGTTTCTGATCTAAAGAAAAAATTGATGGATGTAACGAGAGAGGCTCTTTGGAAGGGAATTGAACAGGCTCGCGTCGGGAACCGCGTAAGCGATATTTCTCACGCTGTTCAGACCTACGTAGAGGGTTTTGGATTTTCGATTGTACGCGATTTGGTCGGCCACGGTGTTGGAAAAGATGTGTGGGAAGAGCCTCAAATTCCCAATTATGGCCCACCGGGGAAAGGTCCGCGGTTGCGTGCAGGAATGGTTGTGGCTATTGAACCAATGGTAAATGCCGGAACGCATGAGGTATACACGAAATCGGATGGCTGGACGGTTGTAACGGCTGACGGTGAGCCCTCGGCACATTTTGAGCATACAATTGCTTTGTTTAAGGATCATACAGAAGTACTAACAGAAGGCATTTAAAAACGGGAAATTTATGGCTAAAGAAGAACCCATTCGCGTAGACGGAACTATCACAGAAACACTGCCAAATGCAACATTTCGGGTAGAGTTGGAAAACGGGCATAAAATATTGGCCCACATTTCCGGGAAAATGCGAATGCACTTTATTAAGATTTTGCCAGGCGATAAGGTAACGGTTGAGCTGTCTCCGTACGATTTAACCCGCGGCAGAATCATCTATCGATACAAATAGGGCTTAATCATAAAATAGTTAAAGAGATTTATCATTTTTGGAGGATAGAATGAAGGTAAGATCGTCTGTAAAAAAAATGTGTGATAAATGTAAAATAGTGAAACGGAAGGGCGTTGTACGCGTAATTTGTACAAACCCCAGACACAAACAACGCCAGGGTTAATTGCTTAATCGAAGGAGGTTAATTTGGCTCGTATAGCAGGCATCGATTTACCCAAAAATAAACGCTTGGAAATTGCACTAACATATATCTATGGAATTGGTCTGCCGACCTCACATAGGATTTTGGATGCAACCGGAATCAATCCGGACAAGCGCGTTCATGAAATGACGGAAGAGGAAACCGCGAAAATTCGATCGTACATTGAATCGAATTTTAAAGTAGAAGGCGCTCTGCGTGCACAAATCAATATGGATATTAAACGCCTGATGGATATTGGCTGCTATCGCGGATTGCGGCACAGAATGGGACTTCCGGTTCGCGGACAGAGAACCCACACGAATGCGCGGACGCGCAAGGGGCATAAACCGAGCATTGGCGGAAAAAAGAAATAATAAGCCATTTTTTGAAAAATAGTTAACCGTTGTACGGAGGTCATTTTGGCGAAAGTTAGAAGGTCTACAAAGCGTAAAAAGAAGGGCCCAGTAGAGGCAAGCGGAGTGGCTCATATTCGAGCGACATTCAATAATACCATTGTTTCTCTTACCGATCAATATGGAAATGTTATTTCCTGGGCGTCTGCAGGGAAGGTGGGCTTTAAAGGATCACGGAAAAGCACACCCTTTGCAGCTCAGCTTGCAGCAGAAAATGCAGCTAAAGAGGCAATGGATTTGGGCCTGAAAAGAGTGGAAGTTTTGGTAAAGGGTCCTGGATCCGGTCGGGAAGCGGCCATTCGCTCACTACAGGCAGCTGGACTTGAGATTAAAGCGATTAAGGACGTTACACCGATTCCTCACAATGGGTGCCGTCCACCAAAAAGAAGAAGAGTGTAATACAAGGTTTTCGGAGGCTACTACATGGCAAGATATACAGGACCGGTTTGTAAATTATGCCGGCGAGAGGGTGAAAAACTCTTTTTAAAGGGGACAAAATGTTTTACAAATAGATGCCCTTTTGAACGAAAAAGCTACATTCCGGGTCAGCATGGTAAATCGCGGCGTTTTAAATTGTCTGAATACGGTATTCAGTTGCGGGAAAAACAAAAACTGCGTCGAATTTACGGACTGCTTGAAAAACAGTTTCGTATTTACTTTGAGAAAGCAGAAAAAGAAAAAGGCATTACAGGGGAGAACCTGTTAAAAATGCTGGAACGCCGCTTGGATAATGTGGTCTATCGCCTAGGATTGGCGCCTACACGAAATTCCGCCCGTCAGTTGGTGCGGCACCGTCACATTACGGTAAACGGGCGTATTGTGGATATTCCTTCCTTTTTGGTGAGCCCCGGTGATGTGGTTAAAGTAAAGGATAAAAGCAGGCGAATGGAACTCGTGCATGATTCGTTGAAGCGTGTAAAGGAAGGAAAATTGGTTCCCTGGCTGGAGCTTGACAAAGCCACCCTTTCAGGACGTTTTCTGGAGATGCCGAATCGACAAGATATCCCAGTAAACATTAACGAAAGCCTGATTGTGGAATTGTATTCCAAATAATTCCAGAGGAATCACTTCGTCTTTTGGAGGCGGATTTGAGGCTGTTCATTTGGGCATGCCATCCTCTACGTATTTTCGTAAATGTTGAGAAATAAGAATTTAAACAATAAAGTTTTAACTTCGGAGAGAGGGATTTAATGAATTTCCAAAGTTTACAAATGCCAGAAAGAATTGAGTTGGACGAATCGACATTTTCCAATAATTATGGAAAATTTATCGTTCAACCTTTGGAAAGAGGCTTTGGTGTAACCATCGGAAATGCGCTGCGTCGGGTTTTGTTATCTTCGCTGCCGGGTGCAGCCATTACGAGCATCAAAATCGATGGAGTTTTACACGAATTTACAACAATTCCTGGCATGGTTGAAGATGTATCTGAAATGATTATGAATTTAAAAGGGGTTCGATTCAAACTAATTGCCAAGAAACCTGAAAAAATTACTTTGCACCTGAAAGGCCCCAGGGATTTTAAAGCGGGGGATTTGCAACAGGATTCAACAGATTTTGAGGTGCTGAATCCCGATCATCATATTGCAACCCTGAACGAAGACGCCGATTTCAATATGGAAGCACGCATTTCTCGGGGACGCGGCTATTTGCCGGCTGAGGCCAACAAACATCCTGATCAGCCAATCGGAGTGGTTCCAATCGACGCTATTTTTACGCCGATCATTAATGTAGCCTATCACGTGGAAGAAACGCGTGTGGGGCAGCGGACTGATTTTGAGAAGCTCATTCTTGAAATCAAAACGGATGGCAGCATTACTCCCGATGATGCACTGACACAGGCGGCGAGAATTATTCAGGATCATATCCAACTGTTTATTAATTATGATATAGAGCCTGAGGAAGAAATTCCACCGGAAATTGATGAAGAAGCCCTGCGAATTAAGAAGCTTTTGAAGATGAGCGTGGACGAGCTGGAATTGTCCGTTCGCGCCAGCAACTGTTTAAAGGCCGCAAATATTGAAACCATTGCTGACCTGGTTAGGCGGGATGAGTCTGAGATGCTAAAATTCCGAAACTTCGGTCGAAAATCTCTTACGGAATTAGGTAATGTTTTGGAAAGCCTTGGTCTGCATTTTGGTATGGATGTGAACAAATATTTAAACAATGAGAACGAATAAATTAAACTTATTGGGTGAATTTTTATGAGACATAGAAAATCGTTCGCAAAGTTGAATCGAACCGCGGAACATCGCAAAGCAACATTGGCGAATTTGGCCATCGCCTTGATCGAGCGAAAAAAGATTAAAACAACACATGCCAAGGCAAAAGCGGCACAGCGTTTTGTCGAACATCTGGTAACTCTGGCGAAAAAAGGTGACCTAAATTCCAGGCGATTGGCATTGAGCCGACTGCGAAACAAAATGGCCATGTTTGTTTTGTTCGATGAAATTGCTCCTACCTTTGCAGATCGGAATGGCGGGTACACACGCGTGATCCATTTGGGGCAACGATACGGCGACGGAGCGGAAATTTCTCTTCTTGAATTTGTCGGATACGAATCTGTAAAACATAAAGCTAAAAAAGAAGAGAAAAAGGTCCACAAACCTGAGAAGGAAAAGGTTGAAACAAAGGAAGCGGTTGAAGAAGCTCCTGAAGAAAAAGCGGCTCCTGAGGCGGCTGAGAAGGAGAAAACCGCAAAAGAAGAAGCAGCTCCGACTGAAGAGATTCCTGAGGAAACGGCTGAACCGGCGGAAGAAAAAACGGCAGAAGAGCCAAAGGAAGAAGCCCCTCCGGCAGAACCCGAAAAGCTGGATACTGACGAATCAAAATCTGATTCGGAAGAAGAATCCGAAAAGGAAAAATAGAACTTATTTTTTTCAAAAAGAGGCAGCCTAGGGGGTTGCCTTTTTTTATTTTTGCTCGATGATTAAATAGTCTCTGAACCAAAACACGTGAAAAATGTGCCGTAAGCATCTTGCTTGCGGTGGTTTGTTATTAGAAACAATGAATTAGCTGATCAAAATTTACAAGTCAGAAGCTTGTATTACGTTTTCGTTCAGACACAAAATAAAAATTTTCGCGTTGCAAGTTTTGACATTAGTTGGATTCTAAAATAGTTGTATAATATGAAATGAATTAGCCATGAAATTCACACTTCCCTATGGTAAAACAAGAATGGCGGTCTCTATTCCGGAGCATTCGGAGGTTGTTGAAATTCTCCCGGCTAATCTTCCTGAAGCAGGCTCCAATGGTGAAATTGTCCGGAAGGCGATTGAAAATCCTCTTGGAACACCGCCCTTCCAGCACATTCTTTCGGATCATTCTAACGTCATTATCGTTATTCCTGATAAAACCCGAAACGCACGTACCGATGTGATTTTGCCCGTTTTGTTAGAAGTCACTCATTCGGCTGGTGTACCGCCCAAGCGGGTAAAATTCTTGTTCGCCAATGGTAGCCATGCCGGAATGACCGATCAGGAAAAACAGTCCATTCTTGGCAAGGAGATTGCCAGAAACTACTCTTTTGAAGAACACGATTGTTCCCAAAGCCCTTTAAAATATGTGGGAACCACAAGGCGGGGAATCCCCGTTTGGGTTAATAGTCTTGTGGCAGATGCTGATTTTGTCATTATTGCGGGTACGGTGGTTCATCATTATTTTGCCGGATTTGGCGGCGGCCCCAAAATGATTGTTCCGGGCGTAGCGG
>CAZMRE010000072.1:0-10420 GCA_964568545.1 uncultured Deferribacteres bacterium | reverse complement strand
AACCAGTTGATTCCAAATTCGCTTTTGTAATAATCCACATTTCCACCCAAGACGCCACCGGCAACTTCCGTAGAAAAATTCATCTGCGAGCCCTGTGTAGGAAATTCCGGTCGATCACGGCTGTCTCTGGACAGAATTTGAGTGATACTGCTGCTGGTTAACGGCCAGTGTTCCGTAACAATTCCGTTTGGGTTTCGCTCAATGATGTACTGCGAAAAATCCGACAGCGAGGTTTGGTCAATCCGATAAACCCAGTCCCAGCGGAAATAATTATCGGGCCACGTTAACCGACGGCCAACCCTGAAGGAACCGCCGCGGCTCATCTGCTTGTAGCCAATATAATACGCCTCCCGCTTCGTGTCGTAAATATTAAAGCCTGCCAGCGTCGGCGTATCATTCAACCACGGCTCCGTAAACCCAATTTGAAAATCGCGGTAATATCGCCCGAATGTCCAATTGAAATTAAGGCGCTGACCATTTCCGAAAAGGTTGTTCATAGCCACGCCCACGCTTCCGATCAGGCGATCCCGCTCGCTCCATCCGGCAGACATGTTGGCGGTGTCTGTAGACTTTTCTTCGACTTTGAACTTGAGGTCTACGTGTGAATCATCCACCGGTTTTACATCGGGCGTGACGTTGCTGAAATAGTTCAGAATAAAAACCTCCCGCTGACTCCGCATTAGTGCCGCCCGACTGAATGTGTCGCCGGGGAAAATCCTCAGTTCCCTGCGAACCACTTTTTCCTTTGTCTTCGTATTTCCAACAATATCAATCCGCCGAACCTTTACAGGATTTCCTTCTTGCACCTGAAAATTAATATCCAATTCATTTTTGCCTATAGGAGTTTCAACAGGAATGACCTGCGCAAAAATGTACCCGCGATCGTAATACAGTCCCCCGATCTTTTCCGAAACGGCCTTTTTGATTGCTTCCTGGTTGTAATAATCGCCTTCGCTGAAGCCCAGCACAGACCGAAGCTGTTTGTCGCTAAAAAGCTTGTTCCCACTAAAAGTAATCTTCCGAATCCGGTACCGATTTCCCTCATTGAGCGTGATGTGAATGAACATGTTTTCACGTTTTTTATCGAAATAAATAGAGTCTTTTACAATTTCTGCATCACGAAAACCCTTTTTGTGATAAAAATCTAAAAGGTGTTCCTTGTCTTTCTCATATTCATCTTGCTTAAAATCACCACCAAACCACCACCATCGATCTTCTTTTGTTTTCTTAAACTGCTTTTTCAATTTGCCATCTGAAAAGAATTTATTCCCTTCAAAATCAATCCGCTTAATTTTAACCTTTTTGCCTTCATTTATAATAAACTGGACAGCAACCTTTCGCCCCTTCTGAAGTGTGTCAATTTTGGTGTCTACTTGAGCCAGCAAATACCCCTTTTTCGAATAGAGCTTCAGTATCTTGCGTTTGGTTTGAAGAATTTGGTTTGGATTAATGACCTGCCCCGGGTAAATCTCAATTTCACCCTTGAGAGCTTTCGTCTTGATCTTTTTATTTCCCTTTATAGTGTACTCTTTTAGCCGCGGATATTCTGAAAGCTTGATAATCAAAAAAACCCCTTGAGGCACTTCCTTATCAAGAACAATTTGAATGTCTGAAAAAATTCCAAGCGACCACAATTGCTTAACGGCAGATTGAATCACATCCCCTGTAATCATCCGCCCCTCTGACAACCCCGATGTCAACTTAATAATATCCGGGTCGGCGGTAACATTTCCTTCGATACGAACTCCCAGAATTTTCACAGATGGTTTTTCCTGGGAGAATGAATTGCCTTCGAATAAGAGAAACCCTAACGCAAAAATTAAAATAAAAATAATACTTTTTTTCCACAAATGCAACATTTTCAATGCCTCCATCGTGCCTTAGATTCTTATTCCTCAACATCCTTGAAAACGGGTATGAGTTGGGGAACACCGATCAAAATGTTTGAATCGACATAAAATCCGCCGAGGGCAGATTAGAACATGAACGAGTGTCTTACCTGCAAGCGCAAATCTTGTTTATGCAAAAGCAATAAACTATCGTAATTATACTGTAATTCCAATAGAAGGTTCGGCTTAATTCGATATTCAAGATCAAATGTGTGTTTGAGTCCCACGCCTTTTTCCTGATAACGTGGATCCAAACCCGCTTCGATCTCTCCAGAATATAATAAAAATAAATTATTTTTCAAATATTTTCCAATGGTAATCTGCGTACTTCTGAATATTAAGTACCGCGGATCAATCTGGCGGCTGTAATAAATGTCCCGATTGTAATTTAACTCGATCATATTTTGGGCAAAACGGGAACGAATATTCACCATATCCACATGAAGAGCTGATTCCAATCTGCGTTCCACCGGCCGGAAAAGAGGCCTCAAAAGGAGACGATCGGCGCTAATCCCGATTACATCCGTTGCCATACTTCTCAATTTGGCATTGTTTTTGGTTGAATACCCCAGCGAATAATAGCCAAGCGCCGTGAGGATTTGCCCTTCGGAAGTGCCAATATTGGGATTGTCTGTGGACAGGCGAAAGCGAATTTTCCCCCAGCGTCCTCTTTCCTGTTCAATTTTTGTTATCGGGTCCAGAGTATAAAGGGTAAGGTAAATATTGTACGGGAAACCAGTAGAATCCGTCACCGTGGTGCGGGCGCGCCCGTAAACAACCGGCAAAATCTGTGAGCGGTCAAATTCGGCCCCAAATTTTTCCACGGAAAAATTCAAATCCAGGTACTCAATGGTTCCTCGGGTAGATTCCACTTTTCCAACAATTCGAAAGGTTTGATCCGAGATGGTCCCCGAAAAATGCAGTCCATTTTCAGGGGATGTTACAATTGCATTAATCCAAACCTTGTCCAGAAGTCCAGCAATTGTCTTCACATAATGGACATTTCTTTGGGGTAAAACGGTAATATCCCAGACCATGCGGTTAAGAACATCGGTAATAAAGTCCGGCTTTTTATTCTTTTTCTCAGATTTCTTTTTCCCCTCATCAAACGGGTAAGTAATATTTCCATCTCGGATGTAAGCAAACCCCCGAAGCGTTGGATGCTCAGATGTTCCGGCCAAATAAAAATATTCGCCCGGCGCCTTTCCCTTTGCAGTTACCCATACCTTTTCACCCTTTTCCATCATCCCAGGAATGTGAATGGGGATGCCCTTCTGGCTTGTTTTCAAACCAATGACACCAAAATTAAGTCCCCAGGAATGAATGACCAACGGCTCCAAAGGCCGCCGCGATTTTAAATCCTTACCAAACGATTTAAGAACAATTGGCTCGCCAGCCAGGGTTCCCGTTAGATTTGTAATATGAACAAATTGTCCTTGAGGCTCTAACCGAACATGCCCTGCAAGTTTTCTGGCAGGGGGAAGCACATCCTGAAAATCCATTTCGCCCTTTTTAAAATCAACCGCACCGCCGGTGTAAATTGGAGCACTGTAGGTTCCACCAATTGAAAAAGAAAATGTGGATTGACTGGTCGTTCGGCTGAAAAAGGGAATGTCTTCCAGCAAAAGCGCCAAAAAATCTCCATTGCCTTTCAACCGGACGTCCATCTCCTGATTATTTGAGAATGGAAAAAATGCCGTCGAATGAACCGTAAATTTGTTCTCCCGAATAAGTGTCATTTTCCGAATCCGAATGCCGGACTTCTCCCTTCCGTTATTGTCTTCCGAAGGATTCTTGCCTAAATCCATTGACATTCGATCGTAATTGACAAAAAACAAACGCCCTTTTCGAAACTCCAGATGCCCCCGAATGTCGGGCGATTCCCATCGATCCAAAAGAGATAAATCGAATGTGGAGCGCCCCGACAAAAAATTAAATCGACTTCCAAACAACTGGGACAAAAATTGCATATCCACATTTTTCCCATGGATTTGGAAATTCAGTTGCTTATCAGAAATATTGGTTGCTCCAGATACGGCCAGAATCTGTTCCTGATCTCGATTTAGAACCAACTGATCGACCCGAAAAAGCTTTTCTGCAAATTCAAATGCAATCAAGCCATTGTAATACCCGTACCCATTAAAAACTCCCTGCTTTAAATTGAATTGCCCCACAACCTTCGGATCGGCCAGGCTTCCCCAAATACTGATCAGCCCCGTCATGTAACCATGAAGATTAAGAACAGGCTGAAGAAAAATTCCATCAAAAACATGGGACAACTTTGCGCTGTCAATCTGGATTTGCGCCCGAATGCCCTGATTCTTTCGGTTTAGCTTCCCGGTCATGTAGTAATAACTTCCCAGTCGATATTCCTGCAATTGAATCAGTTCAGGACTAATTTTAAGGCGAATATCGCCCGAAACAGACGTCCCGGAAAGCGGGAAATACTGAATGTTTCCCGAAACGGCGGTCTCCCGATTTTTTGCAGTGATAGTCCCATCGATTTGAAAGAGGCTCGGGATCAGGCTTTCTGTGTTTTTGCGCTCGGCCACAACTGTGTAGACGTAGTTTGATTTTTTCCCGTTTATCTTCAGGCTGACTGTGAGATGTTTCTTTAAGTGCTTCTCGAAAGGAAACGGTAACACATCCCAAAAAGCATCCCCAAAATGAAGCAATTCCGCATTTAAAATAGGCTGCGGCTGGCTGTAGTTCATGCTTAAACGACCCTGAAAATTTCCGGCCGATTCTTTTAGATTAATTAGAAGAAAACGATTTTGAAAGGTTGAAGAACCTGTCAATCGGAGCGAGTCAATTTTTTCTCCAATTCCTGCCATCGAAAAGGCACAGGCATTTAGCAAATTCCCCCTTTCAATTCGGAGATTCCCATTTAAGGAAAGAAGCAGCTCGTCCAAATTCTGAAGAGGTACTCCCTTTAGCAAGGGCAGCACATTTCCATTGATGCGGTACGTGAACGTTCCATTTGCCTTTTTACCCGGCTGGGTAAGGTTTCCGGAAAGCCTTGCCACTAATTTGTGAGATCTCAGCGCTGCGCGTTTTAATAAAAATCCGGACTTCTGCCAAGAAAACAAAATCTTCGCCCGGTGAATCGGGAAATCATTAAAAGCCAAGCCCGAACTCCACAGATTGCCCACAACCTCTGGATTATACACGGAGCCAGACACTTTCACCATTGCCTGCACCATTCCGGATAGATGCCCTCTCCAACCGGGGGCGGCGGCTTTTAAAATTCTTCGTATATTTAAGGCATTTGAGGCAAGCGATAAATCAAAAACCGGATTCAAAATATTGTTGATCGCCCCCTCCATACGCACGTCTTCGCCAAAAATGCTCTGAGTTGCCTCAACAAATTTCGCATTCCAGTGATTAATCTTTATGTTGTACGAGAGATTTCGAACGGGAATTTTATTGTCCAAAATATTGGCATCCACATTTTTCAACCGAATATTCCCGGACAAATTCAATTTTTGAGGCAATTTAGGACTTTTTTCGGTTAAGAGAAGCCGCCCGCTCATTTCTCCCCTTTTGATCTCAAATTGACTCATGATTTTCCCCGGAAATGCTTTTGTTAAATCAGAATTAATGATATTTAGCCGCAGAGAATCCAAAATCCCCTTTTTAACATTTATTTGCCCATTCACACCAAGGTTGTCCTGCCTGGCTCCAAGGAATCGGCCGTTCATTCTGACAATGGCTTTTGAAAGATTCTCGGTATTAATCCAGCCATCCAGATTTTGAATAATTCCGTGCGTTTTGCCGCTTGAATCCTGAATCGCCACAATACCCTGGGTCAGCACAATTCGGCCGACAAATTTAAAATCGATGAGCCGCTGTCGATATTGGGCTGGCATCATATCTTCCGACAGCGAATCTTTAGAGATGGATTTTCCCTTTGCGGTGGACGTGAATTTATGGGGCGCGTATTTAAATACAAACCGGGGATGGTCAACCACAATGTCCGAAATAAATCGCAGGGGATTAAAATTGTACCTTAGAAGATTAAGCAGGTCAAATCCCAGACGCAAATCTTTTACATCCACGATGTAGGGCTGGTTTTCCCACGCAATTCTAATACCCTTAAGGTGGATTGTGCCCAATTTAACTTCCAGTTTTTCGATGGACACATTTCCCTGTACATTTGGTTTTATTTCGCCAAGTAGAAGAGTGAGGAGTCGATCGTTAATTGAGAAGATCTTCCAGGAGAGCTGAACAGCCACCACCGCAACTAAAAAAACAATTAACGAAATAAGAACCCATTTGCGCGATTTCATAGATTTATTTGCAAGGATAAACGATCGTGGACAAATTTACTCACATTTAAAATTTCTCACCCATTGTGGGTGTGAACTTTGGAAAGCGGGGAATGTAATTGTTCGCTCACCAATCCAAACCGGCGCTCTCTTTTTTGGTAAACTTGAATGGCCTCATAAAGTTCCTTCCGGCGAAAATCCGGCCAATACACGTCAGTAATGTACATTTCCGTGTAAGCCATTTGCCAGAGCAGAAAATTGCTCACACGCAATTCGCCGCTGGTTCGAATAAGCAAATCCGGATCAGGCAGTCCGCCCGTGTAAAGATAATTGGAGAACAATTTTTCATCAATTTGCTGAGGAGAAACCTTTCCGGCTGAAACATCTTTTGCGATTTTTTGAACAGCATCTAAAATTTCACGCCTCCCACCGTAGCTAAGAGCCAGCACCAATTTAAGCCCTGTGTTATTTTTGGTCTGTTCAATCCCATCTTCCAAACTTTTTCGTGTCATATCCGGCAGATCTTCCAGATGGCCGATTACCAATAATTGGACATTATTTTTTTGCAGATCTTTAATTTCCCTCTTAATGGTTCGCACCAGAAGAGTCATCAGATACGAGACCTCCTCTTTCGGCCGCTTCCAATTTTCAATCGAGAAGGTATAAAGGGTTAATACCTTAATTCCCAATTGGCCGCAGGCTTCTACCACATCCCGGACGGAATTTATTCCTTCCCGGTGCCCTGCAACCCGAGGCAGACCACGCTTGCGCGCCCACCGCCCATTACCGTCCATAATAATGGCAATGTGCCTGGGCAAATTCCCGGTCTGCTTAAGCCTCATTTGAATTTTTTTATCCCAGTCAGCCAATCAATTCTCCTGATTGTAACTTTATAAATTTAATGAAATTTTAATTAAAATCAAGTAAAATTCAACATTTGGCAAACTAAATGAAATTATCCTATGATCCAAATGTAACAATTTATTCTTGTCCATCCAAGTAAATTTGCCCTCCAAAAAGAAGAGAGACCCCATCAACTGGCCATGGGGGTCAACTTAGAAAATATTTTAGTATTTATTTGAATTGCTACGCTCTTTAGAGAGTGGATTCAAGATCACGCCCAAATAACAAGGGGTTTTAACCCCGATATCTTCACTTATTTGGGGTTAAAATCCCAAAAACGCGAAATAAATGGCCATCCACGAGCTAAAGCTCGTGACAAGTCAGATTAGGCTGTGCAATTCCTATCATCTACAAAAAAAATAAAGAAGATAGAAGTACCAATTAGACACCATTAAATCCAGCTTAGGCGCGTTAAGTTGGTACCAGTAACCACTGGCGGAGTCACTGTGTGTTGCTCTGGCGTTGCGAGTTTTACTTATTTTATTGATATTAAAATGGTTACATTATACAAAAAAAATTCGCTGTCCGGTCGCCGAGTGGCCGCCGAAGGCGGTTGCTGAGCCCTGTCGAAGCACGGACATATCGAGGCGCTTCATAGCAAATGTGGTCGTTTCGATACGATTTGCCAGTTGGTGAATTACTCAACGACCATAAAGGCAATCCCGTACATAGCAAACTCGCAACGGTAAAGGTGTATTGCCTAATTGGTTGATAAATTCAAAAATAACATAATCCTAAATCCCCTCTTGATAAGGAATTTCCCTGTTTTTTATCTTGGGTTATTTTCAACAAAAATGTGCAAAAATTTTTCATATTCCTGCACTGGTTTTTCCTATTTGTGCTTATTTGAGCTTATAAAACTCGCAGTGGCAGAATGTGTAATTCCGGTTTTTCAAAGCAAACCCAACCATCTATTTCCGATCAATCAATTTACAGGTTGAAACAATCCATTTTCATAGCGCAACAAAACCATGCCTGAATTTACCCGGCTTCCATTTAAAAATTCAAATGTGCCGTGCAGGCCCTCAAATCTCTCTATTTTTTGAAGCGCCTTTAGTACATCCGATTTTGTGTAATTTCCCTCACCAATCGCTTTTAAAAGAAAATTCATTGTGTCGTAGCCCAAAATTGAGAATTTTGAAGGGGATGCCTTAAAATTTTTCCTGTATTCATTTTGAAACCGCAAATAGGGCAGCTCATTTTTTCTAGCATAAACGTCTGTCGTAAAAATTACACCGTTTACGTAACGATTGTTATCATTCAAAATATTAATATCCTTCCAGTAATCCCCCCCAAGAATCTGGGATTGAATATTAAACATGGCATACTGCGGAGCAATGTATTTAATATCCTCCGTGTAAATCGGCAAAAAGACTCCATCAATTGAAGTCACCGGCACGGCAGTGGAATCGGCCAATTTTTTGATCACACGGTTTCGATCTTTTGCCCGGCGAATTTCTTTTTCGATTGCAAACAGCGAATCGATTTGAGGATCGGCATAGTCGGGATAGGCCGTACGAAGGGAATCCCAGACCATTTTTTCCAATCCGGCATTTCTGATGTGAGAGAGCTGCTTTTTAAAATCCGTGGCACCCTCGTAGTACCAGGTTTCCGCCAGAATTTTCCCACCCAGGCGGTCGATTGTGGCAGCGAAACTGTCGGTAATTTGTTTCCCATATTCATCAGCAGGGGCCAAAATTGCAAATGTTTTTAAATGCAGCCTTTGAACGGCAAATTCCGCCAGAATTCTGCCGCGAATATCAATATTTCCATCCATCTGGAACACATTTTCCCCCAAATCAGCAATGCCGTTTTCGGTACCCGTAGGCGCCAGCATCGGGACATTTCCGTAGCTCGAAACGGCCGCCACGGCTGCTGTAGGCCCACTTTCCAGTGTTCCCAGAAGCGCCAGCGTATTTTCATCCGCCACCAATTTTTTGGTTGTTTTGAGAGCTTCAATTATGCTTCCGTGGGAATCGAAAATATTTAATTGAATGGTCGTGCCCGGGTGATTATTTTTCCAGGGGGTGTACGCCATCCGAATGCCGTTTGCCACATCCTGGGCCTGATCGCTGTAAAAACCCGTCAGTGGCAAAATCACTCCAATATTTGAGGTAACTGTTGGCCCACGGGCCAGAATCTTCTGCATGGCCTTGGCTTCGGCGGTTAATGGACTGTTTGGAAATTTACTGAAAAAGGATTCCATTTCCTTTTTGGCGCGTTTGTAGTGGCCTTCCGCCAGAGCTTTTGACGTCCCCGTAAGCATCCAAACCGGCCTCAGATTGGGTGACGGGTACTGTTCTTTTAATTCCGAAATATCGGCCAATTTGTGGTTGGAAATCACAATTTTGTAGAACAATTTTTCTGACTGCTGAACCAGCGCGTCGTTTTTGCTGCCGTCGATCACAGTTTGCAAGAATTTGAGCGTTTGGGGAATCGCGTTTTCCTGATAGGCAATGGCAGCTTTTAAAAAAAACACATCGTAGCGATACTTCGATTGTGGGAACTCTTTCAATAATTGGTCCAGTGCGTCGGTGGCCTGCTCGTATTTTTTTTCATGAAATCTGGCACGTGCAATTAAATAAAGAGCAGAGCTCTTCCGCCGATTTTTGGGAAAAAGAATCAGCATGTTCTGCAATTCCCATGCGGCGATATCGTATCGGCCACTTTTGAATAGCTGAAGCCCCTTCTGGTACGCCTTTTCCACTTCCGGGTTCTGTTGAAGCGGCAATTGCCGATTGGGTTCGGCAAAGACGCTACACGTTGCATGTAGTAAGAAAACCAAAACAAGCGCAGAAATTACCCGTTTCATGCAGTCTCCTAATTTTTCCAATGTTATAGTATTATTTTATTGAATTTAGATTCAGGTTCCCCGAATTAAGACTTAAAATCCCTACCATTGTAAGTTTTAGCTATTTACTTGATTTTATAGCAGTTGCATCACAAGAAATAAATTTGCCACAGCCGGTCGGCGAGTGGACGCCTTTAGGCGGTTGCTGAGCTTCGTCGAAGCACAGATGTATCGATGCGACACCAGGTAAAAGCGGTCGTTTCGATACGATCCGCCATCGGGCCATTGGCGTCAACCTATGATGAATTGCCACGAGCTTCAGCTCGTGGATGGCCATTTATTTCGCATTTTTGGGGGTTTAACCCCAAATTACTAAAATGATCGGGGTTAAAGCCCCCTTTTTATTTGAATATGATCTTGAATCCACGCTCTAAAGAGCGTGGCAATTCAAATAAATCCCAAAGTATTCTCTTAAGTTGACGCGCATAGCCAACTGGCGGATCACTCAATGACTGGAAAGAACCTCTCCCTGTTCCTATTCAAAAACAAAATCCCAATAGCTTTTCTTA
>CAZMRE010000071.1:0-10422 GCA_964568545.1 uncultured Deferribacteres bacterium | reverse complement strand
AACTTTAACCTAACCGTTGCTTTTCAGCAATTCCAGAACGACATCGCGCGTTTTTCCCAGTGCCTTGCCCAGGTTTTTCACATCCTTCCCGCCTGCCTGAGCCATTCTAGGATTGCCACCGCCCCCGCCGCCAATGTATTTCCCCAGCCGCTTCACAACATCTCCGGCCCGCAGCTTTTTTGTCTGAATGAGATCATCCGTTACCACACAAAGGAGAAAGGGCTTTCCATTGATTTCTGAACCGAGCACGCCTACGCCGGATTTCAATTTACTGCGCAGTACATCACCGATTTGCTTCAGCTCGTCCACCGTGCCCACTGAAAGACGGTCAGCAACCAGTTTGAAGCCGTCCATTTCTTCGGAACGCCGAACAAGGCTGTCCAATTCGGTACGCGCGACTTTGAGCTGTAACGCCACCAGTTCCTTTTCCAGAGCCTTTTTCTCCTGAAGTACTTGCTCCAGCCGCTGAACGGAATCCTCCGCTGTGGCACTCAGTTTTTGCCGCAGCGCTTCCACTTCGTGCTTTTCTCGTCGAAGCAACTCGTCCGCTGCCACCCCTGTAACCGCTTCAATCCGGCGCACACCAGAAGCCACACTGGACTCAGACAAAATGCGGAAATAGCCAATTTCCCCGGTAAAATTGAGATGCGTTCCTCCGCAAAATTCCATGCTGTAATCGGCAATCTTGATGACCCGCACGATGTCCCCATACTTCTCACCAAATAGAGCCATTGCCCCGAGTTTTTTCGCCTCGTTGTAGGGAAGCGTTAAAACTTCCACCCTGTAGTTTTCCCGAACGGCTTCATTCACCAGGCGCTCAATTTCGTCCAACTGTTGCGGTGTAATCCGTTCAAAATGGGTTAAATCGAACCGCAGATGATCGGGCGCCACCAGCGAACCGGCCTGGTGAACATGGCCTCCCAAAACAGTGCGCAAGGCTTTGTGAAGCAAATGCGTGGCGGTGTGATTTCTGGCAATGGATTTTCGGCGTGCGCTGTCGACTTCTGCAATCAGTTGCTTACCCCTTACCTCTTCAAAGTTCCCGTTTTCAATTTGGCCAATGTGAATGATCATGTTCCCGCTTTTCTGCGTGTCCACAATCCTTGCCCTGAAACTGCCATCCGGTGCGTAAACTACGCCGGTGTCTCCTACCTGTCCGCCGGATTCCCCATAGAACGGCGTTTTGTCCAGAAGAAATTCGTTTCCCGTAAAGGCAACCAAACGGACGGTTTCTTTCAATTTTTCGTAACCGACAAATTCGGAGTGGGGAACAGTTTCGCCCTCTTTAAAAAATTCATGTGCCTCGTACCGGAATTTTTGGGCGTCTTTGGCTCGTTTGCGTTGCTCAGCCATGGCCTCCTCAAAACCCTCGGTGTCCACCGTCAGCCCCTGTTCTTCCGCCATCAATTGAGTCAAATCCAACGGAAATCCGTAGGTGTCGTACAAACGAAACGCAGCAAAACCGGGAAATTTTGTTTGATTGTTCTTTTTCAGATCAGCCGCCGTTTTTTCGAAGATTTCAATTCCGCGATCCAGCGTGTTTCCAAAGCTTTCCTCTTCCGCCTGAATGACCATGGACACAAATTGGTGTTTTTCCTGCAATTCCGGATACGCATCGCCCATCACATCCACGAGAACAGGAACGAGTTTGTAAATGAACGGCTCTTTCATGTTCAGTTTTCGTCCGTATCGAGCAGCGCGCCGAAGGATTCGCCTGAGCACGTACCCGCGGCCTTCGTTTGACGGCAGTGCCCCATCGGCAATGGCAAAACTAAGCGCACGCACATGATCCGCAATGACGCGGTGCGCTACCCCTCCATCGGGGCCCGGGTACGCCACACCGGAAAGCTCAGAGATCGCCTGAATAATCGGCTGGAACAAATCCGTGTCGTAATTCGAGGGAACGCCCTGCAAAACCGCCACAATCCGCTCGAAACCCATTCCGGTATCCACATGCCGGGACGGCAACTCCTTGAGGCTGCCGTCTTCCTGGCGATTGTACTGGATGAAAACCAGATTCCAGAGCTCGATGTAGCGACCGCAATCCCCGTTTACCTGGCACACGTGACTCGGCACATCCTGCTTGTCGCAGTGATCGGGACCAAGGTCAATGTGAATTTCGGAACACGGGCCACAGGGGCCGGTTTCACCCATTTCCCAAAAATTGTCTTTTTCGCCAAAACGAAGTACGTGATTTTTAAGTATATCCGTGGTTGTTTTCCAGAGATGCTCGGCTTCGTCGTCGTCTTTGTACACCGTGACCCAAAGCCTGTCTTTTGGAAGTTTCCACACCTCCGTGAGAAGTTCCCAGGCAAATGAAATCGCTTCTTTTTTGTAATAATCCCCAAATGACCAATTCCCCAGCATTTCAAAAAAGGTGTGGTGGTAGGTATCTTTCCCCACTTCTTCCAGATCGTTGTGTTTGCCGCTGACACGAATGCACTTTTGAGAATCAGCCACCCGCGGGTGGTCAGGCTTTTCCAAACCCAAAAATATTTTCTTGAATTGATTCATTCCGGCATTTGTAAACAGAAGGGTGGGATCATCGATGGGAACCACCGGTGCGCTGGGAACAATTTTATGATCTTTACCTTTGAAATAATCCAAAAACGATTGACGAATTTCTTTTGAAGTCATAAAAACAACAATCCTCTTAGCATAAATGCAACAACTTTCTCTTTCTTAAAAATAACCGTTTAAAAATATAAAAATTTAAGCGTTAAAATCAATGAAATAAATCAAACGAGCACTAATTTTTTATCCGATTCTTTTCAATTCCATCCAGATTCAGGACGCCCAGTAACACACCCGCCCAAAACCAGGATAACCGATTTTTCATTTTCGCCTCTCTTCCTTCAAACAAATTAAGCCATCATTTTTTGGATTTTTCCAGCACTTCCGAGATCACCTCCCAGCCAAATCCCCGCTGGGCTAAAAAATTAGCAGCCTTTTGGCGGGCTTTTTGAGGTTCAAACCGGGCATACGCGGACGCCTTTTTTTTCAGAAGGGCTGCTGCAAGTTCCAACTCTGATTTTTCCGAATAGGCTTCTTCTGCAACCCGCTCGGCTGTTTCCGAATCAATGCCCTTTTGCCGAAGTTCCATTTTGAGGAGTCTTTTGCCGATTGGCCGTCTGAGCAGTCGATCGTGGGCGTACATGCGGGCAAAGCCTTCATCATTTAGAAATTTCAGCCGATTCAGTTCCTCAAGTGTCCATTCGATCGTTTCCTTGCTGAATTTCGCCCGCTGTAGTTTTTGCGCAATCTCCTTCTGGCTGTGACTCCGGTACGACAACCAACGAAACGCCCTTTCCTTGGCAGACGTACGCTCTTCGGTTTTCAGAATTTCAGCAATTTCTCTTTCGCTCAGGCTTTTGCCGCGAAAGAGATTCAAATCAATCAGCAGATTCTGGTGGATCCCAAAACCGAATTCCCCATCTAAAAAAATAGAGACACGATCTTTGCGTCCCTTTTGCTGCTCGATTTTTGTAATGGTTTTTTCCGGATGATCGGCCAAAAGCCCATCCCATTTTAATTGAACACAAAAACCTTCAAGAAAAGTGTCATCTAATTCATTATCAAGGCGTTGTATCTTTGAGTCTACGTGACTATAAATTGCTCAGGTTAAATTATTCCAAACAGAAAAATAGGATTCTTCACTTCGAAAAATACGATGCCTCGACACTGCCAGAATTCTGGCAAAATTTACTTGAAACTGTCGCATAATTTTATTCTTCTTCTGCCGACTCTGCTTCTCCCTCCACTTCGGGAATAAGGCCAAGTGCCCGCCGTACTTTTTCGTCTATTTCTGCCAAAATCTCCGGGGTCTCTTTCAGAAAAATCCGTACATTTTCGCGTCCCTGCCCAAGCCTTTCTTCACCATAGGAGTACCAGGCGCCGCTTTTCTGGATAATTTTCTTCTCCACCGCCAAGTCAATCAGCTCTCCCACGTGTGAAATTCCCGTGCCGTACATGATGTCGAATTCCGCCTCCCGAAATGGCGGGGCGACCTTATTTTTCACCACCTTCACCCGCGTGCGGTTACCCACAATGCTGTCGCCACTCTTCAGCGAAGCAATCCGCCGAATGTCCAGCCGAATGGTCGTGTAAAATTTCAGCGCCCGCCCGCCGGTGGTTGTTTCCGGATTTCCAAACATCACGCCAATTTTCTCGCGAATCTGATTGATAAAAATGACGCTTGTCTTGGCCTTTGAAATGGCTCCAGCCAGTTTGCGCATGGCCTGGGACATCAGCCGGGCCTGGAGCCCCATCTGAGCATCTCCCATATCCCCTTCAATTTCCGCCCGGGGCACCAGCGCCGCAACGGAATCCACAACAACCAAATCCAGTGCGCCGCTTCGAACAAGGGTTTCCGTAATTTCCAGCGCCTGCTCACCTGTGTCCGGTTGCGAAATGAGAAGGTTGTCGGTATCCACACCCAGATTGTGGGCGTATTTAACATCCAGGGCATGTTCGGCATCAATGAATGCTGCCAGTCCGCCTGTCTTTTGCGCCTCTGCAATGATGTGAAGCGACAGCGTAGTTTTTCCGGATGACTCCGGTCCGAAAATCTCAATAATTCGTCCTCGTGGAATTCCGCCAACACCCAGTGCTGCATCCAGTGCAATCGAGCCGGTGGGAATAACCTCGATATCCGGAATCACCCGATCGGCACCCAGACGCATAATCGAGCCTTTTCCAAACTGGCGATCAATTTGAGAAATCGCCAAATCTAACGCTTTTAATTTTTCCTCTTTTTCGTCAGCCATTTTCTTCCTTCCAAGATTAGTTACGTAAATTTCACTCATTCCCCATGAAATAAGTGATTACAGTAAAACGCTGTCCTGCTTTGGAAAGCACAGCATTCAAAAACATCCCTTTTTATGGAGTATATCCCAAATTTAAGTTGACGCCAATGGCGGGCAGATTTTCTTCCACCCGTCCGTGCTATTTCGATGCCCGCAGCACCTACGCCTTTTCGTGACTGTTTGGCTTTACGCGCCCAAATTCGAATCGGCCAAGGGACTCATACACCGCCCCCGTGGGTTTGAGTGTGCTTTTAATCAAACTGACTGCTTCTGCCTCAAATGAACCCGGTTGAAAGGAGAGGGTTTGCATTTGGCCAACAACTTCCCTTATTCTGCCGGGGTTTCTGACACGTCCGATGGTAAGATGAGGGGTAAATCCTCTTTTTTCCCGGGCAAATCCCAGACGCGAAAGCCCGTCTTCAATTTCGCGAAAAAGGCGTTCAAGTTGCTGAGGATCGGTCACGCCCACCCACAACACCCGGGGCCGTCGGGCATTCGGAAAAAATCCCAGGTTTTCAATCGTAATTTCAAACGGACGAGCACGAGAAGAAATTTCACCCAGCACATCGCCAATCTGTGGGACGAGCGATTCCTGAATATCACCCAAAAATTTCAGTGTCACGTGAATATTCCGGGAATTCACCCAACTCACATGTGCGTGGAACCGGCGCATCTCATCCTGCAGACCGGCAATTTGAGATCGAATAAAATCAGGAATTTCGATTGCAATAAATGAACGAATCATTAAGTAATTTAAATAATTAATTTACTATTATCAAATAATTTTTTGCAAGTGACGGCGGAGTAGTTCAAGGGCTGCGTAGGAGCATCGTTCCTTGTTTGCCAGGCGATCGTTAGTGAAAATAAATTTTTTTGCCGTAACAGTAGTCCCGTCGGAAAAACCGACGAACACCAATCCAACGGGCTTCTCTTTGGTTCCTCCGGTCGGGCCGGCGATTCCCGTTGTAGAAAGGCCAAAATTTGCTCCCAGCAGATTTCGTACCCCCTCTGCCATTTCTTTTGCTGTTTGCTCGCTCACCGCGCCAAATTGACGAAGGGTGTCAGATTGAACACCGAGCACCGTCATTTTAGCCGAATTGCTGTACGCCACAACCCCTCCCAGAAAATAGTCAGAGCTTCCCGGAACGTTCGTGAATTTATGCGACAACAGGCCCCCCGTGCAGGATTCGGCAACGGCTACACGGGCGTTTGTCTTGAATAAAAGCTCGGCGACTTTTTGTTCAAGGGTCTCCTCATCTTCGCCGTAAATGTAGGAATCGATCGTGCCGCGAATAAGTTTTTCCGCTTCGCTCAGCCTTCTTTTACACTGTCTTTTTGAGGAACCTTTTACTGTAAGCCGCAAATCCACGCCGCAATAATGGGGAAGAAACGCCAGTTTTACAAGCTGCCGAATCGGTTGAAGATCGCCTAAAACCTCCATTAATTTGGATTCAAAAATACCTGTGGTGCGAAGGGTTTTGTACGTCAGGCAGTTTTTTCCAGGCAAAGCATGGGTGCTCAAAAAGGGAATGACGGAATTCTGAACAAGCCGCTCCATTTCCATCGGAACACCAGGCAACACAAAACAAAACTTCCCCGACTCCTCGAAGAGGAGCCCGGATGCCGTTCCGATCGGATTGGGAAGAATCGTTGCCTTCTGGGGAACTTCTGCCTGGTTTCGATTCACGGCTGGCATCACCCGCCCCCTTTCGGCAAAACGTTTCCGCAGTTTTTCGAAAAGATCGGCATTCAAAACAATGGGCGATTTAAAAAATTTCGCCACAGCATATTTGGTGATGTCATCGTGGGTGGGGCCAAGCCCGCCCGTAACGATGAGAACATCCGCCCGGGTAAAAGCGATTTTGAGCGCATCGAGAATTTCATCTTCCGAATCGCCCACCACCGTAATCCACCGGGGATCGATGCCAATTTTAACCAGATTTCGGCTAATGAACGTGGCGTTCGTGTTTACGATTTGCCCCAGCAATATTTCATCGCCAATTGTAAGAATTTCCGCTTTCATCAGAAAAATACCCGCACAAGGTGTAAGAGAAGGTTGGTGTAAACGGCCACAATCACATCGTCAATCATAATGCCCAATCCGCCGCCCAACTCCTGCGATTGTTCGGCAGGCCAAGGCTTAATGATGTCCAAGATTCTGAATATCAGAAAAGCCGCTCCCCACCAGAGCAATGTTTTTGGCAAAGCAATAATCGAGATCAGCATCCCCAGATCTTCATCGATATTTACAGATCCGGGGTCTTCTTTTCCCATAGCCTTTTCGGTAATCCCCGAACTCCAGATTCCTACCAAAAATAAAATCACCGAGGCGGCCAGCAAAATTGAGGGTGAAAAGGGGGGCAGAAACCACAAAAGGATAATAGTTACCAAACTTCCCACGGTTCCCGGCGCGATTGGAAACAATCCGGTAAAGGCGGTTGTCGATAAAAATTTTGCCGTAAATATTTTCATAAATGTCTCCAAATGCGCCAGACGGATTTGTTAGAAAATCCTGTCGTGGTCTTCAAATAGGTTTCACAAAAAATGCTCGTTCTTAAAACTAGGTGCCGAACACATGAAAGACATCCCAAAAAAGTGTTTTCAGATGTCCCTTATTTTCAATCAAATATTGGATACCGGTCAATACGGTTAAAAGAACCACTATCCACATCAGGATGTCAATAATAAACAAGGACTCAAAAATACGGACAACTTCTGCGCACCATGCAACCCCGGCATTCGCATACACCGCCACAATGGGGTAGACAATTAGAACAAAAAGCGTAATCATTTGACTGGTTGTTTTTGCTTTAGCCGTGTAGGAGGTACGAATGGGGTGTTTTCTAAACATGGCATACCATCGCAGTCCGGTTACAAGCACATCGCGAATAACAATGACCCACACCATCCAGAAGGGAATTTCACCGGCAAAAGCACAGACAAAAAATGCCGTTAGAACCAAAATTTTGTCGGCCAGAGGATCTAAAAATCGTCCCCAGATGCTGGTAAGGCCATATTTGCGCGCCACATGGCCATCGTACCAATCGGTAATTGCAGCGATTGTAAAAATGACGGCGGAAACAAGTTTCCAGTGAAGGTTATCGGTAAGAAATGTCCAGGCAAAAAAAGGGGTTAAAATAATACGAAAAATTGATAATTGATTTGGTGTAGCATTAAACAAAGACACGCTTTTCCCTATCACTCAAGTCACAAAACATTTCGCCCTTCAAGGGCACGCGAAAGCGTTAATTCATCGATGAATTCAAGATCGCTTCCGGCGGGAATTCCTCTTGCCAGTCGGGTGACTTTCTTCCCAAGTGGTTTGATTAATTTTTGAAGGTAGAGTGCGGTAGCTTCCCCCTCTACATCCGGATTGGTAGCCAGAATAACCTCCTGTACATCATCTGTCAACCGCGCCAACAGCTCCTTTATTTTTAGATTTTCCGGACCAATCCCATCCAGCGGCGACAGAACTCCACCCAATACGTGATACACGCCCCGGTACATTCCTGTTTTTTCGATTGCCAGGATGTCGTTCGCTTCTTCGACCACACAAATTGTGGTGTGGTCTCGGGTAGCATCACGGCAAATCGGACACGGATCAACTTCGGTAATATTAAAACAGACCGAGCAAAGCCGCGTTTTTTCCTTCACATCGATCAGCGCCTGTGCAAGTGCCTCAACCTCTTCTTTGGACTGCTTCAACAGGTAAAATGCCAAACGTTGAGCCGATTTGCGTCCGATACCCGGTAATTTTGAGAACTCACAAATTAGATTTTCAAGCGATTCTGACGAATAAAACTGCATTCCTGACTAAAATCCCGGAATTTTGAAACCACCGGGCAGATTTGACAACATCCCACCTGTGGTTTGATTGAGGTGGTCGTTGGCCGCCTGTTCAGCCTTCTCCAACGCCTGATTTACAGCCGCCACAATTAGATCCTCTAACATTTCCACATCATCCGGATCTACCACTTCCGGATCGATCTGAATTCTCTTGATTTCACGTTTTCCATTTGCAAGAACAGTGACCATTCCGCCGCCAGAACTTCCATCAACCTCAATCGTTTCCAATTCTTCCTGTGCCTTTTGTAGCTGTTCCTGCATTTTCTGCATTTGCCCCAATAAAGCCGACAAATTGGGCTTTGCCATTGTTTCTATCCTCCAAATTACAACAGTTCACCATCAAACATTTTTAAGATTTTCTGTACCCTTGGGTCAAGGCCGTTATTTTTTACAGGGGGAGCACCTGGAGTTTGGCCTGCTGCGTTTTCTTCTTGCACTGCTCCTTCCAAACTTCCGGTTGTAAACTTTAAAGAAAACGTCTCGCCCAACAAATCCGCCAAGGACTGTGTGAGTACATCCCGCTCCTTCTGCACTGCATTCAAATGAAATCTGTTTGATTTATTAAACATAATTTCCAACGTATTTCCAGTAAGTTTGGCAGGGTATCCTTCTTGCAAAAAAAAGCCAAGTGTCATTTTTTTTCGCTTAACAGTTTCCAGAATTTCCCCCCATCGGGCCTGGATTTCCCTTAGACCAAGGAGCGGTGCGGAATAATAACCATCTGCCGCATCCCTCACAAACGAGGCAGAGGATTCATCTTCTTCCTCGCTTTCCCCGCTTTGTGGCGGCCTGCTAGAATCTTCCGCTTCCACCGATTGAACCGTCTTTTGGGGCGTTACCGTCTGTGATGGCACGGCTGTCCTTTTCGTAGATGGTTGAGCGGTCTTGCCAAAAAAATCCGGTTCTCTTTGAGGTAATTTCGCCGGTTCTCTTTCGAACACTGGGTTCTTTTTGCTTGCATTTATTTTGGAAATCTTTGCCACCAAATCGGAAATTGTTACGGAGCGATCCATTTTGATTAATTTCACAACCATAATTTCAAGTTTCAATCGCGGATTCGCACTCCGCTTGAGGCTCGCTTCCGTTTCGGAAATAATTTGAATAAACCGCAACAGGTCTTCTTCAGAAAACTGGCCCTTTTCCTTCAGGTACCGCTCTTTCGATGCCTCCGAGACCTCCAGGAGCTTGGTCGAATTTGTCGCCAGCACAAAAAGCTTGTTGCGAAGATGCTCCACCAAACCAATCAAGAAGCCTGAAATATCATAGCCTTGAGCAATGAAGTCATCAATAAAATTAAGTGCTCCAGGAATCGATTGGGATTTCAGGAGATCGGTAAATTCAAAATACAGCTCCTGCTGAATCACCCCAAGGGCTTGAAGCACATCGTCAATGACAACCTTGGTGCCTGAAAAAGAGATAATTTGATCCAAAAGGCTTTGAGCATCCCTCATGCTACCATCGGCCTTTTTTCCAATGACCAGAAGCGATTCCTCATCAATTTCGATTTTCTCATCCGCGCAAATCAATTTCAATTGATCGATAATCACCTGAAGTGGAATGCGCTTAAAATCAAATCGCTGACAGCGTGACAAAATGGTAGCTGGCACCTTGTGAGGTTCGGTTGTGGCAAAAATAAAGAGAACGTGTTCCGGTGGCTCCTCCAGAGTTTTTAGAAGCGCATTAAACGCCTCGGTGGTCAGCATGTGAACTTCATCAACAATGTAGATTTTGTACCGGCTATTGGTCGGGGCATATCGGATATTTTCACGCA